>NZ_FNAJ01000010.1 GCF_900101905.1 Myxococcus virescens | reverse complement strand
CAGCCGCCGCGCGATGGCGCGCATGGACTCTTCCGCCTGCACGCCACGAGACACCTCCTCGCGCTCGGCCACGCTCAAACGCAAGGCAGAGCGCACGCGCGGCGGCCGCCGGATGCCGCCCGCACGCCTCAACAGGCGCTGCAGCGTGCGCTCATTCACCCCGACCGCCCGCGCTGCCGCCTCCTGCGTCTGCCCGGCGGCCACCGCACGCTGCACCTCCAGCCAGTCCTCTCCACTCATCCTGCCGAGCTTGCCTCGACTCTCCACCGGGCACCTCTCCCGGATGCGCTCGCCTTCAGCGCATCCTGACTGGTGCGTTCACCGGTTGAGACCGCCCGCAAAACCCCCGACATTTCCGAACAGCGACCTCCCAACCTCCTCCCGGACCTGGGGCCCCGACCCCGGTGGATTTTTCGAACAGCGGGCTGCAGGTCGCCTTCCGGGGCGAGCCCCACCCCCGACGGGATTTCCGAACAACGGGCTCCTGGCCCCCTACGCCGTCAGCGCGAGCAATTCGCCTCGCAGCCAGCGGTTGCGCGGGTCCGCATCCGCCTGCCGGTGCCAGTAGACATGAAGCTCCAGCGGGGGCAGTGACAGCGGCATCGGCAGGAGGTGGTTGCCCAGCAGCGCGTGCAACTCCGCCGCGCGCCGCCTCGGCATCGTCAGCAGCAAGTCGGAGTCCGCGACGAGCTTGAACGCGGCCTCGTAGTGCTGACACCGGACGACGACGTCGCGCTGGTAGCCCAGGCGGCTGAGCACCAGGTCCTCCACGGCCAGCCCGGTGCGGCGCGAGGACACGGTGACGTGCCGGGCCGCCATGTACTTCGCCACGTCCAGCTTGCGCCTGCTTCGGCTCACCACGCAGAAGGTGTCTTGCAACAGGGCCGTGCGCTTCAGCTCCGCTCCGGTCTGCTGCTCCACGTCGATGGAGAGGTCGAGCCGCCCCGACGCGAGGTCCCGCTCCAGCCGCGCCCGGTCGAGCCGGACGCTGGAGATGCGGACCTCCGGCGCGTGCGCCCGTAACCGAGCCACGAGCAGCGGGAGAATCGACGGCTCCAGCACGTCGTTCATCGCCACCGTGAACCGGCCCACGTCCCGGCGCGGGTCGAAGCCGCGTCCGCGATGAACCGCCTGTTCGAGCAGCGCCAGCGCCTCCCGAATCTCCGGCGCCAGCCGCTCCGCGAACGCGGTGGGCGCCACACCGCGCCCCTCCCGGACGAACAGCGGCTCTCCCAGTTGCTCGCGCAGGCGGGCCAGCGCATGGCTCACGGCCGACTGACTGAGGAACAGGACCTCCGCCGCGCGCGTCAGGTTCCGCTCCCTGAGCACCACGTCAAAGACCCGGAAGAGGTTGAGGTCCAGCCGGGCGAGCCGCGCCGAACCCTGAACAGGCTTCATGGTGACACATGACCAACATTCACTGGATGCATCAAGGCCCCATGCGCAGGATGAAGGCCATGGACTTCGAGCCCAGTGAGCGAGCCAAGGACTACCTGGAGCGCGTGAAGCGCTTCATGAGCGAGCACATCCTGCCGGCGGAGGCCCGCTATCACGAAGAGCTCCGAGCCACCGCCCAGGGCGGCGACTGGAAGACGTGGCGCGTGCCCCCCGTCATGGAGGAACTGAAGGCCCTGGCGAAGACCCAGGGCCTGTGGAACCTGTTCCTCCCCGACGAGAAGCTCGGCGCCGGGCTCAGCACGCTGGAGTACGCCCCCATCGCCGAGGAGACCGGTCGCAGCTTCATCGCCCCCGAGGTCTTCAACTGCAGCGCCCCGGACACCGGCAACATGGAGGTGCTCTGGAAGTACGGCTCCCAGGCGCAGCAGGAGCGCTGGCTGAAGCCGCTGCTGGCCGGAGACATCCGCTCGGTGTTCTGCATGACGGAGCCGGACGTGGCCTCGTCGGATGCCACCAACATGGCGGCCACCGCCATCGTCGACGGCGACGAGGTCGTCCTCAATGGCAGCAAGTGGTGGTCCAGCGGGCTGGGGCACCCCAACGCGAAGGTGGTCATCTTCATGGCCCGCACGCCCGACACCGGAGGAGACCGCCACCACCAGCACTCCATGGTGCTGGTGCCACTGGACGCGCCGGGCGTGAACATCCGCCGCATGCTCCCCGTCTACGGCGACTACGACGCGCCCCACGGCCACGGCGAGGTCCACTTCCAGGACGTGCGGGTGCCTCGCGACAACATCATCGCCGGACCGGGGATGGGCTTCGAGATTGCCCAGGGCCGGCTCGGGCCGGGGCGCATCCACCACTGCATGCGCTGCATCGGAGCGGCGGAGCGGTCCCTGGAGCTGATGATTGACCGGGGCATGAAGCGCACGGCCTTCGGGAAACCGCTCCTCAACCTGGGGGGAAACCGAGAGAAGGTGGCGGAGGCTCGCATCGCCATCGACCAGGCGCGGCTCCTGACGCTCTACGCGGCCTGGAAGATGGACCAGGTGGGGGCGCTCGGAGCCATGACAGAGATTTCCGCCATCAAGGTCGTCGCGCCAAGTGTCCTCCAGAAGGTGGTGGATGACGCCATCCAGCTTCACGGCGGCGCGGGTGTCTCCCAAGATACGCCGCTGGCGGGCTTCTTCGCCCAGGCGCGCAGCCTGCGCCTCGCGGATGGCCCGGACGAAGTGCACAAGGGTCTCATCGCCCGCATCGAGCTGTCGAAGCGGGGCTTCTCCCGGAGCTGACAGCCATGGCAACTCAACGCATCTTCATCACCGGTGGTGCCAGCGGACTTGGCAAGGCCATCGCCGTGCGCTTCGCTCGCGCCGGCTGGAAGGTCTGCATCGGCGACGTCAACGACACCCGCGGCGAGGAGGCCTTGAAGGAGCTCTCCGCCCTGGCCCCCCAGGCCCATTACCTGCGCTGTGACGTGCGGCGCGAGGAGGACCTGCGCGAGGCCCTGGACTGGCTCACGGCCCAGTGGGGCGGCGTGGACGTGGTCATCAACAACGCGGGTGTCGCGCAGGCGGGCGCCATCGAGGACGTGTCGATTGATGACTGGCAGTGGATCATCGACATCAACCTGCTGGGCGTCGTGCGTGGGTGCAAGGTGTTCACGCCTGCCTTCAAGAAGCAGGGCCACGGCCACATCGTCAATGTGGCGTCCATGGCGGGCCTGCTCGATGTGCCGCTGATGAGCAGCTACAACGCGACCAAGGCCGCCGTCGTGTCGCTGTCCGAGACGCTGCACAACGAGCTGGCGGAGTACGGCATCGGCGTCAGCGTCGTATGCCCGTCCTTCTTCAAGACGAACCTGGGTGACTCGCTGCGCACCACGGACCCGAGGCTGGGAGCCACCATGGCGCGGCTGCTGGAGCGCTCCGCCATCACCGCGGATGACATCGCCAACGACGTGTTCGACGCGGTGGCCGAGCGCGGCTTCTACGTCCTGCCCCACGCGGATGGCCGCAGGACCTGGCGGCTGAAGCGCCTGCTGCCGCGTGAGCTCTATTCGTGGATGCTGCGCCGGAATACGCGAGGCATGCGCCCCGGCTCGCAGCCAAAGCCGAGCTGAGCCGGAGAGAGCCCACCGATGCCATCGACCGCGACCATCGACCCCGCTGGCGCCGTGCGCCCAGGCGAGGAGCTGAACCTCCCCGCCGTAGATGCCTGGCTCAAGGCCCAGGTCCCCACGCTGGAAGGCACGCCGGAAGTCACGCAGTACGCGGGCGGTGCCTCCAACTGGACGTACCGGCTGAAGTACGCCAACCGGGACCTCATCCTGCGCCGCCCTCCCGCGGGGACGAAGGCGAAGTCGGCGCACGACATGGCCCGTGAGTACACGGTGCAGCAGGCGCTGAAGCCGGCCTATCCCGTGGTCCCCACCATGGTGGGCCTGTGCCAGGACCCGGCCGTGCTGGGCTCCGACTTCTACGTCATGGAGCGCATCGAGGGGCTCATCCCGCGCAAGCACCTGCCCCGGGGGCTGGCGCTGGACGCGAAGCAGACGCGAGCGCTGTGCCTCAACGTCATCGCCAAGCTCGTGGAGCTGCACGCCGTGGACCCGGCGGCCGTGGGCCTGACGTCACTGGGCAAGGGGCCGGGCTATCCCACGCGGCAGGTGGAGGGCTGGTCGGCGCGCTACGAGAAGGCACGGACGTGGAACGTCGCCAGCTTCCGCTACGTGCGCGACTGGCTCAAGGCGAACACGCCCGCGGATATCGCCACGTGCGTCATCCACAACGACTGGCGCTTCGACAACGTGGTGCTCGCCCCGGAGGAGCCCACGCGCATCATCGGCGTGCTCGACTGGGAGATGGCCACCCTGGGTGACCCGCTGATGGACCTGGGCAGCGCGCTGGCCTACTGGGTCCATGCCGACGACGACTTCCTGATGCGCTCCACGCGGCGCCAGCCCACGCACCTGCCCGGCATGCTCCGGCGTGAAGAAGTCGTGGCGTACTACCTGGACCAGACGAAGCTGAAGCCCGCCAACTGGACCTTCTACGAGGTGTTCGGCCTCTTCCGGCTCGCCGTCATCGCCCAGCAAATCTACTACCGCTACCACCACAAGCAGACGCGCAACCCCGCGTTCAAGAACTTCTGGGTGCTGGTCAACTACCTGGGCTGGCGCTGCCACCGGCTCATCCGGAAGGGAGCGCGCTGATGGGCGTGGTGTATCTGGTCCGGCACGGCCAGGCCTCGTTCGGCGCGGCGAACTACGACCAACTGTCGGAGACGGGCCTCGTACAGGCCCGGGTGCTCGGTGAGTCCCTGCGCGAGCGGCTCCCCCGCGTGGACGCCGTCGTCACCGGCACCCTGGCGCGGCACCGGCAGACGGCGGAGGCGTGCCTTGCCGCGCACGGCTGCGGCACCGTGGCCGTGCAGACGGCGGGCTTCAACGAGTTCGACCACGAGGAAATCGTCGCCCGGCACACGCCACGCTACGCGGACCCGGAGGTGCTCCGAGCGGAGCTGTCTCAGACGGAGTCACCCTGGCGCGCCTACCAGGCGCTCTTCACCGACGCCGTGGCCCGCTGGGTGGCCGGCCAGCACGACGCGGAGTACACCGAGCCCTGGTCCGCCTTCGGCGAGCGGTGCCGCCGCGCGATGGATGCCCTCATCCAGGAGATGGGCGCGTCGAAGAACGCGCTCGTCTTCACCTCCGGGGGCACCATCACCGCCATCTGCCAGGAGCTGCTCCGCATCCCCGACGAGCACGCCTTCCGCCTCAACCTGACGCTGGCGAACTGCGGCCTCACCAAGGTCATCTACAGCGAGCGCGGCCGTTATCTGTCCACGCTCAACGAGCACAGCCACTTCGAGGGCCCCCAGCGCGCGCTGCTCACATACCGCTGAGCGGCGCGCCGTCGTACCGCAAGTCCTCCCACGCCAGCATCGCCCGCTTGCGTGAGGCGCCCCAGCGGTACTCCCCGAAGACGCCCGTCTTGCGCAGCACGCGGTGACAGGGAATCAAGAGCCCCACGGGATTCTCGCCCACCGCCGAGCCCACCGCGCGCATCGCCTTGGGCTTGCCAATAGCACGCGCGAGGTCCTCGTACGTCGTCACCTCGCCCGATGGCACGCGCAGCAACGCCTGCCACACCTGCACCTGGAAGGGCGTGCCCCGCACCAGCACCGACAAGGGGCTCGACTCCGAGCCACCATGCCCCGCCTGGAAGATGCGCTCCATCCATGGCGCCGTGTCCTCTGCGGACGCCTCGAACGTGGCGCGCGGCCACTGCTTGCGCAGCGAGGCGAGCGCCTCCTCCTCGGATTCCCCCGAGAGGAAGTGCAGGCCACAGATGCCACGCTCGCAGACGGCGAGCAGACACGCGCCGAACGGTGACAGGTGGACGCCATGACGCACGGTGAGCCCTTCGCCGCCCAGCTTGTATTCTCCAGGCGTCATCGACGTCAGCGTCACGAAGAGCTCATGCAGCCGGCCGCTGCCCGACAGGCCCACCTCCAGCGACGTCTCCAGCACGCTGCGCCGCTCGTCGAGCAGGCGACGGGCCGAGCTCAGCGTGTGCACCTGGATGAAGCGCTTGGGGCTGATGCCCGCCCAGCGCGAGAAGAGCCGCTGGAAGTGGAAGGTGCTCAGCCCCACGTGCGCGGCCACGTCGTCCAGGGACGGCTGCTCGCGCGCATGTGCGTCGAGATAAAGGATGGCTTGTTCGATGCGGGCGTAGTCGCTGGATGCCATGCCGATGCTCCTGGGATGCGCTTCGCGAAAACGTATGTCCGCCAACACATGGTGGAGCAACCCGGTTCTTGCGCTGTCCTCGCGCGCCGGGCGTGCGTTGACATGAGGTGTCACTGTGCAACAACCAGCAGCCCCACCCCGCACGTCGCCTCAGACGAGGAGCGCCATGCTTCCAGAGGAAGATTTCCTGGCCGCGGAGGAGGCGCTGAGACGGGCCATGCTCTCGAGCGATGTCGCCGCGCTCGACGCCCTCCTCTCCGACGACCTCCTCTTCGTCAGCCACACCGGCAGCGTCCTCGACAAGGAAGCCGACCTGGAATCGCATCGCTCGGGAGCCCTGCGCCTCACACGGGTGGACTTCACCGACACACACTTCCGCTACCTCTCCGCAGGCGCCGTGGTCGTCGTCCATGCCGCGCTATCCGGTGAGTTCCAGGGAGCCCCCTTCGAAGGAAACTTCCGTTACACGCGCGTGTGGCAGGTCGTGGACGACGCACCCCAGGTCGTCGCGGCCCAGTGCACGGCGGTGGGTTGACTTGACTCCTGATGGACGAGCGCTTATCCGTTGGCGCCAATGACGTCGCTAAGCGCCATGTGTCGAATGTCGATGCCGGGTGGGCTCTCGCCCTCCAGGTTCGGCTGACGTCCGTCCGACCCTGGTGAGCCACCGAGCCCATCCACCCGCGAGGGTTGGTGGGCTCCGTCGTTTCTGGACGCGCGCCTCCCTGCCCTCGCCGCGCGCCTCCACCTGGCGGCACGCCGTCTTCTCCCCTTCCTCCGCATTCAGGACGGCCGTTCCCGCATCGCTCCCGGAGAGTCTCCGTGCCCACCACCCACCTTTCCGCCCCGCGCGTCTTCGACGTCTCCCTGCCCGATTTGACGCTGGAGGCAGGCGCCCGCATCACGAACCACCTCGTCCGCGGCTGGTGGTGGGGCCCCGCGGAGGACGTCCCCTGGCTCGAGTCACGCGCGCGCGTCCTCTCCGACGACGAAGCCCAGGCGAGCGCGCTGCGCGTCGTCCGCCGCACCGTGACCGAACAACAGGCGCTCGCGGAGCAAGCCCGTCATCGAGGCCCGGCCCGAGCCCCCGCGCCCGTCCCCACGGTGCTGCTGGTCCACGCGCTCACCGGCGACATGCGCGCGGGCGGCAAGGGCGGCTGGTGGGAACCACTCATCGGCGCGCGGCGCGCGCTGGACCCGTCCCGCGTGCGGCTCCTCTGCTTCAACAACCTGGGCTCCTGCTACGGCACCAGCGGCCCCGCCGACGAGGGCTTCCCGCTGCGGACGGACGACGCGCGCTTCGGTCCGCCGTTGCCGCTGCCCAAGGGCGACCTGCGCCAGGACGAACAGCGCCTGCCCGCCACCGTCACCCCGTGGGACCAGGCCCGGAGCATCCTGCTGGCCATGGACGCGCTGGGTCTGGACGACGTGGAGCTCGTCACCGGCGGCTCACTGGGCGGCATGGTGGTGCTCTGCCTCGCGGCGTTGGCGCCGGAGCGCTTCGCGCGACTCTTCCCCATCGCCACCACGGAGTCCGCCACCGCGTGGGTGGTGGGCCTCAACCACGTGGCGCGGCAGGCCCTGCTGATGGACCCGGGCTTCCCCGAGTCCCCCCGCCGGGGCCTGGAACTGGCCCGGCAGCTCGCGATGCTCACCTACCGCGCGGAGCCCGGCCTGGAAGCGCTCCAGGGCCGCCCCGCCGAGTGGTCCTCACGCGCGCTGCACCCCATGCACAGCTATCTGGAATACCAGGGCCAGAAGCTGGAGAGCCGCTTCGACGCACGCGCGTACCTGGCGCAGCTGGGCGCCATGGACCACCACGACCTGTCACGCTTCCCGGGAGGCGGCCTGGCCCGCATCCGCGCGAGCGCGCTGTGCGTGGGCATCGACACCGACCAGCTCTTCTTCCCCAGCCACATGGCGACACTGGCGCGGCGGCTGCGCGAGCACGGCCTCCACGCCGAGCACGCCACGCTGTCCAGCCAGCATGGACACGACGGCTTCCTGCTGGAGTGGGACGCCATGGCCGTCCTGCTCGCGCGGGCGCTCGCCCTGCCCACGGCCAGGGGCCCGGAGCACGCCTTCCCGCGCTGGCCGGAAGTGCACCCCGCCCTCAACCCACCTTGCGGGACGAAGGCGTGACCACGGCCACCGGCGCGTGGTGGGACCACAGGGGCGGATCGGCCTCGTGGGTGAAGGCGCGCAGCCGCCGGTACTCCGGATAGGACGCCTGGAGCGACAGCACGTCTCCAGGCCGGATGACCTCATCCCCCTGCGGGTGGAGCCGCTCCTCGCCGTTGCGTTGCAGCGACAGCGCCAGGCAACCGAACCGATCCCTCACCTCGGAGATGGTGAGCCCCGGCAGGCCCAAGCGCGCCTCGAACAGCGAGACGACCATCAGGTGCTTCGCCAGGTGGAACGAGTGGACGATGCGCGGGTCCATGGCCGCCAGCGCCATGGCCGGGGCCGCCAGCGACGAGCTGGAGAGCGCTTCCGCCTTGAACGTCTCGCGCACCTTGCCGCTCAAGTCGTCATCGAAGAGGCGGATGACCACGCGGATGTCCGGGTTGAGCTTGCGCGCGTCCAGGGCGATGTTGAGGTTCGCCAGGTCGTCGTCCGTCGCGCAGACGATGGCGGACGCGTCCTTCACGTTGGTGCGAGGCAGGCACAGCGGGCTGCGCGTGTCGTCGATGAGCAGCGGCACCAGCTCGTCGCGCAGCGCGGACACGAAGGCCGCGTCCTCGCGCTTCTCCACCACCACCACGTCCTTGCCCATCTCCCGCAGCTGCGTCACCACGCGGTAGCCCACCCGCCCCGCGCCACACACCACGACGTGGCCCTTCATCGTCTCGGAGACCACTTCGATCCACTCCTTGTCGTTCTTGTGCCGGGCGAAGAAGAGGTACGCGAAGCGCACCACACCATCCGCGACCAGCGCAATACCTGCAGGCGGAATCACCAGGTTGAGCAGCTCCACCAGCCAGTCGTCCACATAGGGCAGCGACGGCTGGCCGTAGAGCAGGAAGTAGGTGTGGTGCAGCGCCTCGCCAAAGTCGATGCGAACGCCGTCCGGCCCGCGGAAGCGCCAATGGAAGAGCAGCGGCCCTCCCAGGAACAGCACGGCGGACAGCACCAGCGTGGTGCGAAAGCGCCGCACCAGCGCCCGCAGGTAGCGCAGATTGGCCCGGAAGTGCCTGCGGGACTGCTTCATGGCGGCTCCTCGACTACGACGCCGGGGTGATGCCCGTTTCCGCCGCGTTCCGCGCGCGACGCCGCTCCACCATCCACACCAGCAGCACGCCCAGCTCGTAGCAGAGCAGCATGGGGCCGGCCATCAGCGACAGGTTCACCACGTCTCCCGTGGGGGTGATGATGGCCGCCGCGATGAGGCACACCACGAAGGCGTGGCGCTGGTACCTGAAGAGCCAGGACGACTTCACCACGCCCACCACGCCCAGCAGGGCCATGACGAGCGGCAGCTCGAAGATGATGCCGAAGGCGAGGATGAGCAGCAGCACCAGCGAGAGCTGCTCGTGCATGGACAACATGGGCCGCGTCCACCGCGCCGCCTCATGCGCCGCGTGCGCCTTGGCCAGCTCCTTCTCCAGCCGCCACAGCCCCGCCAGCTCCTCGGTGCGCGTGGGGGCGATGCCCGCCAGCAGGCTCGCCGAGCCGTCCATGGCCGCCGCCGCCGCCGCGAAGTCCTTCTTCTCGTAGGCCGTCACGGCCTCCACGCGCTTCTCCACCGCCTGCCGCAGCACGCCGCGGGACTGCGCGCCGTAGCCCACCGACGCCGCGTCCAGCAGCCGCCCCAGGCCATCCAGCCGCCCCGTCATCTCCACGCTGGCGGCGGGCGCGACCTCGGGCGCGGGTGCCTGGCCCTGGCCCTCCGCGCGCAGCTGGGTGCTCGTCTCCTTCGCGATGCGCCCCGCCTCCTCCGCTTCACCCAGGCGCAGGAAGCGCAAGGCGTCATCCGCGCGCAGCCGGGCCGTGTCCAGGCGCTGCTCCAGCGCGAGCGTCTCCTCCTCGTTCAGGAGGAAGGTGAACATGGAGGGCAGCACCGCGAAGTAGCAGAAGGCGGCGCCGAGGAGGAAGGCGATGGAGCCGAACGCCACGAAGGGCGCGGCGAAGCGGCGCTCCTCCGGATACAGGCCGGGCGAGACGAAGCCCCAGATCTGCATCAGGATGACGGGCGTGGTGAGGAAGATGCCGCAGTACACGCCTACCTTCATCAGGACGTTCAGCTCTTCGATGCCGGACGTGTAGATGAGCGAGCGATTCTCGGGCGGCAGCGCATCCAGCACCGGCTGCATCAGCAGGCCGAAAATCGGCTTGGCGAAGACGAGCGAAATCGTCCCCAGGATGAGCACGGCGATGGTGCACCGCATGAGGCGCGAGCGGAGCTCCGTCAGGTGATCCGCCAGACTCATGCGCAGCTCGGAGTCGGCACCGGGGTTGATGGGCGGGGGGCTCAGGACTCAGCTCCGTTTCGGGGCGTTGCGCGCCACCGTCCCCGGGATGGGCGACAGCGTGGGCGAGGTGGCGGAGGAAGCAGGGGGCTCGGGCGGCGCCTCGGCGGCGGGCTCCGCGCCCGGCTCCGCCGTCGCGGGCGTCTCCCCGGCATGCATGTCGGAGGTGACCACCTCACGAGGCCCCTGCGCGTCCATTTCCAACACCTGCGTGGGCGACGAGGGCTGAGGGGACGCCGCATCGGCCGGAGGCGACGCGCCGTCCGTGGCGGGAGGCAGGGTGGCCTCGGGCCCCCCCACGGCCTGCGGCGGCTGGGGCGCGAAGCGCGTCCCGGGCCGCACGGGCGCGGTGGGAGGCTCTCCGATTTCCTGGTCCATGGCGTAGAACTCACGCTCCACGACGTTGCGGACCTCATCCGTCTGGCGGCGGAACTCGCGCAGGAACTTGCCGATGCCGCGCGCGAGCTCGGGCAACCGCTGCGGCCCGAGAATGAGCAGCGCGGCCACCAGGATGAACACCATTTCGCCTGCGCCGATGTTGAACATTTTTCCTGACGCGCTCCCCGGAGCAGCCCGGTTTATCGCGCCCCGGGGAGACAGGCGCAACCGTTCGTCTCGCCAAAGCATCCGCCCGCCACCCGGAATGGGCGGCAGGCAACCCGAAGGCGCCCTTTCATACTACGCGTGAGAATCCGCCCCGGGCGAGAGCGGAACCGCCATTCCTTGCGAGGAGGCCACCGCCAGCGCCCGCGCCTGCTCCCTGCTGCGCACCCGCCGCTCCACCCCCCACAGCAAGGCCGGCAGCAACAGCGTCAGGACCATGGACACTCCGGCCATCCGGGGGATGCCGCCCAGGGTCCCGTCTGGCAGGTCCGTCAGCAGCCGAGCGCTGAGGAAGGCCCCCACGGCGGCGGCCATGTGCTGGACGGCCGACTGGAGGGACATGAAGCGCGCACGCACCCGCGTGTCCGGCACCCGCGACGTCAGCGTGTTGTACGCGACGTTGCGCGTCCCCATGGCCACCATGAAGAGCGTGAAGATGACGGGGACGGGCATCCACCGAGGCAGGTGGACGAAGCCCACGTAGGTGGACAGCAGCACCAGCGCGGAGCCCACCGTGCCCACCTTGAAGGAGCCGTAGCGGTCCACCATGGGCCCCGCCACCCGCAGCGTCGCGAAGCTGGCGATGCCGCCGATGAAGTACGGCAGCCACAGCAGGTCGCGCGGGTAGCCCACGTTCTGCTGCAGATAGGCGGACAGGTTGGGGATGAGGACGAAGCCCGCCATCATCACCAACGCCGTCATCACGTACGACAGCTGGATGTCCCGGTTGCCCAGCAGCTCGAGCACGCCGGCCTGCTGTCTGGGGCCCGCGTCCAGATGGCCGCGCACGGGCGGCAGGTAGAAGATGGCGCCCAGCACCACCAGCAGGCCCATGGCGGCCACCGCGAAGAAGGGCACGCGCCAGCCGCCGAACTCCGCCAGCTTCAGCGCCATGGGCACGCCCGCCACCGAGGCCACGGAGAAGGCGCCCATCACCGCGCCCAGCGCGCGTCCGCGCCGCTCCACGGGGACCAGGTCCGCGATGATGGACAGCGACAGCGACGTGGCCGGCCCGCCGAAGATGCCCGCCACCACGCGCGCCAGCAACAGCGTGGACATGCCCGTGGCGAAGCCACCCGCCGCGGTGGCCACCACCAGGCCCAGCATGGACACCGCCAGCGCCTTGCGGCGGTCGAAGCGGTCCAGGAAGTAGCCACCGGCCAGCCCCGCCACGCTGGCGGCCGCAGTGTACGCGCCGCCGATGATGCCGATGTGCGACGACGCGATGCCCAGCCCCTTCGCGAAGTCCGGGCCCAGCGGCATCACCATCACGAAGTCCAGGATGTTGACGAACTGGACCGCGCCGATGAGGGCCACCACGGCGCGCTCGGAGACCTGTCGTTGTGTCGGCATGAAGACGTGTCTACACCCGGAAGCGGCGAACCTCCGCACGGAGGATTTCCGCCTGACGCTGGAGGTTGTCGATGGCCTCCTCCAGCTGCTTCACGGAGCGTGTCTGGTGCTCGGACACGCCCTTGATGGTCTCCACCGCCTTGAGCACCTGCTCGCTGCCCTTCGTCTGCTCCTTCTGGGCGCGGTTCAGGTGGGTGACCATCTCGTTGATGCTCTCGATGGAGCGGGTGATCTGCTTGCTGCCGTGCGCCTGCTCCTGGCTGCTGCGCTGCACGTGGGCGGTGAGCGCCTTCATCTTCTCCGCGCTCTTCATGATCTGCTCGCCGCCGCGGGCCTGCTCGTTGGAGGCCTTGGAAATCTGCTGCACCGTCTCGCTGATGCGGTGGATGGAGGCCGTCACCTGCTTGCTGCCGCGCGCCTGCTCCACGGTGGCCCGGGCAATGGCCTTCACCATCTGCGTGGACTTCTGGGTGCTGTCGTTGATTTTCCGCAGCGCCCCTTCCGCCTCCCGGCCCAGCTGCACGCCCTCCTCCACGCTGCGCACGCCCTGGTTCATCACCACCACGGCGTTGCGGCTCTCCTCCTGGATGCTGCGGATGAGCTCGGCAATCTCCTTCGTGGACGCGCCGGTGCGCTCGGCCAGGTCCTTGATTTCCTCCGCCACCACCGCGAAGCCCTTGCCGTGCTCTCCCGCCTGCGCGGCGATGATGGCCGCGTTGAGCGCCAGCAGGTTCGTCTGCTCCGCCACGTCGTCGATGACGTTGAGGATGTTGCCAATCTCGGAGATGCGCCGACCCAGACTCTCGATGACGTTGGCCGCGCTGCGGCTGGTCTCCTTGATGCGGTCGATGCCGGTGAGCGTCTTGCGCAGCGACTCCACGCCCGTCTGCGCGTCGTCGAAGACCTGCTCGGACAGGCGGGCCGTCTCCTTCGCGTTGGCCTCCACCTGACCGATGGCGGCGTCCATCTGGCTGATGGCCGAGGACGTCTCCTCCGTGGAGGCGGACAGCTCCTGGATGTTGGTGGCCACCTCCTTGATGGAGAACGTCATCTCCTCGATGGCGCTGGTGGTCTCCTCCACGCTGGCGGCCATGGCCTGGACGTTCTCCGCCACCTCGTCGTTGGTGGCGGCCATCTCCATGATGGAGGAGCTGCTCTCCTCGGCGCTCTGGTAGAGGACCTCCACGTTCTCCGCGATGCCGCGCAGCGAGGCCATCATCTCCACCATGGAGGAAGACGTCTCCTCCACGCGCGCCTGCACCGTGCCCGCGCCGGACGACACCGTGGTGCCGGTGCGGTGAATCTGCTCCACCACGCCCGCCACCACGTCCGACACGCCGCGCACCCGGCCCAGCGTGTCGCGCCAGCTCTGAGCGATGCGGTTGAGCGCCTCGGCGAGCTGGCCCAGCTCGTCCCGCGTCCCCACGTCCACGCGGCCGGTGAGGTCCGCCTCCGCCAGCCGCCGGGCCATGCCCATCATCGCGTCCAGTGGCACCAAGATGAAGGCGCGGGAGATGAAGAAGGCCACCAGCAGGAACAGCGCCAGGCCGATGCCGAACGCGAGCATCACGACGCGCTGGAGTTCAGTGAGGACCGCGTCCAGCCCGGAGTTGTCGAGCACCAGCAGCGCCTGCCCCACCACGCCGCCCGACAGCGTCACCGAGCGCGCCACGGAGCGGTCGCCATTGGCGAAGCGGAAGCCATCCAGCGGCTGGCCCTGCCGGGCCTTCAGCTCCGCCAGGAACCACGCGGGCGGCTCGGCCGGGTGGGTGGCCAGCACCTGCCCCTCGCTGGAGAGGACGGCCAGCACCTTGAAGTCGTCGTCGCCCGCGCGCAGCCGCTCCAGGCTGTCGGGCAGGGCCGCGGCGGGCTGGGCCATCAGCATGCTGACGGCCTGGCTGGCACGGGCCTCGCCCCGCTTCTGCAGGCGCTGCTCCAGATGGGCTTCCACGCGCGAGGGGACGACGAAGAAGAGCGTCCCCAGGATGAGGGCGAGGACGAGCGCGAAGGAGCCCAGCAGCAGGCTGCGCAGGCCGGGTTTCTTGAACCGGAGAGCCAAGACGAGGCACTGTAGGGAGGGAAACACCGGCAGGGCAAGAACAGGGCGCCGACGCGGCCTGTCCCCCGGGGGCGCTGACTTCCCGCCTGGCGGATGCGTAAGGTCATCCCGATGTCCTCCACCCTGCTACTGACGGACCCCCTCTTCTTCCAGCACGACCCCGGGCAGGGCCACCCTGAGTCGCCCTCCCGGCTGCGCCGCATCCTCGGCGTGCTGGCCAGCACGCCGGTGAAGGGCACGGTGATGACCGCCCCGCGCTCCGCCACGGAGGCGGAGCTGGCCTCGGTCCACACGCCGGAGCTGCTGGCGTACCTCCAGCGCATCAACGGGCACCGCGCGCAAATCGACCCGGACACCCAGGTGTCCCCCGACAGCGTGGACGCGGCGCGGCTGGCCGCGGGCGCCTCCGTGCAAGCGGTGGAGGCGGTGATGAAGGGCGAGGCCCGCAACGGCTTCGCGCTGGTGCGCCCGCCCGGGCACCATGCCGAGCCCGACAAGGCCATGGGCTTCTGCCTGTACAACAACGCGGCCATCGCCGCGGAGGCGGGCCGGAAGCTGGGTGCCGAGCGCGTGCTGGTGCTCGACTGGGACGTGCACCACGGCAACGGCACGCAAGCGGCGTTCTGGTCGCGCCGGGACGTCATGTACCAGTCGGTGCACCAGTTCCCCTACTTCCCGGGCACTGGCGCCGCGCCGGAGGTGGGCGTTGGCGCGGGCGAGGGCTACACCGTCAACGTGGGCCTGCCGGGCGGCAACTCGGACGCGGACTACGGGATGATTTTCGAGGAGCTGCTGTTGCCCGTGGCGGAGGCGTACCGGCCCCAGCTCATCCTCGTCTCCGCAGGCTTCGACTCGCACCAGCACGACCCGATTGGCGGCATGGACGTCAGCGAGCGCGGCTTCGCGGCCATGTGCTCGGCGATGAAGTCCCTGGCGGACAGCGTGTGCCAGGGCCGGCTGGTGCTGCTGCTGGAGGGCGGCTATTCGCTGGAGGGCTTGTCCCAATCCGTGCATGCCTGCGTGGAGGTGCTCGCCGGGCGCAAGGACAGCTTCCCCACGGGTGACACGCACTCGGACGCGAAGGACGCGCTGCGGGCGAGCCGCGAGGCGATGCGGCCGTACTGGCCTCGCGTCTAGACGTTGGCTGGATGGCGCGCCGCGCCTCGCGCCGCTGTTCATCCCCTGGCAACCGTGCAAGAAGCCCGGTAGCACACGGGAGGACTGCATGGCGGAGATGAACTACCGGACGGCGTTGGTGACGGGTGCCTCCAGCGGCCTGGGACGTGGGCTGGCGCTGTGGCTCGCCAGGCGGGGCGTCCACGTGTTCGCCGCCGGACGCCGCCTGCCGCAGCTCCAGGCCCTGCGGGACGAGGCCCAGGCGGCCGGCGTCACCGTGGAGCCCGTGGAGCTGGACGTCACGAAGGCGGACGCCACCCTGGAGCGCATCCGCGCGCTGGACGCGGAAGCGGGCGGGCTGGACCTGGTGGTGGCCAACGCGGGCGTCGGCGGCACGACGAACGCGAAGCGCCTCCCGTGGGAGCGCGTGCGCGGCATCATCGACACCAACGTCACCGGCGCCGCCGCCACGCTGAGCGCCGTGCTGCCCCAGATGGTGGAGCGCAAGCGCGGGCACCTGGTGGGCGTCTCCAGCCTCGCGGGCTTCCGCGGGCTGGCCGGCCACGCGGCCTACTCCGCCTCCAAGGCCTTCCTGTCCACCTTCATGGAGAGCCTGCGCGTGGACCTGCGCGGCACCGGCGTGCGCGTCACCTGCATCTATCCCGGCTTCGTGAAGAGCGAGCTGACCGCCACCAACAACTTCCCCATGCCCTTCCTCATGGAGACGCATGACGCGGTGGAGCTGATGGGCAGGGGCATCGTCCGGGGCGACGCGGAGGTGTCCTTCCCCTGGCAGCTCGCGGTGCCCACGCGCATGGCGAAGGTGCTGCCCAATCCGCTCTTCGACGCGGCCGCGCGGCGGCTGCGCTGACCTCCCCTCTTCCCCTTTCCCGGAGACGCCCTGTGACGACGCCACAGCCCTTCGCCCACCGTTTCAGCCAGCTGGCCGAGCAGCGCTCGCCGTTCTGCCTTGGCATCGACCCGTCGAGAGACTTGCTGACGCGCTGGGGCCTGCCCGACAACGCGCGGGGCCTGCGCGACTTCTGCGAGCGCGTGGCCGACGCGGCGGGCAGCTCCGTCGCGGTGGTGAAGCCGCAGAGCGCCTTCTTCGAGCGCCACGGCCCCGAGGGCCTCCAGGTCCTCCAGGAGCTGATGCGGCGCTTCAAGTCCGTGGGCACCCTCACGCTGCTGGACGTGAAGCGCGGGGACATCGGCTCCACGATGGAGGCCTACGCCGAGACAGTCTTCGGCGAGGGCAGCGCCTACGAAGCGGACGCGGCCACCTTCACCGCCTACCTGGGCCTGGGCGCGCTGCTGAAGACGCTGGAGCGGGCGCGCGCATCCGGCGCCGCCGCCTTCCTGGTGGTGCGCTCCTCCAACCCGGAGGGAACGTCCCTCCAGATGTCGCGCGGCGAGGACGGCCGCACCGTGGCGGAGGCCCTGGCGGACGGCCTGCGCGCCTTCAACGAGAAGCCCGGCCAGGACGCGGCGCCGGTGGCGGGCGCCGTCATGGGCGCCACCCTCCCCGACTCGGACCGCGGCGTCATCGAGCGGCTCGGCGGCGCGCTGCTGCTCACGCCCGGCATCGGCGCGCAGGGCGCCGGCTTCGACGACTTGAAGCGCCTGTTCGCCGGGCGCGAGGCGCAGGTCATCCCCACCGCCACGCGCTCGGTGCTGGAGGCGGGGCCGGACACCGCCGCCCTGCGCCAGGCGCTGGAGCGGCACCTGGCCCCAGCGCGCGCCTTCCGCGCTACTGCGCGCCCATCATGAACTGATCGACGTCGACCGTGTTCTTGTCGGGCACCGCGTCCTTCGGCTCGGTGCCCTTCTTGAAGAACATCAGCTCCGAATCCCTGGAGCCGGCGGGGGCAATCTTCCCCGTCTTCTTGTCGATGTGGAGCCGCACCAGGTCCATGGACTGCCACGGGTAGAACTCGGACTGCGGCCGGCCCTCCAGCGCGCTCTTCATGTAGTTGAGCCAGATGGGGAGCGCGGCGCGGCCGCCCGTCTCGTAGCGGCCCAGCGGGTGCGGGTTCAAGTCATAGCCCACCCACGCCACCGTCACCAGGTCGCGGGTGTAGCCGGCGAACCACGCATCGAAGGAGTCGTTGGTGGTGCCCGTCTTTCCCGCCGCCGGCTTGCCCAGGCGCTGCGCCGGGCCACCGGTGCCCTGGAGCACCACGCCGCGCAGCAGGTGCGTGAGGATGAAGCCGGCCTCCGGGCTCATCACCTGCTCGCCCGGCTCGAAGAGGCGCGCGTAGCCGGCGGCCACGCGGTCCTGCAGGGGCGCCCACGCGTCGTCGAAGGCCGTGTGGTCCTCCAACGTGCGGCCCCAGCGGTCCTCAATCTTGCGGATGAAGTACGTGGGCTTCTTGCGGCCGTAGCGGTTGAAGGTGGCGTAGGCGTTGGCCAGGTCCACCGGGTACACGCACGAGGAGCCCAGCGCCGCGGAGAAGTCCATGTTCATGGGCGTGGTGATGCCGAGCTTCGTGCTCCACGCGGCCATGTTCTTCACGCCCACCGCGCCGAACGTCTTCACCGCGGGCACGTTCAGCGAGTTGACCAGCGACGTGCGCAGCAGCACCTCGCCTTCGAACTTGTCGCTGTAGTTGGCCGGCTTCCACGACACCTTGGTGTCCGGGTCGTGCTCCACAATCGGCGAGTCCACCAGCACGGTGGCCTGCGTCCAGTTCAGCTGCTCCAGCGCCGCCGAGTACACGAAGGGCTTGAAGGAGCTGCCCGGCTGACGGCACGCCTGGAAGGCGCGGTTGAACTCGTTGTCGTCGAAGTCGTAGCCGCCCACCATCGCGGTGAGGTACTGGCGGTGGGGGTCGATGGAGACGAGCGCGCTCTGCGCCTCGGGCGTCTGCTCCAGGCGGAAGAGCTTCACGCCCTCGCTGGGGATTTCGTCCGCGAGCTTCTTGTCCCACTGCTCCTTGTCGTCCGTCAGGTCCTTCTTCGTGACGTGGCGCACCACGATGACGTCGCCCTCGGAGATGGCCTTCTTCACCGAGCTAATCATCATCGCCGGGTAGTAGCCCTCCGGATTCACCTTGCGCGCCCAGCGCATGCCCAGCAGCGGCAGCCGCCCAGCGTGCCCGCCCACCTGCACGTCCGCGCCCTTGCCGTCCCCGTCAATGGACGTGACGACGGCGACGTAGAGCCGGTTCTCCTCCAGCTCCTTCGCGCCCATGAGCTTCTTCGAGCGGTCGATGAAGGCGCGGATGGCCTCCTTCGACGCGAGCTGCTCCACCGGGCCGCGCCAGCCCTGGCGCTTGTCCACCGACAGCAGGCCGTGGAGCACCGCGTCCTGCGCGGCGCGCTGGCGCTCGCTGTCCATGGTGGTGAAGACCTTGAGGCCGGCCTTGAGCAGCACGGGGTTGCCGTACCGGTCCACCACGTCCTTGCGCACCTGCTCCACGAAGTACGGCGCGAACTCGTGGAACACGTCCTCCACCGGGTACACCTTCACCTCTTCGGCGTTGGCGGCGTCGTGCTCCTCCTGCGAAATCATGCCCTCCACCAACATGCGGCGCAGCACGTAGGAGCGGCGCTTGCGGGCCGCCTCCGGGCGCAGGAAGGGCGAGTAGCGGCTGGGCGCCTGCGGCAGACCGGCGATGAGCGTCATCTCACCCAGCGTCAGGTCGCGCACGTCCTTGCGGTAGTAGTTCTCCGCCGCGCTCTGCACGCCGTAGCTGTGGTGCCCGAGGAAGACGTTGTTGAGGTAGAGGTAGAGAATCTCCTCCTTCGTCAGCGACTCCTCCAGGCGCCGGGCGAGGATGGCCTCGCGAATCTTGCGGGTGAGCGTCTTCGCGGTGGCGGACTTGTAGCCCTCCGCGGAGATGAGCACCGCCTTCGCAGTCTGCTGCGTCAGCGTGGAGCCACCCTGGATGCCGCCCGAGCGCAGCCCCAGCTTGGAGCTCACCGTCTTGAAGCCGGCGCGCGCGGTGCCCAGCACGTCCACGCCGAAGTGGTCGAAGAAGCTGGAGTCCTCCGACGCGATGAAGGCCTGCACCAGGCGCTTCGGAATCCGCTCGTAGGGCACCACCTTGCGGCGCTCTTCGTAGAACTCGCCGGCCAGCACCGCGTCATCCGTGTAGACCTCGGTGACGATGGGCGGCCAGTACTCGTCCACCTTGGGGATGGCGGGCAACCCATCCGCGTACACGTAGTACACGGCCGTCACGGCAATCACGGCGCCCGTGGCCCCGGTCAGCGAAAGCCATCCCGCGGTCTTCAGGAGGAACTTCCACCAGCGCTTGGAGGGGACGCCGTCGAGCACCAGCTTCGAGCGGCTGCGGTCAGCGGATTTTGGGTCGGACATACGCGTTTCTTTTGTGCCTCGCGGGCGTCAGGGCACCAATGCGGCCCGCTTGAGCACATCTCGGAGCTCGACGGCGAGGGGAGCCTCGACAGCCACCTTCGCGCCGCCTTCGGGATGCGGGAATTCGATGCGCTCGGCGTGCAGGAACAACCTTTTGAGCCCCCAGCGCGCCCGCACGTCGCGGTTGAAGGCGAAGTCACCGTACTTCTTGTCCCCAGCCACCGGATGTCCGATGGCCGCCAGATGCCTTCTTATCTGATGCGTGCGCCCGGTCTCGATGGCGCAGGACAGGAGCGCCGCCTCGCCCGACTGCTTCACGACCTTCCACCGGGTGACGGCCGCCTGCATGTTCACCCCTCGACGGGCCTTGGACTCGGCCGTCTGTTGGTGTTCTGACAGGGGCAGGTCGATGACCCCGGAGTCCCGGGGCATCTTCCCCTTCACCAGGGTGAGGTAGCGCTTGCGGGACAGGCCGTGGGTGAAGACCTCGGTGAAATGCACCATGGCCGGGCGCCGCTTGGCCACCAGGATGACGCCGGAGGTCTCCCGGTCCAGCCGGTGTGCGGGCGAGGCCGCGAAGTCGTTGCGGACGGCCTTGGGCCCCAGGTAGGCGCGCACGTAGTCCACCAGCGTTCCGCCGGTGATGCCGCTGCCGGTATGGACGGCCATTCCGCTGGGCTTGTCCACGGCCATGAGCCAGTCGTCCTCTCGAAGGATGACCAACCGGCTGGGGTCCACCGGTGGTGGAGGCGGGTCCACTTTCGGACGTTCCGCCCCCACGAGCTGCTGCTCGTCGCCGCGGATGGTGAGCACGTCTCCTTCTGACAGCAACTGCTCGGGTTGCGCACGCTTCCCGTTCACCCGCACCTTCTTGGTGCGAATCATCTTGAAGAGGTGGCTCACCGGTACATTGGGGAGCCGTTTGCGCAGGTGCTTGTCCAGCCGCATCCCGGCGGTGTCGGCTTCGATTCGATACTCGATCATTTGTGCTGGCGCATGGACCAGACCATACGAATAATCCCGGGTCCATGGCGAAAGCCCCCAGTATCGAGAAGCTTCTTCAGAGTGGCTCGGCGGAATGGAACCGGATGCGGAAGTCCGGCCAGGTCGCCACCGACCATACCGGCGCCACCTTCACTCAACTGTTCTCCGCCAACACGGACCTGTCCGGGCTGGGCCTCATCGGCTCGGAATGGGACCGGTGCGACCTGTCCAAGGTCAACTTCCGGGACGCGGACCTTTCCAATGCCTACTTCCACGGCGGCCGGCTCCAGGACTGCGACTTCCGGGGTGCGAACCTCGAAGGCGCGACGTTCGAAAAGCTGAAGCTGCTGCGGTGCGACTTCACGGGCGCCAAGGGGCTCGACGACATCGAGATGGACGACGTGGACATGGACCGCGTCGTCGGTCTGGACGGCGAGGAGGCCCCGCCGCCTCCGCCGCCCCCCGCCCAGGGCATCACCGCCTTCACCCGTGAGCAACGGGAGAAGGCGCTGGGCGTACAGGCCGCCGCGGCGCTCCAGGGTGAGCCCGTTGGCGACGAGCTGCCCCCCTTCCGGCCCCAGGACCCTCCTGGCTCGCTCTTCTTCCGGGCGCTGAAGCGGATGGGCGTGCCTCCGCTGTGGGTGCTGGACGTGCCGGGCCTGCGCCCGCTCCTGCCGCAGCGGCTGCCCCCGGGCAGCTCGCTGGAGACGCTCTACCGTGAGGCGGTCAAGACGCGGCTGGAGAACAAGAAGCCCGCGGCGGACCCGGCGGTGGTGGACCGCGCGCAGAAGGCGCTCCGCATGGGCGCAAAGGACGCCCCGGTGGCGGCCATGTACCTGCGCGAGGTGGGCGTGCTGCCCCTGTTCCGCTTCTCCGCGGCGCAGGTGCTGAAGGGCGCGCTGCGGGAAGAGGTGGAGGTGGATGACCTGACGGGCTCCATCGACCCGCGCACCACGGGCGCGCTCCTGGAGCTGCGCTTGACGCACGAAGTCGTGGAGCACCTGCAGGAGGCGCGGCGCCGGCTGGCGGCCACGCAGCTCTACACGTCGCTGCTGGAGGCGGGCTTCAACCCGGAGAACAACTGGGACGAGGCGCTGGAGTCGAGCGACGCGTCGATGGAGCTGGCGCAGCTGGCCACGGGTGAGGACCGCAATGCCCTGCTGGAGGGCTTCCAGGTCTTCGCGGCGCTGCCGGACGAGGCCCGGCTGCGGCGGCTGGCCTACCTGGCCGAGTCCGTCACCAACCTGGAGCTGGTGAGCCGGCTGCCGGAGGGCATGGAGCCGTCGTGGCTCACGGGCCCCGAGACGCGCGAGTGCCACGAGCGGGAGATGACGTACGTCCAGTCGCTGAAGGCGGAGGAGATTCCCGCCAAGGTGGCGGCGCTGGCGAAGGAAGAGCTGGGCGTGCCCGAGGGTGAAGTCCCCGAGGAGAGCGACGGCGACCTCTTCGTCCACCTGCGCTGTGACGTGTGTGGCAAGGAGAAGCTCATCGTCCAGTCACCGGAGGAGTAACCGTCCGGTGCAAGCCGAAGCCCGCGGGGCCGCGGGGTCCGGGACACGTTCCGGGCCTGGCGGCCCCGTGGTGTTTCTGAAGCACGGGCTCGCGGTGCTACACGCCGGACGCAGGCAGCACGTACGTCACGGGCCTGGGCAGCACCACCTTCACGGTGTCCCCCACGCGGATGATGCCGGGGCGCTCCACCCAGGCCACCAGGCCCCGGCGCTGCCATGCGGCCTTCACGAAGCGGCTCGCCAGCTTCTGCACGTCCGGATGATGGGCCTCGATGACGCGCCCGGGGCCGATAC
The DNA here is from genome assembly GCF_900101905.1 of Myxococcus virescens. NCBI lineage: Bacteria > Pseudomonadati > Myxococcota > Myxococcia > Myxococcales > Myxococcaceae > Myxococcus > Myxococcus virescens. The sequence goes on along the minus strand of NZ_FNAJ01000010.1, from coordinate 236,628 downwards.
AGGGCTCGTTCTCCCCTTCCACCACCAGCGTCGTGTCCTCCGGGAAGAACAGCCGCGTGCCCGGCGGTAGGTGCGTCAGGCGCGGCACGCCCACCACCTCCAGGTTCGCGCCGAGCCATGACGCCAGCACGCGCGGAATGCCGAGCGTCTCCGCGACCTGTGCCAGCTCCTCGCTCGACACCAGTGAGAACTGTCGCGTGTTGCGGATGGGCGTCCCCTTGGGGAACCACGGCGTGCGCACGTCCGCCGCTCGCGTCAGGCCCGCGTGGCGGTCACCCTCCAAGCCCTCGAAGGACACCCGCGCCTCGGGCAGCTCCTTCGTGACGAAGCTCTTGCGCTCGGTACACACGAGGACGCGCACGATGCGTCCTTCCCACTGCGGCGTCTTGCGGGCCATCGCCAGCCTTCTACCGAATCCCGTCTCCCGCCGCCTGTCAGAACAACCCGAGCTGCTGCGGCTTCCCGCCCAGCGGGCGCGCGTCCATCCCCGCGTCGCGCAGCGCCTGCGCCAGCTCCTCCGCGAAGCCATGGCACGTCAGCACCTCCCGCGCCCCCGTGGACTTCGCGTAGGACACCAGCCCGGGGAAGTCCGCGTGGTCCGACAGCGGAAAGGCCACGTCCGCGCCGTAGCGCCGCACCGCGCCCCGGTCCACCGCCCACCCCGTCAGCACCGCCGTCGCCCGAGGCCACAGCGGCGCCAGTGCCCCGCCCCGCGCGTGGTGCGGCGGGAAGAAGAGCACCTCACCCGGCTCCACCTTTCCGTCGTAGCAGCGCAGGTTCTCAATCGGCACGCCCAGCTCCGCGTAGAGCTGCGCCACCTCGTAGATGGAGGAATGCGCCACCAGTGGGAAGCCACGTCCCGCCAGGTGCTTCATCGCCTCCTGGCTCTTGCCCAGCGGATACCCCAGCAGCACCGGCACCGCGCCGCGCTCCAGTTGCATCCGCAGCCACGCCTCCACCTGCCCCAGCACCTCCGGACGCGGCGGGAAGCGGTAGCGCGGATGACCGAAGGTGGACTCGATGACGAGCGTGTCGCACTCCGCCACCTCCGTCGCCTCGGCGGTGAGCGACGGCGCCACGTTGAGGTCCCCGGTGTAGACGATGCGGCGCCCATCCGGCCGCGTCACGCGGAGCTGCGCGCTGCCCAGGATGTGCCCCGCCGGCAGCAACTCCAGCACCAGCGGCCCCAACTCGAAGGGCTGCCGGAAGGGCACCTCGCGCGGCTCACGCACCGGCCCCAGGCGATGCGTCATGAAACGCAGCGTCGCCGCCGTGGCGATGGTGCTCTCGTGCCGGGCAATGTGGTCCGAATGCCCGTGACTCACGAAGCACAGCGGCGACTTGCGCTTCGCATCCAGGGACAGGGGGGTGCCCGTCAGGTGCATCCCGTTTCGCCGCAGCTCCACACTCATGGGAAGGGCCCCGGGTATAGCGCGTCCACTCGCCGGTGGCCGCCTTCACTTCACCCCCCCTGCCCGCCCGGCTGGTGGACAGGCCCCAGATGGCTGCGCGCACGCCCCGCGGCAGGGCCGCTACCGCGCGGGCGCCCTCGCACGCCACCACCCCCAGGCCGCCGCCCCCACCTCCGACATCAACACGCCCGACAGGATGAGCGCGCCGCCCAGCCACTCCCGAGGCCCGAGCGTCTCGTAGCCCAGCAGCACCGAGTACAGCGCGGCGAACACCGACTCCAACGAGTAGATGAGCGCCGCGCGCACCGCCGTGGTGCGCGCCTGCCCCCATGTCTGGAGGCTGATGGCCACCGCACTGGCGAACACACCGCAGATGAGCACCGCCCCCACGAAGGACGGATGCCACACCACGCGCCGCTCGACGAAGGGAAGGCACAGCGCGGACAGCAGCGCCACCGTCCAGAGCTGCACCGCCACCAGCCCCATCACCCCCTGCTTCGGCGCATGCCGCTCCGTCATGAGGATGTGGCACGCGTAGGCCACCGCGCCGCCCAGCGACAGCACATCTCCGAACGACAGCCCGCCACTGCCGAGCCCTCCGTCCGGCTGCGTGAAGAAGTAGAGCCCCACCGCCGCCGTGCCCACCCCCAGCAGCGAGGTGAACTTCGGCGCCTTCCGGTAGAGCACCATCGACAGCAGCGGCACCAGCAGCACGCACAGCCCGGTGATGAACGCCGAGCGCGAAGGCGTGGTGGTGGTGAGCCCCACCGTCTGAAGCGAGAACCCCAGGAAGAGGAAGGTGCCCAGCATCGTGCCGATGCGCAGGTTGCGCGCCGTCAGCACCTGCCGCCCCGCCAGGGCGCTCAACACCACCGCGCCCACGATGAAGCGCAGCGTGAGGAAGCTGAACGGGTCGCCGTGCCCGAGCGCGCCCTTCACCACCACGAAGGTGATGCCCCAGAACGAAGTGATGAGCGCCAGCGCCCCATCCGCGCGAAGTCGCTGCGACCGCGACGAGGGCCCCGTGCCCCCCTCCAGCATGTCGGACGTCGAGGTGCTCATATCGCGCGGCCCACCGGAGAGGATGACGCCGGGCTCGCCAGGTGACGTCACGGCGGCCACGGCCGCGGGCTTTTTGACGCAGCCAGGGCAGCCGCGCAACCTCCGGCGGCGCACCTACAGGGTGCGCTCGACGACGACCAGCCGCTTGGAGCGGCCCGTGGCATCCCAAGCCTCGTTGGCCTGCTGGGTCAGCGTGGCGCCCGCTCGCTGGAACGCCAGCCGCTCGAACGTGCGCAGCGACGCCGTGTTGTCGTCGTCCACGTCCGCGAAGACGCGCGACTGCCCCTGGCGTCGGGCCTCCTCCATCAGGCACTCCAGCAGCCCCGTGGCCACGCCCATTCGCCGCACGCGGGGCGCCACCACCAGGGAGCGCACCCAGACGCCCTCCAACTGCAAGCCCTCCTGCCGGTAGGAGTCCACCCAGGCGAAGCCGTGCATCCGTCCCTGGGCGTCGAAGGCGCCCGCCGCGGCGCCCCGGCGCTCCGTGTCCTGCAGGCCCCAGCGCTCGCGCAGCTGACGGCGCAGGAAGCCCGGAGACACCACCAGCCGCTCACTGGCGAAGGCCAGGAGCGCGTCCAGGTCGCCGGCCGTCAGGAGCCGCACCTCCAACGGCCCCACCAGGCGGCGACGAAGCGGCAGCGACCATCCGGCGAAGAGGAAGTCCCACACACCCCGAGACACTAGCCGGGTCCGAGGCCAGGCCCACGCCGTGGACGCGGCCTGCTGCGCCAGCCGCAGCGCCGGACGCAGCGGTCTGGGCAGTGGAACCACCCAGCGGCCCCTGCGGATGGCCACCACCCGGCCCAGCGTCACGCCTCCCGGGGCGTCCTGGGGCCCCAGCAGCGAGGCCGTCCGCCACGGCCGCGTGGACACCACCACGTGCGCCACCAGCTCGCGCCCCTGCCGCATCAGCGCGACGTCCCCGGTCGCCAGCGAGCCCGGGCCACAGCGCATCACCCGCACCGAGTCCCCGGCCCGCAGCAGCGGAAACAGGCTTCGCCCCGCGCCACGCACCCACAGCCGGTGCCCCGGAGGCAGTGCCTCCAGCACGTCCAACAACACCTCTGCGGAGGAGGATCTGCGCGAAGGCATGCGCCCAGCCTCACGTGCTCCCCCGGCCCTTGGGAGCACTCGCGAAATCTACCTGTTGCCCGGTACACACACCAACCGCTGGCGGTGCCGGACGGCTTCCACGCGTTCCCCGCGAGCCTCGGGAGCGAATAAGAGGAAGCCGCGCGTGAAGTGGGAGGAGGCGGCCATGGACACAGCACAGGAAGGTTCAATGGCGCCTCGGCCTGGCTGGTGGAGCCGCCACTGGCGCTGGGTCCTTCCGCTGGGATGCCTGGGGCTGCTCGCCTCGTGTATCGGCCTGGGCGTGCTCGCCACGTACCTGGGCTTCTCCTCCCTGGGGCAGTCCGACGCGCACCAGGAAGCCGTGGCCATCGCCAGCGGCGACGCGCTGGTGCAGCGCGCGCTGGGTACGCCCATCGAAAGTGGCCTGCCCCGGCGCAGCGCCGTGCAGAGCCGCAACGGTGTCTCTCGCGCGCAGTTCTCCCTCCCGCTCGAGGGGCCCCATGGCAAGGGCACGCTGCATGCCCAGGGTGAGAAACGCGGAGACGGCCCCTGGCAGTTCAACCACCTCATCGTCGCCCTGGGCGACGGCACGCTCATCGACCTCCTCCGAGCCGAACCACCCAAGCGCCCCGAGCTGCCACTGCCCGCCGAGCCGCCCTACGCGGACGAGGCCCCGGAGCCTGGAGACGTGGCGCCGCGCGACGCGGGCCGCGACATCGAGCTGTGAGGTGAAAATGCGAAGGGGCGGCGCGGGGAGGTCCCCACGTCGCCCCTTGCGTCAGGACACGTCCGTGCCCTCCGGTCCTACTTCAGCTTCGCCAGCTCCGCGCGCAGCTCGGGCAGCACCTTGAAGAGGTCCGCCACCATGCCGTAGTCCGCCACCTGGAAGATGGGGGCCTCGGGGTCCTTGTTGATGGCGACGATGGTCTTCGAGCTCTTCATGCCCGCCAGGTGCTGGATGGCGCCGCTGATGCCCGCCGCGATGTACAGCGCCGGAGCCACCACCTTGCCCGTCTGGCCGACCTGCAGGTCGTTGGGAACCCAACCCGCGTCGCACACCGCGCGGGACGCGCCCACCGCGGCGCCCAGGTCGTCCGCCAGGGCTTCAATCTCCTTGAAGTCGCCCTTGGTGCCGCGACCACCGGAGATGACGACGCGAGCCTCGGTCAGCTCGGGACGCGCGCTCTTCACTTCCTTGAAGTCGACGAACTTCGTCTTGGAGGCCTCGACCTTCGGGCTGAAGGTCTTCACCTCGGCGGCGCCCTGACCGCCAGCGGCGGCGGGGAACTCGGTGGCGCGCAGGGTGAGCACCTTCACCGGCGTGGTGAGCTTCACGTCGGCGAAGACGTTGCCGGCCCACATGGGACGGGTGAAGGTGATGTCCGCGCCGCTGCCGTTGATGGCCATGACGTCGGTGGCCATGGCGGCGCGCAGACGGCCGGCCACGCGGGGCAGCAGGTCCTTGCCCTGCGCGGTGGACGCCATGCCGATGTAGTCCGCCTTCAGCTCCTGGGCCAGGGCGGCGATGGCGGGCGCGTAGGTCTCCGCGAGGTAGTGCTCCAGCTCGGCGGCGGCGCCCAGGTGGACGGCCTTCGCGCCGTAACCCTTGAGCTCGTCAGCGACCTTCGCGGGGTCCTTCCCCACCAGGGCGATGTGAAGCTCACCACCGGCCTTCTCCGCGAGCTGCTTGCCGGCGGAGATGGCGTTGAGGGTGGCCTTGCGGAGGTTCCCGTCCGGCTGCTGCTCGGCGACAATGAGAACGATAGGCATTTGGATGACTCCGTAGAGAGTGTGCGGAAGGGCCGCTCAGACGACCTTCGCCTCGTTGTGCAGCTTCTCGACCAGGGCAGGGACGTCCGCGACCTTGATGCCGGCCTTGCGCGCCGGGGGCGCGGACATCTTCAGGACCTGGATGGCGGGGGTGACATCCACGCTCAGCTTGGCCGGCGTCAGCTCCTCGATGGGCTTGCTCTTCGCCTTCATGATGCCCGGGAGGCTGGCGTAGCGCGGCTGGTTGAGGCGCAGGTCCGTGGTGACGACGGCGGGCAGCTGGCACTCCACCGTGGCGAGCCCGTTGTCGACCTCGCGAATCACCTGCACGCTCTTCTTGTCGGCGGAGAGGACGATGGCGGGAACCTTGTTCTTCTCCTGCTCGCTCTCCATGGACTCCACCTTGGAGGCGAACGTGGCCTGGCCCCAGCCGAGGAACTCGGCGAGGTACTGGCCCACCTGGTTCTGGTCATCGTCGATGGACTGCTTGCCGAGGATGACGAGGTCCGGCTGCTCCTTCTCCACGACCTTCTGGAGCAGGGCCGCGATGCCGAGCTGGTCCACCGGGCCGGTGTGGTTCACCCACACGGCGCGGTGCGCACCCATGGCCAGGGCGTGCCGGAGCTGCTCCTGCACTTCCTTGCCACCGATGGACACCACGACGACCTCGCCCTGGTGCTTCGCGACGAGCCGAAGTCCTTCTTCGACGCCGATTTCATCGAAGGGGTTGATCTTGTACTTCAGCCCCTCCTGAACGATGCCCGAGCCATCCGGCTTGACCTTGATCTTCGACTCGGGGTCTTCCACGCGCTTGGCGGTGACGAGGATCTTCACGGCGGTGCTTCTCCTTACGGGGAGGAGTTTGGAATCTGGAAAAAACGGTCTGGGTTAATAGGCATTGGCGCGTCGCGGCGGCAATGGGAAACGGCCGCCGGACGCAGTGCCGCGGCGCTACTTGAACAGTTCCCGCGCGATGACGAGCCGCTGGACCTGGCTGGTGCCCTCGTAGACCTGGATGAGCTTGGCGTCGCGCATCAGCTTCTCCACGGGGTACTCCTTGATGTAGCCGTAGCCGCCGTACACCTGGACGGCGTCGGTGGCGACCTTCATGGCCATGTCCGCGGCGAAGCACTTCGCGTAGCTGGACTGGAGGGAGTTGCGCTTGCCCTCGTCCAAGAGCCACGCGCTCTCGTAGGTGAGCATGCGCGCCGCGTGGGTGTTCATCGCCATGTCGGCAATCATGAACTGGATGGCCTGGTGCTCGATGATGGGCTTGCCGAAGGTGCGGCGCTGGGTGGCGTACTCCATGGAGTGCTCCAGCGCGGCGCGGGCGATGCCCACGGAGAACATGGCCGTCAGCGGGCGGCTGTTGTCCAACGTGGCCATGGCGATGGCGAAGCCCTGCCCCTCTTCGCCAATGCGGTTGGCCACCGGGACGCGCACGTCCTCGAACGTCAGCGACACCGTCTCGCTGGCGCGCTGGCCCATCTTGTTCTCGTGCTTGCTGACGGAGAGCCCTTCAGGGCGGCCCTCCACCACGAAGCAGGTGATGCCCTTGTGCTTCTTGCCCTTATCCACCGTGGCGAACACCGTGTACTGGCTCGCCTGGCCGCCGTTGGTGATGAAGCACTTGGCGCCGTTGAGGACGTAGTGGTCTCCGTCCAGCCGCGCCGTGGTCTGCATGTTGGCCACGTCGCTGCCGGCCTCGGGCTCCGTGAGACAGAACGAGGAGAACTTCAGCTTCTCCGTGAAGGGCGTGAGCAGCCGCTTCTTCTGCTCCTCGGTCGCGTGGAGGATGATGGGGAGGTTGGCCAGGTCGTTGGCGATGATGGACGTCGCCACGCCCGCACAGCCCCAGCTCAGCTCCTCCGCGACGATGGTCTGGTCCAGATGGGACAGGCCCACGCCGCCGTACTCGGCGGGTATCGCCATGTTGAGCAGCCCCAACTCCCACGCGGTCGTCAGCAAATCGAGTGGGAAGGTGGCCGTCTCGTCGTAGTGGGCGGCCTTCGGACGCACCACTTCGCGGGCGAACTTGCGTGCCGCGTCCTGCAGCGCGCGCTGGGCGTCGGTGAGCTGGAATTCCATGGGGACCTCGTGACGGGTTCGGCTCGTTGACTCGGGAGTCAACGAATACATGCCGCGGCGCGAAATCGCCAGTGCAACCCGCCGGGAAGCGGAGGAGGACGGGCTCCATTTTTCTCAAAAAAACAGGCCCCAACCCCGCAGAGGGATTGGAGCCATGAAAACCGACGTTAGTCTGTTTTTCCCGAGGGCCTATTTGGCTGCGGGCGGCTTGGCGGCCTTGGGGACCTTCTCCCAGTCGGCCAGGAACTTCTTGATGCCGGCGTCGGTGAGCGGGTGGTTCGCCAGCTGGGTGATGACGTTGTAGGGCAGCGTGGCCACGTCCGCGCCCAGGCGGGCGGCCTGGAGCACGTGCACGGGGTTGCGCACGCTGGCCACCAGCACCTGCGTGTTGAAGTGCTCGTAGTTCCGGTAGATTTCCAGGATGTGGGAGATGAGCTCCATGCCGTCCTGGGAGATGTCATCCAACCGGCCCACGAAGGGCGACACGTAGGTCGCGCCGGCCTTGGCACACAGCAGGGCCTGGTTGGCGGAGAAACACAGCGTGACGTTGGTGCGGATGCCCTCGGCGGTCAGCGCCTTGGTGGCCTTCATGCCCTCCACGCCCATGGGAATCTTCACCACGACGTTGTCGTGAATCTTCGCCAGGGAGCGGCCTTCCTTGATGAGCTCGTCCGCTTCCATGGACACACATTCGGCGCTGATGGGGCCATCCACGATGGAGCAGATTTCGCGGATGGTCTCCTCCAGGCCCCGGCCCACCTTGGCGAGCAAGGACGGGTTGGTCGTCACTCCGTCCACGCAGCCCATGGCGTGGGCCTTGCGAATCTCCTCCACGTCGGCGCTGTCGATGAAGAACTTCATCTCGTCCCTCTCTTGAAGGTGGAATGTGCCCCGGCCAATGGAGGCCGGGCGAGCAGGCGCGTAACCGATGCCCCCCCATGCGTCAAGGGTGGCCACCGCGGGGGTGCGGAGGTAGAAGGCCAGACACTGAACATGGCCCGCCCTTCCCGCTCCGCCGCCAAGAAGCCCCGCCTGCGCGCCCTCCCCGGCCGTCCCGCACAGGCACCTGCCGTTCTCCCCGACGCAGAGGCCACGCTCGCCTACGCGCGGAGCGTGCTGGAGGCCGAGGCCCGCGCCATCCTCGGTGTGACGGAACGTCTGGGAGACGACTTCCTGCGCGCCGTGCAACTGGTGCGCGACTGCCGCGGCCAGGTCATCGTCACCGGCATGGGCAAGGCGGGCCACATCGGCCAGAAGCTGTCCGCCACGCTGGCCTCCACGGGCATCCGCTCCGTGTACCTCCACCCCGCCGAGGCCGTGCACGGAGATTTGGGCCGCGTGGGCCGGGGCGACGTCATCCTCGCGCTGTCCAACAGCGGCTCCACGGAGGAGCTGATTCGCCTGCTCCCCTCCTTCAAGCGGATGGAGACGCCCGTCATCGCCCTCACCGGCGACGCGAAGAGCCCGCTGGGCCGCGGCGCGGACGTGGTGCTGGACATCGGCGCCATCGCGGAGGCGTGCCCCATGGGCCTGGTGCCCACGGCCTCCACCGCCGCGCTGCACGCGATTGGCGACGCGCTTGCGATGACGGTGCTGCGCTCGCGGCCCTTCGGCACGGAGGACTACGCGCTGCTGCACCCGGGCGGGAAGCTGGGGCGCTCCGTGCAGCGCGTCTTCGAGCTGATGCGCACCGGCAACGCCAACCCGCTGGTGCGCGACACCTCGCCCCTGTCCGCGGTGGTGGGGGTGATGACGAAGACGCCGGGCCGTCCGGGCGCCGCGTGCGTGGTGGACAAGGCGGGGAAGCTGGTGGGCATCTTCACCGACGGCGACTTGCGCCGCCGCGTGGAGGCGGGCCTCACCGACTTCACCGTGCCCGTGCGCGAGCTGATGGGGAAGAACCCGCGCTGCGTGACGCCGGAGACGCTGGTGCTGGCCGCGGCCACGCAGATGCGCGAGCTGCGGGTGGACCAGCTCCCCGTGGTGGACGTGGAAGGCCGCGCCGTGGGCCTGCTCGACGTGCAGGACCTGCTGGCCGCGAAGTTCGTCTGAGGCGTGGGCCGCGGAGGGCCGCCGCGCGGTCCTGCTGAACGTGCAGGACCGCTGGCCGCGAAGCACTTCGAGCGCGCGGGCGCTACTTGCCCAGCTTCGCCTGGAGGCTCGCCTTGTTGGGGTAGTCCGGCGCGTCCGTGGCCAGCTTCTCCCAGAGCGCCTTGGCGCCCTTGTCGTCGCCCTTGGCCTTGAGCGTGTCGCCCAGCTTCTCCACGGAGAGCGGGTCGGTCTGCACGGCCACGCCCCACACGCGCACCGCCATGGGACGCTCCAGGGACACCAGGGCCCAGGCCATGCCCGCCTTCGCGCGCCCGTTCTCCGGCTGGAAGGGAACCACGCGCGTGTAGTTGGCGAGCGCCTCCTGGTACTGGCCCTTCGCCAGGAGCTCCTCGCCCTCGTCCACCAGCTTCGCCAGGCCCTGCTCCAGCTCCGGCGTGCGCTCGGTGCTCTTCACGGCGTCCACCATCTCCTGCGACAGCGGCCGGGGCGCATCCGGCGCGGCGGCGGCGGGCGCCTGCGACAGGCGGATGCGGCGGTCCTCCGCGCGCGAGGCGAGCAGCTGCTTGCGGCCCCCCGCCTTCACCGTCTCCTCCACCAGCGCCACCATCCGCTTCGCCATGGGCGCACGGAACGAATCGGGGTACGTGGTCGCGACCGCCTCGAAGCCCTCGCCCGCCTTCTTCAGCGCCGCCACGTCGTCGCCCTTCGTCTCGAAGAGCAGCGCCGCGCGCGCGTAGAGGGCCTCCTCGTGCAGGGGCTCCACCTCCAGCACGGCGTCGTAGGCCACCAGCGCCTTGCCGCTGTCGTTGGACAGGTAGAGCGCGTTGGCCTGCATCACCGCCACGTCCAGCACCGGCGCCAGCGCCGCGCGCGCACAGGCCGCCGCGCCCGCGGTGTCACCCTTCTTCGCGCGCGCCTGCGCGGCGGCGCCCATGTCCTCCACCGGCATGTTCGGGGTGAAGCCACAGCCCGCCGCCTCGGCGGTGGGCACCGCGGCCTTGCCCAGCTTCTTGCGCTGCGCCAGGAACAGCTCCCGCGTGGGCTGGGCGCGCGCCAGGGCCTGCTGAAGGTAGGTGCTGGCCTCCGCGTTGCGGCCGTTCACGTAGTACAGGCGGCCCAGCGACGCGGCGATTTCGAAGGTCTTCTCACGGTCCGCCAGCCCCTCCGTGGAGTCGAGCTGGCGCAGCAGCTCCTCCGCGGACGGCGGCGCCCGGCCCGTGCCCGACATGGGCGGGTGGCCCGGGGGCAGCTGCTCCGGGCTGATGCTGGGAGCCGCGCCCTCCGTCGGCGGGTGGCCCTCCGGCATGCCAGAGGTGGCGGGGGAGGCCGTGGTCCCCGGAGGGATGACCGGGTGGCCGGGAGGCAGCGTCGAGGGCTGGGCGGTCAGCAGCGCCGCGGTGGCCAGGGCAAGGGACAGGTTCATGTGTCGTTGCTCGAGTAGCTCGCTTCCGGCCACCACGTGGCCTCGCTCCTGCGGACATCCTGCGGGGCGAGTTTCCCGAGGAGCTCCTTCACCGACATCCCCAGTACCGGATGACGCAGGTGGGGCGCCAGTTCAACGAGCGGCTCCAGGGCGAAGCGGCGCTTGTGCAGCTCCAGGTGGGGCACCTGGAGCGTGGGGTCGGCCACCACCTGTCCCTCCCAGAAGAGGATGTCCAGGTCGATGGTGCGCGGGCCCCAGCGCACCTCCCGGGTGCGGCCCAGGTCCTTCTCAATCTGCTGAAGGATGCAGAGCAGCCGCTGCGGCGGCAGGCCACACTCCAGGGCCACCACCGCGTTGAGGAAGCGCGGCTGCGGCGGCCCCACGGGGGCGCTGTCGAAAAGCGAGGAGCAGTGGAGCACCGCCACCGCGTCGATGCGGGACAGCGCGGACAGGGCGGCGACGAGGTGATTCTCGCGCTCCCCCTCGTTGGAACCCAACCCGACGTAGACGGTGTCGCTCACGGCTCCATCTCAACAGGGTTCACCAGGGTTCCGATTCCCTCCAGCTCCACCTCCACCGTGTCCCCGGCCGACAGCTTCCCCACACCCGACGGCGTCCCGGTGCTGACGATGTCCCCAGGCAGCAGCGTCATGATGTGGGAGATGAACGACACCAGGCGCGCGGGACTGAAAATCATGTCGGACGTGCGGCTGTCCTGGCGCACCTGCCCGTTCACCCGGCACACGATGCGGAGGTCGTCGGGAGACAGGCCCGTCACCGCCCACGGCCCCGCGCACGCGAAGGTGTCGTAGCCCTTGGCGCGGGTGTGCTGAATCTCGCGGCGCTGGACGTCGCGCGCCGTCACGTCGTTGAAGCACGTGAGGCCCCAGATGGCGCGCGCGGCGGTGGACTCGTTGGCGTTCTTCAGCTTCTCGCCGATGACGAGCGCCAGCTCCGCCTCGTAGTGGACTTCCTGGCTCGCCTTGGGGATGCGGATGGGCGAGCCCGTGCCATTGAGCGCCGTGGAGGGCTTGGTGAAGATGAGCGGCTCAGGCGGCACCGGCTTGCCCATCTCCTCCGCGTGCTTGCGGTAGTTCTGACCGATACACACGACCTTGGACGCGTCCGACGGCACCAGCAGCGTCAGCGAGGACAGCGAGCGGTGGATGCCCGTCTCCTTCGCGCCGGCCCAGGGCGCGGCGGTGAGGACCACCACCTCGGAGCCTTCCACCCGGCCGTGGTGCGCACGGCCCTCATGCAGGAAGCGGCAGTAGCGCGCGGTCGTCATGAAGTCCTCTGGAAGCCGAGCACGTCGGCCATGTCATGGAGACCCGGCGCGCGCCCCACCACCCAGCGCGCGGCCCTCAGCGCGCCAGCAGCGAACTGGTCTCGGTTGGTGGCGCGGTGCGTGAGCTCGATGCGCTCGCCCTCACCGAAGAAGTACACGGTGTGCTCGCCCACCACGTCGCCGCCCCGCAGCGTCTGCACACCTATCTCGCGCGCGGGCCGCGCGCCAATCTGCCCATGCCTCGCGAAGGTGAGGTCCTCCTGGGTGCGCCCCAGAGCCTCCGCCAGCACGTCCGCCAGCCGCAGCGCGGTGCCGCTGGGCGCGTCCTTCTTCATGCGGTGGTGCGCCTCCAGCACCTCCACGTCGAAGCCCGGCCCCAGCACCCGCGCCAGCTCCGCCGCCATGCGGATGACCAGGTTGACGCCCACCGACATGTTCGGCGCGGCGACGATGGGCACCGCCTTCGCGCTCTCCGCCAGCGCCGCGGACGCCTCCGGCGTGAAGCCGGTGGAGCCCACCACCAGGGCCACGCCGCGCGCGGCACACACCTTCGCGTGCGCCACGCTCAGCTCCGCGCTGGTGAAGTCGATGACGACGTCCGCCTGCGCGGCGTCCAGCGCTCGCTCCAGGCTGTCCACCACCGTCACGTCCACCGGGCCCAGCCGCGTCGCCACCCCGGCGTCCTGGCCCACCGAGGCACTGCCCGGCCGCGCCGTGCCACCCACCACCCGCAGGTCTCCCGACTCGCGCGCCAGGCGAAGCAACGTGCTGCCCATGCGGCCGGTGATGCCGGTGATGACGGTGCGAATCATGTCTGCCGCGCTCCAGGTAACGGCGGGATGAGGGAAAGCTCAGCCCGTGAGCAGGCCCAGCTGGCGCAGGGTGTCGCGAAGCTTCGCGGCGTTGGGCTCGGTCATCTGCACCAGGGGCAACCGCACTTCGGGCCCGAACAATCCCATCACGTGCAATCCCCACTTCACGGGCGTGGGGTTGGACTCGATGAAGAGCAGGCGGTGCAGCTCGTTCATCCTCACCTGGAGGTCGCGCGCCACCGCGACATTCCCCGCGCGCGCCGCCGCCACCAGGTCCGCCATCATCCGCGGCGCCACGTTGGACGACACGGAGATGACGCCCTTGCCGCCGCAGGCGATGAAGGGCAGCACGGTGAAGTCGTCACCGGACAAGAGCGTCATCCGGTCGCCGCACTTCTCCAGGATGTCGATGGCCCGAGGCATGCTGCCGGTGGCCTCCTTGAGCGCCACCACCTCGGGGATGTCACACAGCCGCAGCACGGTGTCGGGCAGCAGGTCCACGCCCGTCCGGCCCGGCACGTTGTAGGCGATGATGGGGAAGCCCGGGTGCGCCTTGGCCACCGCGCGGTAGTGCTCCAGCAAGCCCGCCTGCGTGGGCTTGTTGTAGTAGGGCGTGACGATGAGCGTACCGTCCGCGCCCGCGTCGCGCACGCGGCGCACGCCTTCGATGGTCTCCGCGGTGCTGTTGGAGCCGGCGCCGCCCACCACCGTCACGCGGCCCTTCGCCTCCTCCACCACCACCTTCACCGCGCGGGCCCGCTCGTCGGCCGTCATCGTCACGGCCTCGCCGGTGGTGCCCATGGGGACCAGCACGCTGGTGCCCCCTTCAATCTGCTGGCGGACCAGCGCCCGGTAAGCGGGCTCATCGAGCGCTCCGTTGCGAAACGGAGTGGCCAGCGCCGTCATGGAGCCTTCGAAGGTCTTCATGCCGGCGCTTATACGTTCAGGCCCGCTCGCCGCGCCAGAGATCCTCGACGCGCTCCCGCTCCCGGACCACGCGCCACGCCGCACCGTCCACCAGCACCTCGGCCGGGCGTGGCCGGGAGTTATAAGTGGACGACATACTCATGCCGTACGCGCCCGCGCTCATGAAAGCGAACAACTCGCCTGCTTGCGGAAGCACCAGGGGCCGCGCCTTCGCCAGCACGTCGGTGGATTCACACACCGGCCCCACCACGTCTACCTCCACCGCCTTGCCCCGCCGCTTCACCAGGGGCTGAAGGCCGTGGTGCGCCTCGTAGAGCGCGGGGCGCAGCAAGTCATTCATGCCCGCGTCCACCACCACGAAGTGCCGCGCTGGCGTCTTCTTCCGGTACAGCACGCGCGTGAGCAACACGCCCGCGTTGCCCACCAGCGCCCGGCCCGGCTCCAGGATGAGCGTGGCCCCGGTGGCACCCGCCGCGGCCAGCACGGTGCGCGCGTACTCCTCCGGAGACGGCGGCGTTTCGTCCGAATAGGTGATGCCCAGCCCGCCGCCCACGTCCAGGTACGCCAGCGGATGGCCCTGCGCCTTGAGCGCGGAGTACAGACCCGCAACCTTGGACAAGGCCGCGCGAATGGGCGCCGTCTGGGTGAGCTGCGAGCCGATGTGGCAATCCAACCCGGCGGCCAGCAGGCCCTTCATCTTCTTCGCGCGCGCGTAGAGGGCCACCGCCTCCTCGAACGGCACGCCGAACTTCGACGTCTTCAAACCGGTGGAGATGTAACGGTGCGTGCGCGCATCCACGTCCGGATTCACCCGCAGGGCGAACGGCGCGCGGCGCCCCAGGCGGCGGCCCACCGCGTCCAGCGCCTCCAGCTCCTCGGCGCTCTCCACGTTGAAGAGGAGGATGCCCGCGGCCAGCGCCGTCTCCATCTCCTCCTGCGTCTTGCCCACGCCAGCGAACACCGTCTTCCCGGCGTCTCCGCCCACATGCCGCACCCGGGCCAGCTCGCCTCCGGAGACGATGTCGAACCCGCCGCCCCGCTCGGCGATGAGCCGGAGGATGGCCAGGTTCGAGTTGGCCTTCACCGAGTAGCAGATGAGGTGCGGCCGGTCTCCGAAGGCCTCCGTCACCACCCGGATGTGCCGGGTGAGCGTGGCGGTGGAGTACACGTAGGTGGGCGTGCCCACGGACTCGGCGATGGCCGCCAGCGGCACATCCTCCGCGTGGAGCACGCCCTTGCGGTAGGCGAAGTGATTCACGGGGCTCCCGCGTCCTCGGTCTCCGGCGGTGACAGCGGCGTCTCCACCCCGGTCTCCGGCGTGGGAGACAGCGCGGGCCCCGACGGCTCCCGGGGCCCTCGCTCCGACTCAGGGGGCGGCGGCTGCGCCTGCGTCGCAGGCGCTGGCGGCGGCCCGGGTGGCCGAGGCGGCCCCTTGATGCCACACGCCGCCAGCGTCAGTGACACGCTGGCGGCCACGCACAGCCGCGCGAGGACCTGGCGCATGGCTAGAACTGCATCCCCAGCCACGCGCGGATGGTCTGCGGCGTGTCCAGGTCGTTGCGCAGCGTCTCGCTGAACTCCTGCAGGCCGCTCATCGGGAACAGGATGCCGTAGGCGATGCCGGCGATGAACCCGTCCTCCGTCTTGTAGTCCGCGCCCACGTTGACCTCCAGACCCAGCGCCTTGTTCGTGGTGGACGGCGTGGACTGCGCGTACATGGCCTGCGAGTAGATGACGCGGCCGTAGATGTCGAAGCCCTCGGTGATGGTGTACTTCGCCGACGGGCGGACATAGAACGCGTCCGTCACCCCGACCAGCAGCTCGCGCCACAGGATGAGGTCGATGCGGTAGTCGCGGTTGAAGCGGAAGTTGCGGATGGCGTTGTCCCTGCAGCCGCCCGTGCCGCAGTCGTACTGCGGGCCCTCGAAGTCACCTGGCGCCGTCTGGCCGTTGGCGCCCGAACCCGGGCGGCCCGGCTGGTTGCCGAAGCCATACGCCTTGTCGCCGGAAGCGAAGCCCAGCTCCATGTTCAGCGACAGCTTCTGGTCCAGCAGCCGCAGCTCGCCCTGCGCCACGCCGCCGAACTGGGCCACGGTGAGGCTCTGGTTGAGCGTGGGGTCGTTGATGCCGCCCACGTCCAGCGCGCGGTTGCCGATGCGGCCCAGCTGGGCGGCGGCCTCGAACTCCAGCCGCCAGTTCTTCTCCTCGTACTTCAGCCACAGGTCCGGCACGAACAGCGTCGCGTCCCGCGGGATGAAGCCGGTGTTCTGGCCATTCGTGGTGGAGCCGTCGTACTCCCACTTCTGGGTGCGGTAGGTGAAGTGCAGGCCGTACTGGAGCACGCCCTGGTTGTTGTCCAGCTTGGAGCGGATGACCTGGTCGGTGTCCCGGCGCGCGATGGCAATCACCCAGCTGTGCGAGTCATCGGACTGGGTCAGGTCGATGGGCTCGCCCACGGTGCCGCGCGTGTCGGTGACGCCCTCCGAGTTGAAGTCCAGCATCGGCGTCACGTACCAGCCCTCGAAGGGGTTGGTGACGAACTGGACGCGGTCCACGGTGTCGCCGAAGTCGCAGTCGAAGCAGGTGCCGTCGTTGCGCAGCATGCCTAGGCCCCACTGGCTGCCCATGCGGCCGAAGCGCAGGATGCCCACCGGCGTCTTCACCTCACCGTAGGCGCGGCGCAGCTTGATGGAGTCCTGGAGCGCGTCCGCCAGCGGGTCCTGGCTCTCGGAGAAGATGCCGAAGAGGTTGCGCGTGTTGCCGGGCAGCAGCGTGTCCGGCATGGCGCCCATGATGAAGTTGTCCAGGCCGAGGACCTCCATCTTCAACGCCACCTGCTCGGAGATGTTGAAGGTGGGCGCCAGGCGCACGCGCATGGTGGCGAAGGACTGGGTGTTCTCCTGCGGGCTGCGAGGCGAGCGCGGGAAGAGCTCCCGGCCGGGCGCCTTGCCCAGGTCGAACTTGTAGAAGAGCGTGGGGCGGACGCGGAAGTAGCCGTCGAGCGTGAAGACCTCGAGCTTGCGCTTCTCCTCCGGGAACTCCTCGGCCCACTCGTCCGTGGCGCCAATGGACTGCTTGGCGGCCTCGGCGCGAATCTCCTCGCGCAGTTCCTCCTTCAGCGCTTCCAGGTCGTCACGGCTGACGCCCTCGCGAGTGGAGGACACAGGCGCGGTCTCCGCGGGAACAGACTCCGCGGGGGCGGCGGGAGCAGCGGGTGCGGCTTCCGCGGGCGCGGGCGGGCTACCCTCCGGCACCGGCGTCTGAGCGGTGGCCGTGGACGAAGCGACGAGTAGCGCCGCCAGCAGGGCGTGAGACATGGGCAACGATCTCCAGGGCCACCTGGGGCGGCCGGGTCTGAAAGGCGGGCGATTCAAGCGACGGGACCAAGGGGTGTCAACGCTTACCAGGGCGGGCCTTCGCGCCGTCAACGGCCGGCCCCCCCGCCTCACTTCGGCGTCCGTCCCTCGGCTGGCACCGGGGGCAGAAGTGGGTGGTACGGCCTCCCTGGGTGAAGGACTCGACCCGGGTGCCACACTGGGAGCATGGGCTCCCCGCGCGGCCGTACACCTGGAATGGATTCTCCGAGCGCCCCTCCTCCAGGTACACCGGCTCCTCCCCCTCCTGCTCCTTGAGGCCGAAGTCGATGGCGGCGCGGATGCCCTGGACCAGGCGTTTCCACTCGTCCGGCGTCAGGGAGCCGGGCTGGCGCGAGGGGTGGAGGCCCGCGCGGAAGAGCGCCTCGGCGGCGTGGATGTTGCCCAGGCCGGAGATGCGCTCCTGGTCCATCAGCGCCACCTTCAGCTCCTTCCGGGAGGAGCCCACGGCCTGCTGGAGCTGCCCCGAGGTGAGGCCATCCGCCAGCGGATCCCTCCCCAGGATTCGCACCGCGTCCAGCTCCCGCAGGCGCGCGGCGGGCGCCGGCTCCAGGCGGCCGAACATTCGTGGATCGGAAAAGTGGATGACATGGCCGTCGTCCAGATGGAACCGGGCGCGGCTGTAGGGCGCCACCTGCCCCTCGGTGCGGCGGACGAACTTGCCCGTCATCCCCAGGTGCCCCATCAGCCCCTTGCCGCCCTCGAAGGCGAAGAGCAGGTACTTGCCCCGGCGGACCAGCGACTCCAACCGGCCCGTCAGCGTGTCGAACTGCTGGCGCTCGGCGCCTCGGAAGATGCGGGTGTTCTCCGACTCGGCGCGCACGAGGCGCCGGTCGCTGAACCAGCGCACCAGATTGCGCCGCGCGATTTCGACTTCGGGTAGCTCTGGCATCCTGCGGGGCACATACACCGGCGGGCGTCCCCACGCACCGCCTACCTGCCGGGCAGTGAACACGGGTGGGATGGCGGCGCGAAAGCCGGATGCCCGGATGCTTGCACCACGTGGCCCTTGAAGGCAGGTGCCGATGTGGGCCAGCGTCGCGCCTTCCGCGGAGCGACGCGGCGTAGACCTCTGGAAAGAAAGGCAGCACTCGTCATGCAGCGCATCCTCGTGGCGGTACTGGGAGTCACCCTGGCATTGGGCCTGTCGACGGGCTGCGCCAAGCAGCGCATCTCCGCCGAGAAGGCCGTGGCCCGCACCCTCATCTCCGACGAGCAGGAGGAGCAGCTCGGCAAGCAGGTCAAGGCGGAGCTGGAGACGAAGGAGAAGATCAAATACGTGCAGAACGCGGCCGTCGTCGACTACGTGCGCGGCATCTCCGCCAGCATCCTGAACCAGGCCTCCAAGGACCGGCCCGGGGTGAAGTGGAAGATCAACGTCATCGACGACCCGAAGATGGTCAACGCCTTCGCCACGCCCGGCGGCTACCTGTACGTCTACACCGGCCTCATCCTGGCCGCGGACACGGAGGCGGAGCTGGCCGGCGTCATGGCGCACGAGGCGGGCCACGTCGTGGGCCGTCACTCCGCGCGCGCCATGGTCAACCAGATGGGCCTGCAGGCCATCACCCAGGCGGCGCTGGGGCAGAACCCGGGCACCGTGGCGCAGATCGCCGCGTCGCTGGTGAGCGGCGGCACGCTGCTGGCGCACGGCCGCGGCGAGGAGATTGAAGCCGACGAGTACGGCGCCCGCTACGCCTCCGGCGCGGGCTACGACCCGCGGGGCCTCATCACCTTCTTCGAGAAGCTCCAGAAGGAGCAGGGCGACACGCCCGCGCTGATGAAGTGGCTGAGCACGCACCCCACCAACAGGGATCGCATCGCGAACATCCAGAAGATCATCTCGCAGAAGAAACTGCGGGGCAGCAACAACGGCCCGGGTGGGCTTCCCGCCATCAAGCAGGCCCTGGGCGGAAAGTAGTTCCCCAGCCCTCAGTGCAGCGTGGAGGAGCGAGGGTCCTGCTCCTCCACGGTGGGCTCGGGCTCCTGCCCCCGGGCCACGCGGCGCCGCCACCGGAAGCGCGCCAGCTTCGACCGCATGGCGCTGCTGGCGCTCTTGGCCGCGCCGGGCGTCTTCAGGGGCGGCTCCAGCGGCGCGGGCTCCCCGAAGCCGCGGGCGCCCTTCGACTTCCCCTCCACCGAGGCGTGCTCGAGGATGGCGTTGATTTCGCCTCCGACGATGAAGATGAGCCCGGAGAGGTAGAGCCACAGCAGCAGCACCATCACGCCACCGATGGAGCCATAGGTGACGTTGTACTTGCCGAAATGCTCCACGTACTGCGTGAAGCCCCAGGTGCTCGTCAGCCACAGGCCCGTGCCCAGGACGGAGCCGGGGGTGATGTACTTGAAGCGCTGCTTCACGTCGGGCAGCAGGTAGTAGCAGAGCGCCAGCACCAGCATCACCAGTGACGCGGTGAAGGGCCAGCGCAGCCAGGACCACACGAGGTGGAAGGCGTCCACGAGTTGCAGCTTGCCCGCCAGCCACAGCCCCAGCCGCCCGCCGAGCAGGAACGCGGCGAAGGACAGCGGGATGAGCAGCGAGCCCATCAGCGTCACCAGCATCGCCAGGCCCTGCGTCTTCCAGAGGGGCCGGGATTCAGAGACGTCGTAGGCCAGGTTGAGCGCGGTGCGCAGCGCATTCACGCCGCGCGACGCGGACCACAGCGTGATGACCAGACCGGCCGTCAGCAGCTTGGGCTGGGGCTGGTTGACCAGGGACTGCAGGTGGCCGGTGATGAGGCCCAGGGCGTCTCCCGGCACCAGCGGACGGATGCGGTCCAACATCGCGTCCACCGCGCCCGGGGCGAACGGCAGGTACGCCACCAGCGTGACGAGGAAGAAGAGGAAGGGGAACAGCGAGAACAGCAGGTAGTACGACAGCTGCGCCGCGATGTCGGTGACGCTGTCCTCCTGGAACTCCCTCACGAAGCGTCGGCTGAACTCGCGCCAGGACAGGTGCTTGAGTCTGGGCAACCGCATGCTCGCCTCCTCGCTCCGGGTCGTACCGGGGCTCAGAAGGTGAAAACGGAAGCGCGCTTTGGCAGCAGGCGGCTAGGCGAGCGCACGGCGTGTGGCCCGGCCGAATGAGCTGGTGCGGTGTCGTCAGGCGACGTTGGGCGGGAGGTATCTGCCCAGCAGTGGACGGAGGCGGCCGCGCACCTCGTCGGGGATGCGACTGCGCTCGGTGCCGATGGCCAGGGCCAGCGCGGTGTCGCAGCGGCAGGTGGCGCGGGCTTCGCCGATGCGCGGCAGCGCGCGGCGGATGAGCGCGGCGCCGCTGGCGGTGACGGCCTTCCGGTTGTGGGAGACCTGCGCCAGCAGATCGTCATGCTCCTGCCCTGGCGCGCGCGGCTGCCACGAGTCGTAGTCCGTGGGCAGGGCCACCATGGCGTAGTGGAGTTCCGCCTCGCGAGCGAGCCGGGCCTCGGGCATGCCCGTCATGCCCACCAGGTCTCCTCCCCACGTGCGGTAGAGCATGCTCTCCGCGCGAGTGCTGAGGGACGGGCCTTCGATGCAGACGTAGGTGGCCTCGGTGTGCACGGTCGGCCCCAACGGGTCCCTGGCGTGCTCGAGCACCTGACGCAGGGTGCCGCAGAAGGGGTTCCCCAGGTCCACGTGGACGGCGACGTCGTCGTAGAAGGTGCAGGGGCGGCGGTAGGTGCGGTCGATGACCTGGTCCGGCAGGGCGAGCTGGAGCGGATGGATGTGCTCGCGCAGACTGCCCACGGTGCCGGTGGCGAGGACGTGGGTGACGCCCAGGACCTTCAGCGCGTACATGTTGGCGCGGTAGGGCGCGCGGGTGGCGTTGTAGACGTGGCCGGTGCCGTGGCGGGCGACGAAGGCGACGGAGACGCCGTCGAGTTCGGTGGTGACGATGGGGCCCGCGTGAGGACCGAAGGGCGTCTCCAAGATGTGGGACTCACCCTTGCCGGGGATGCCCAGTGCCTGGGCCAACCCGGGGCTCCCGATGATGCCCACCCTGACAGCCATGTGCCTCCTCGTGGCGCGACCATCGCGCCAGGGGACCATAACGCGCCCCCCTGGCGCCGGAACCCCAGAAGACTGGTAGTTTTCGTAATCGCCATGCGAGCCCTTCTGATTCTTGGCCTGACCCTCGCCGCCGGCCCCGCCGCGGCCGCCGTCCCTTCTGGCTGCCAGGAGGACTACGCGACCTGCAAGGAGGACTGCTCCATCCAGTACGGAGGCAGCGGGCGCACCATCAAGCAGCTCACCCACTGTCTGGCCGAATGCCAGGAGGGCGTGGGCCTGTGTGCGGACCGGCACTCGTCGCTGAAGGGGCTGCCCGCCGGGGTGGTGGCGGATCCGCCGAAGCGGCGGAAGGGAAAGAAGCTGACCCGCGAGGAGGACCCGTTCGGCGACGGTGATGCGCAGCCCACGCGCAAGCGCAAGAGCCGCGAGGAGGACCCGTTCGGGGATGAGAAGCCCTCGGGACGGCGGGACGGCTACCGCGCGTCGGAGTCCTCCGCCACGGCGGAGCATTCGCGCCGCGCGCCGGAGCCTGTTCCTCCGCCGCCTCCGTCCTCCGGTGTCGCGGTGGAGGCCACGCGGACGGGCGTGTACCGGGCGAGTGAATCGGACCCGCCTCCGTCCCCTACCCCCGCCTCGGCCCCCGCTGACCCGACCTCCCTGGGCGACCTGGACTCTCTCGATGACGAGCCCACGGTGATGGCGGCGCCAGAACCCGCGCCCGCGCCACCCGCGCCCGAGCCGGTGAAGCCTGCTCCGCCCGCGGTCTCCGCGAGCCCGGCGAAGAAGGACCCGCTGCTCGACGAAGACGTGTCCGACGCGCCGCCTCCGGTGGTGAAGAAGCCGGAGCCCAGCAAGTCCACCAAGCCGGCGCTGCCGCCAGAGCCCAAGTACGACATCTCCGAGTGGGACCCGAACGGGGACTGAGGCGCGCTAGGCCGCTCCGGTTTCGCGCTCGGCATCCAGGATGGCCCGCCAGAGCGCGAACGGAGAAATCCCCGCATAGCCGCTCTCCTGGCCGTCGTTGCACTCAATGACAATCCACCGGCCCGATACTTCCTGGGCCACGTCCACCACGAGGAAGGGCACGTCCAGCCGACGTGCCACCTCACGCCCGAGCCCGAGCGCCTCGTGCCGCGCTTCCGGCGTCAGGGTGTACGGCGTGCCCTGCCACCAGTAGGGCCCCCATCCCACCAGCTCGCCCTTCCACCAGAAGGTGCGGAATTCGAAGGAGCTGGGGATGCGGTCCGGCGCGCCCTCTTCGACCCGGCGCAGGGGCCTCAACTCCCGGCACACCACTCGCTGCCAGTGGAGGATGGGGTCCTTTGCGTAGGCAGCCATCGCCTGACGGAACTGCTCGGGCCCCTCGATGATGGAGAGCGACTTGCGGTGCCGGCTGGTCTGCCGCTCACCCTTCACGAACACGGGCCACCCCAGCAGACGCTCCACGGTCTCCGCGTCTGGCCGCTCATCGAACCAGACGCTCCGCGGAGTCAGGTCCGTGAGCTTCGGGTACCAGTGAGGCAACTCCGTGGCCAGGAGGTGCTGCTCGGGTGTGTGCACCAGGCGGATGCCCGCTGCCGCCAACTCGCGGTAGCGCTCGGCGTAGTCGTTCCAGACGCCGACCCTGGCCACCACCTCCATGGACTCCGGCAGCACGTACGGACGGCGGCATGCGAAGAAGCGGTCGAAGGCGAAGTCATAGATGCCTTGTCCGGTCGGCGCGGACAAAAGCCACAGCCGCTCTTCCACCTGAAGCAGGTCCTCGCCCGGACGAAGCATGGACGCATTCTACGGCGTTCACCACCGTCCACCATTTCCAACGGGCAGCCCATCAGGGCCCGTCCTCATCGCGAGACTGAAACACAGGGAGGCCGCAGCCCTGCGCCAGACATCAGCGTGCCTTCCGGAACGTCAGGTTGATGCGATGCCCACCCACCTGCGGATGATGGCCCGGCTTGAGCGGCGTGATGCCGTGGTAGCGCAGGCGGGCTGGCCCGCCCCAGACGACCACGTCGCCATGGCTCAACCGTACTCGCGCCGGCCTGTCCGCTCGCTCCGCGCCACCGAAGAGGAAGACCGCCGGGAGCCCCAGTGAGACGGAGACGATGGGCGCGGTGAAATCACGCTCGTCCTTGTCCTGGTGCAGCGACATCTTCGCCCCGGGCTCGTAGCGATTCACCAGGCACGCATCAGGGATGAACCCTTCGAAGCCTGCATTCGCGGCGGCGACCTGAGCCAGCCGCAGGAAGACCGCCGGCATCTCCGGCCAGGGCCGTCCCTGCACCGGGTCCACCGCATCATAGCGATACCCTGTCCGGTCCGTCACCCAGCCCCACGAACCACAGCTCGTCATCGCCACCGACATACGGAAGCCGCCCGGCGTCTCCATGTGGCGGAAGGGAGAAGCGAGCGCGACGTCCCGGACCGCGCTCAGCAACTCCGCGTCGTGGGCCAGCGCGAAGCCCCGAAGCACCATGGCACCGGGGCCCAGCGATTCCTCGCGAGGACCAGAGCCGCCCAGGCCGTCGAACAAGTCCATCGTCATTCGCGCGTCTCAAGCCGCATCATGGAAGATGACGCCTACTGTGTGGCGCTGTCCTGAGCGGATGCGGCTGACGCCGTGCCGGAGGTTGACGCGGTACACGCCTCGCGTGCCCTGCACCGGGCGGTGGTGGACGGCGAACACCACCGCGTCTCCCTGGCGCAGCGGGACGACCTCCGCCCGTGACTGCATGCGCGGGCGCTGCTCGGTGAGGATGAACTCGCCTCCCGTGAAGTCCCGCCCGGGCTCCGACAGCAGAATCGCCACCTGGAGCGGGAAGACGTGCTCCCCATAGAGGTCCTGGTGCAGGCAGTTGTAGTCGTCCGCCTCGTACCGCAACAACAGCGGCGTGGGCCGCACCTGCCCCGCCGCGTGGCAGCGTTCGAGGTACGCCGCATGCGACTCCGGATACCGCACCTCGATTCCCATGGCCATGTTCCAGCGGTTCGCAATCGGCGCGAGCCGGGGGTACAGGGCCTCGCGCAGCCCGGCGACCACGTCCGGCAGCGGATACTCGAAGTACTTGTACTCGCCTCTTCCGAAGCCGTGCCGCGCCATCACCACGCGGCTGCGGAACACGGCGTCTTCCGGATACAGCGCCGCCAGGGCGTCACACTCGGCCGGCGTGACGAGCCGCTCCAACGTCGCGCAGCCTCGCGCGTCCAACTCCTCCGAGGCGCGTGCCCAGTCGACGTCGGCCACCCGCTCCGGGACCTGCTTCACGGCTCGGACCGAGCCGGGCGGGCGTGACCGTCCCGCCGTCACGCTCTGCGTGGACACGACGTCTGCTCCCTTCCAGGAAACCCTTGCGGCCATGACGGGAAGCTAAAGGGCGACGACAGGCCCGGCACTCCGAGTCTTGCGGCTATCCGACGCTCGATGAGGCGGGAGGCCGCGCTGGCTCAGCCGGCGCCACGGCGGGCGACCGGACGTGCGCCGCCTGCGTCAGTCGTACGCCGAGGAGCACGAGCACGCCGCCCACCGCAATCTCCCAGTGCAGCGCCTCGTCCAGGATGGCCCAGGCGGCCAGCGCGGTCGCCGCGGGCTGGAGGTTGGAGAACACGGCCACCTTCGACGCCGGCACCCTCGACAGCGCGAAGTACCAGAGCAGGTACGCCACCACCGACGTGAGCAGGCCCAGGTAGACGATGGAGTAACGCGCCGCGGGGCTCGCCGCGAGCACCGCCTCCGGCTTCGCGAAGAACGGCGCCATCAACATCATCATGAACGTGGAGGCCACCATGCTCCACGACGTCGCGCGAATCGGTCCGTGGATGGCGACGAACGGCTTGCCCTCCGTCGTGTACACCACCCACGACATCACCGCGCCCAGGATGAGCAGGTCTCCCATCAACGAGCCGCTCGCATCCGCCAGCCCGCGCCCCAGCAGCAACACCACCACGCCCGCGAACGCCGTGACGATGCCGCCCATCGCCCGGAGCGAGGCGCGCTCATGCCCGCGCCCCAGGCTGAGCAGGTACACGCCCAGCGGCGTCAGCGCGTAGAGCAGCGCCGCGTGCGCCGCCGTGGACTGGGACAGGCCATAGAAGAAGAACACCTGGTTCACCGGCCCCGCCAGCAGGCCCAGCATCAGCACCCGCCCCCACTCGTTGCGCGGCGGCAGCCGGGGCCCGGGCAGGAAACACAGCAACAGCATGAACACCGAGCCACTCAACACGAAACGCCACAGCACCACCGTGAGCGGCGCCAGCTCCGACATCGCGCGTTTGCCCGCCAGGTACGTTCCCGCGCTGATGAGGACCTGGAGGATGAGCCCTGCGTAGACAGGGCCCAATGACTGCGGAGAGGTGGACGTCAGGGGTCGAGCTGAAGGAGCGCCCATTGCGCGGCGGTACGTACCAATTCACTCGAATCGCCGCAGAGCTTTTCCAGCAACGGTTTCGCGTCCGCCTGCTTCGCCACACCCAACGCATACACGGCGTTGCGGCGCAGCCCGTCGTACCGTGCGCGCGCCAGCGCGGTGCCAGGTATTAGGTGCTCATACTGTTCCACTGTGAGTCCCGCGAGCTCGCGTACACCCAATTCCGCCACCGCTCGGGGCGCGAAGCGCGGGTGCTCGGCGAACACCGGCCGGCGATTCAGCGGACACACCTGCTGGCAGATGTCGCAGCCAAAAATCAGGTTGTCGAACTTGAACCGGAACGCCTCCGGCACCTGCTGCTCGCGGTTCTCGATGGTCTGGTAGGACAGGCACGCGCGCGCGTCCACGCGGCCGTTGCCCACCAGCGCGCCCGTGGGACAGGACATGAGGCAGCGGCGGCACGCGCCACACCGGTCCGCCGCGGGGCCGTTGCCGTAGTCGTCGACCCCGGCGTCCACGACGAGCGTGGCCAGCAGCACCCACGAGCCGTAGGGCTCGGTGATGAAGCAGCCGTTCTTCCCCACGTAGCCGAGCCCCGCGCGCGCCGCCCACACCTTCTCCATCAGCGGGCCGCTGTCCACGCCGCCGTAGCTGCCCAGCCCCGGGTACATCACATTGAGCGCCTTGCGGAACGCCTTCATCCGGTCGCGCAGCGTGGAGTGGTAGTCGCGCCCGCGGGCATAGCGCGCGATGGGGGAATCCACCGTCTCCGCGTCGTCGCGCCAGTAGTTGTTCGCGAAGGAGATGACCGTCTTCGCGCCCGGCAGCAGGAGCGAGACGTCCAGGCGCTCGGCGGCCCGCTCGCCCATCCAGTCCATGTCCGCCGCGTAGCCCGCCGCCACCCACTCCAGCAGGAAGTCGGGCGGGATGGGCTCGGCGCGCGCGAACCCCACCAGGTCGAAGCCGACCGAGCTGGCGAGGTCACGCAGATGGGTGGTGGGCAGCACGTTCACGGGGCGCGTCCGACTACTTCGAGGGCTTCGCCGGAATCCACTTCACGTCTTCCACGCTCGCACGGTGGTTGACCACGCGTGCCAGGACGAAGAGCAGGTCGGAGAGCCTGTTGAGATAGACGACCACCGCCTTCGGAATCTTCCCTTCGCGCAGCAACGGCACCGTGCGGCGCTCGGCGCGGCGGCAGACGGTGCGCGCCAGGTGCAGCGCGCTTGCGGCCTGCGTGCCGCCGGGCAGGATGAAGTGGGTCATCGGCGGCAGCTCCGCTTCGAAGCCATCGATGGCGCGCTCCATGTCTTCCGCCCACTCGGCCTTCAGCTCGGGAATGTGCGCCGAGGCCTTGGTCCCCTCGGGCGTGGCCAGCACCGCGCCCACCGTGAAGAGCTGGTCCTGGAGCCGGTGGAGCAGCGCGTCCACGTCCGTGGGCCCCTCGAAGCTCCGCACGAGGCCGAGGGTCGCGTTCAGCTCGTCCACCTCTCCATATGCGTCCACACGAACGTCGTCCTTCGCGACGCGTCCGCCACCGAACAGACCGGTCTCTCCGGCATCACCGCTCTTCGTGTAGATTTTCATGCCCCGGCTTCTAACGGTGCGTGGCGACTGGCGTCCATGAGAAGCCGCAGACCTGCGACACACGTGTGGAGGGCTGTACCAGTTTTACTCTGAGCGGTGCTCCTGCTTAGCGCTTTGAGTCGGACACCGGCTCAGTTACATGGGCCCCATGCAGCCCTATCTGTCCCTGCTCGACCACGTCCTGCACCATGGGGTGAAGAAGGGCGACCGTACCGGCACGGGGACGCTCAGCGTCTTCGGGCCCCAGCTCCGGTTCGACCTCACGCAAGGCTTCCCGCTCCTCACCACGAAGAAGCTGCACACGAAGTCCATCCTCCATGAGCTGCTGTGGATGCTCGCGGGGGACACCAACGTGCGCACACTCCAGGCCCAGGGCGTCACCATCTGGGACGAGTGGGCCAACGCCGACGGCAGCCTCGGCCCCGTGTACGGGCACCAGTGGCGCTCGTGGACGGCGCCCGATGGTGGACACATCGACCAGATGAAGGCGCTGGTGGAGGGGCTGAAGAAGAACCCCGACTCGCGCCGCCACATCATCAGCGCGTGGAACGTGGCGGACCTGCCGTCCATGAAGCTGCCGCCCTGCCATGTCCTCTTCCAGTTCTACGTGGCCAACGGGCGGCTGTCCTGCCAGCTCTATCAGCGCAGCGCGGACCTCTTCCTGGGGCTGCCCTTCAACATCGCCTCGTACTCGCTGCTGACGATGATGGTGGCGCAGGTGACGGGCCTGCAGGCGCACGAGTTCATCCACACCGTGGGTGACGCGCACCTGTACCTGAACCACGTCGAGCAGGCGAAGACGCAGCTGTCGCGCGAACCGCGCCCCCTGCCTCGCATGCGCATCAACCCCGAGGTGACGGACCTCTTCGCCTTCAAGTACGAGGACTTCACGCTCGAAGGCTATGACCCGCACCCCGCCATCAAGGCGCCCGTGGCCGTATGAAGCTGTCCGCCATCGTCGCCATGGCGGCGAACCGGGTCATCGGCGCGGGCAACCAGCTCCCGTGGCGGCTGCCCGCGGACCTCGCGCGCTTCAAGCGCATCACCATGGGCCACACCCTGGTGATGGGGCGCAAGACGTACGAGTCCATCGGCCGCCCGCTGCCGGGCCGTACCTTCATCGTCGTCACCCGCCAGCGTGACTTCGCGCCCCCGGGTGTCCAGGTGGCACACTCCGTGGACGAAGCGCTCTCCGTGGCGGAAGCCAGCGGTGACTCGGAGGTCTTCATCGCCGGGGGCGCGGACCTCTACGCCCAGACGATGGACCGCGTGCAGCGCCTCTACCTCACGCGCATCGCCCGGGACTTTCCTGGCGACACCTGGTTCCCCGACGTGGACCTGTCGGGTTGGACATGCGTCGAAGAGGAAGCACATCCCGACGCCGAGCCACCCCATACCTTCCTCACGTACGAGCGCTGATGCACCCCTTCGCCCGGCGGCGTCTACATGCATGCCCGGGCGAGGGCGCGCGCCCACATTCCTTCCTTCAAACGTTAAGCGCACAATCCAGACCTCACCCGGCAGTCCCATGGAGTTCCGGATGCACAAGACGTGGACGCGAGGACTTGGATTGGTTGCGGCGGTGGTGATGATGGCCTGTGGCGGCCCCGTGGAGGAGGCTCCCGTGGACGAAACGGGAAGCGCCGAGCAGGAGCTGCGCCTGTGTGATTTGCAGGGCCGGTGTGCCGCCAACGAGGTCTGCGTGGGCGGCCCCGGTGGCGTCTGCTACCCGTGCGACCGCTTCCCGCAGTACTGCGAAATCATCATCGAGCCGTAGAGCGAAGGTGAAGCACGAGGCGCCCGGCCATCCATCCGGCCGGGGGCCTCCCATCCCGCCGCCTGGCACGTCCTGACGCCATGCACACTTCCACGGGATGCAGACCACCGTCCTCTCTCGTCCCATCGACGTGCCGTGGCGGACCGCGGCCCTCTCCAGCGCCGCCGTGCTCACGGCTTCCAACGTGGCCGCGCTCGTGGCCAGCCTCCGGCTTGCTCCCTTGCTGCGTCACCGGCTGAGGCCCCGGTCTCGTGCCCTGCCCGCACTGGCCGTTGGAGCCACCGCGCTGGGAGCGCTCGCCATCGGCGCGCTCAGCATCGGCACCCTGGCCATCCGAGCCCTGACCATTGGCAAGCTGCGGGGTGATGACTGGCAGGTGGATTCACTCCGCGTGGGCTCGCTCCAGGTCGTCGAGACGATTGGACCCACGGGCAGTTCTGGTGTGGGCGCGACCTGAGTCCGGTAGATTTTGAAGTTGCTTCGCAAGATTGAAAGGCCACCACCCCACTGGTAGAGGGGTGGCATGACTCGCGCCGCCTCGCTGCTGCTGTTCCTCCTGCTTGCCCTGCCTATCGCGTCCCGCGCGGACGACGGCGCCTCCGAGGAACGCACGTGGCACCGGCTCATCGGCATCCTCCAGTACCTGGAGGCGGACTATCCGCTCGCCATCGAGTCGCAGTCCGCGTTCGAGTTGGCGGAGCAGAAGAGCTTCGCGGCGGAGGCGGTGGACGCGGCGCGCGGCCTGGGCCCCGCGGCGGCGGCCTTCCTGCCGCGCGTGCAGGACATCCAGGCCCGCGTGGACAAGGGCGAGGACCCTGACGGCGTCAGCCGCGACTGCGGTGAGCTGGTGGAGAACCTCGTCACGGCCGGAGGGCTGGCCCGCAGCCCACGCCGCCCGCCGGACCTGGCGCTGGGCCAGTCGCTGTTCGCCACCAACTGCGCCGCGTGCCATGGCGCCGACGGCAGCGCGAACGTGGCCATCGCCGCCAACATGGAGCCGGCGCCCGCCAACTTCCAGGACGCGGAGCTGATGGAAGGCCTCACGCCCTACAAGGCCTTCAACACCACCAGCTTCGGCGTGCCCGGCACCGCGATGCCGGCCTACCCCACCCTGTCCGAGGAGGAGCGCTGGTCGCTGGCCTTCTACGTCTTCACCATGCGCCTGCCCGAGTGCGAGGGCACGCCGCCGCGCGTCTCCCTGGAGCGGCTGGCCAACGCCACCGACGCGGACCTGGTGAAGGAGTTCGGTCAGGAGCACCTCGCCTGTCTGCGCCGGAAGATGCTGGACGCGGACGAGGAGCGCTCGCTGCTCGCCGCCCGGGAGAACGTGCAGCAGGCCATGCGCCTGGGCGCCGCGGGTGACATCGCGGGCGCGAAGGCGGCCCTGCTGGACGGCTACCTCAACGGCGTGGAGCCGGTGGAGCCGAAGCTCAGCGCGCGCGACTCGGCGTTGACGCTGAAAATCGAGCAGGGCTTCCTCAAGGCCCGCATGGCGGCGGAGCGCGGCAGCCCGCACCTCCAGGACGAGGGCCGGGAGCTGCTGGCCCTGCTGGACCAGGCGCGGCGTGACTCGGGCACCACCGCGAGCCTGCTGTCCACGATGTGGCTGACGCTGCTCATCCTGCTGCGCGAGGGCTTCGAGGCGACCATCATCGTCGCGGCGCTGCTGGCCGCGCTGCGGAAGATGAAGGCCACCGAGCACGCCCGCGTGGTGCACTTCGGATGGATTTCCGCGCTCATCGTCGGCGCGCTGTCCTACGTGCTCGGCCGCCACCTGCTGGCCGGCGCCCAGCGCGAGTGGATGGAAGGCATCGCCGCGCTCGCGGCGGTGGGCATGCTGGTGTACGCGGCGCTGTGGCTCAACGCCCGCTCCAACATCAGCCAGTTCATGGGCGAGCTGCGCGAGAAGATGCAGGGCGCGCTGGGCCGAGGCAGCATGCTGGGCCTGTTCCTCATCGCCTTCACCGCCGTGCTGCGTGAGAGCTTCGAGACAGCCATCTTCCTCCAGGGTCTCGCGCTGGACTCGCCACAGGGCGTGGCCTGGGGCGCGCTCGCGGGCGCGGTGGCCATGGTGGTGATGGTCCTCTTCATCAACCGGCTGGGCTACCGCCTGCCGATGAAGACGCTCTTCAACGCGTCCACCGTCATCCTGGTCCTCACCGCCGTGATGCTGCTGGGCAAGGGCCTCCACTCGCTGCAGGAAGTCGGCGCGCTGCCGCTCGCGCCCGTGCCCTTCATCACCGTGGACATGCTGGGCATCTATCCGGACGCGCTCTCGCTCGTTCCCCAGCTCCTGCTGGGCGGCATCCCGCTGGCCGTCGTGCTGCTGCGCCGCAAGGGCCGTACCCAGCCTGTTTCCGAGGCCTCCGCTGGTTAGGGCGACGCGCGCCCGTCGTTGCGGTAGCGTGTCCCAGGTGAAGGTTTCACGAGCCCACTCCATCGGGTTGGCCATGCTGGTCCTCTCGGGCCCGAACGCCGCCTGGGCGCAGGAGCCCCCCGCGAGCGAGCCCGCCCGGGCCCCCGCCTCCGAGCTGACGCCGCCGCCCCTGGTTCCAGCCCCGGGCGGCTGGGACGCGCCGACGCGCCGCGACGAAGACGCCGGGGACGACTCCCGCACGAGCCAGGAGACGGAGGGCACGACCTCCGTCAATGAACAGGCCCTTCCTGGCAAGGCCCGCGCCCGCGCCACGGACCCCGTGCCACGGGTGGCGGTGGAGTTCCTGGGTGGCGCCGGTGGCGGCCTCATCGCGGGCTCCCTGGGCCTCATCACGGGCTTCTTCGTGGGTGCGTCCACGGTGGGCTGCGACGAGTGCAGCATCGTCGCGGGCGTCGGTGGATTGACGGGGGTCGTGGTGGGCATCCCGGCCGGGACCTGGCTGGGTGGAAAGCTCATGGGCGGCCGGGGCACCTTCC
The DNA here is from genome assembly GCF_900101905.1 of Myxococcus virescens. Taxonomy (NCBI): domain Bacteria; kingdom Pseudomonadati; phylum Myxococcota; class Myxococcia; order Myxococcales; family Myxococcaceae; genus Myxococcus; species Myxococcus virescens. The sequence continues at coordinate 204,715 of NZ_FNAJ01000010.1, read as the reverse complement.
TCGCCACCGCGGGCGGCAGCCTCATCGGCTGGGGCGGCGCGCTGGTCGGCTCCGCCCTGCTGGGCATCGGAGACAACGAACCCGGTGGCGCGGTGTTCCTGCTGCTGCTCCCCGTGGTGGGCGCCGTGGCGGGCTATGAGCTGTCATCGCCGGGGGAGGAGCGCCCCGCGCTCACGCGCAAGGCCCCGAGCACGTTCCAGGTGGTCCCCGTCGCCGGGATGGGCGAACGCGGACCTCGCCTGGGCCTCGCCGGAAGCTTCTGAGGCGAAGCCCCCCCGGGCCGGGGCACCTGCGCACCTCGGGAGCTCGCTGTTCGGAAATGTCGGGACTTTTGGGCGGGGCAATGTCCCGACATTTCCGAACAGCGCCCCATGGAACTCGCCCCCGACCCGCGAGGCAGCCCTCCTGAGGCGCGCCGTCCGTTCAGCGCGAAACCCATCAGGGAGGCGATGGCATCCGTGCCCGCGCCGTGCTCTCACTACGAGCACCAGCGCCCATGCTCTCCCATCTGAACCGCCCCATCCTGCTGACGCTCCTGCTGCCCGCCCTCGCGCTCGCCCAGCCCATGGATGACGCGCCGCGGATGCCAGAGCCCGTGACGGCCACGCAGCAGCGGCCCGCGGTGGGCCGTCCGTCACCGGCATCCAGGCCGCCGGCCTCTCCCCGGATGCATCCGCCCCAGGATGCGCCATTCCCGCTGGGCGCGCGCCTGGTGGGCGAAACGGTGGGCGGCGCGCTGATTGGCGCCTCTGGCCTCGCGGTGACCTTCCTCGGAGGCGTCCTCGTGTCGGACCAGGTGTCCTGCGGCTACAGCGAGTGCCGGTCCGGGAGGAACCTCAGCCTCATCAGCGCTTCGATTGGGATGGGGCTCGGCGCGGCGTCAGGCGTGTACCTGGGAGGCTCGCTGATGGATGCACGCGGCGGATTCCTGCCCACGCTGCTGGGCGGACTGGTGGGAACGGCCGCGCCATTGGCCGTCGTGGCGCTGTCGGACGAAGCGTCCTGGGCGGTCCTCACCGCCACCTTCGCCGTGCCCGTGGTGACGTCCATCCTCGCGTTCGAGCTGTCCCACGGCGCCTACGAGCGGCGACGCCAGCAGGAGCACCCCGTGGTGCTGGTGCCCACGGTGAGCCTGGCCCCGGGAAGCGGGGCGCTGGGGCTCGCCGGCCGCTTCTAGGCGCGGAAGTACTGGAGCGACTCCTCGCGCACGAGGCCCTCCTCCACCAGCTTCTCCAGTGTGGCCAGCGCGCTGCGCTCCGCGAGGGGATGCAGCAGCGGCGGCGTGTCCGCGTAGGCCAGGGACACCACCTGCGCCAGCGTGGCGCCGTTGGGTGGCACGGACTGAAGGATGAGTGCCTCCCGCGCCGCCCGGTGGTCCAGGTACTCCTGGAGCTTCGCGGGCCCGTCCGGAATCGGTGAGCCGTGCGCCGGGTAGAGCGTGCTCACGGGCCAGTCCCGCAGCCGCGCGAGCTGCGTCAGGTAGTCCCGCATGTGCCCCTCCGGCGGGTCGATGACGATGGTCCCCACACCGGCCACCATGTCCCCCACCACCGCCGAGCGGCTGCGCTCGTCCACGAGACACACGTGCCCCTGTGCATGCCCCGGCGTGTGCAGCACGCGCCAGCGCTGCGGCACCTCGCCCGCCAGCTCCAGGACGTCACCGTCCTCCAACAACCGCTCCACGGGGAAGTCCAGGCGGTCCGCCGTACGCGCGTGGCACCACAGCGGGATGCCCAAGCGCTCCTTCACCGCGCGCGCGCCGCCCACGTGGTCACCGTGATGGTGGGTGAGCACCACCGCCACGGGCCGCAGCCCCTCCGCCTTCAGGCCCGACACCAGTGACAGCAGCTTCGCGTACTGCTTCACGTCCGCGGCGCCCGGGTCCACGATGAGCAGCTCGCCGTTGCCCAGCACGTACGCGTTGGTATGCGCGGCCGGCGGCAGCGTGGGCGTCTCCAGCGCCACCACGCGCACGCCCTGCTGGAACTCGATGCGCTGCGAGACATACCCCGGGCAGAACGGAGGCGACGCCAGGCGCGCCAGGACGTCGGACGCATCCGTGAAGGCGCCCAGCACCTGGAAGGCATGCACCGCGGGCGGGTGCAGCAGCGCCGTGCCATCTCCCCACCGAGCCAGCGCATCAGCGGGCGTCACCCAGGCGCCCTCCGCGAGCTCGCCGGGCCACCACTCCGCGCGCGCGTGGGCGGGCATCTCCACCAGGTAGAAGCGCGTATCGAAGCGCACGGGCAGCGCCGGCGGCGTCACCCACCGGCCCGCGGCCCGGAAGTCATCCGCGTTCAGCGACAACCCCTCCGCCTTCAACAGAGCCCCCCACCCCAGCGTCCCGTCCAGGAGCGCCTTGCGCAGCGACGCCACCTTCGCGGCGGACAGCGCCTCGGCGCCGTGGGCCACCAGCACGCCCGTCTCTTCGAAGAGCTCGCGCGCCGCGGCCGAGCGCAGCGCCGCCTCGTCTCCGCTGGCGCCCGCCACCGGCACGTCCGCGTCGGCCGCGTCCAGCTTGCCTCCGGGAAAGGCATAGAAGCCGCCCGCGAAGCGAAGCGCCTTGCCGCGCTTCACCCAGAAGACCTCCACGCCCTCCCCCGCGCGCCGGTACAGCAGCGCCACGGAAGAAGGGCGGGCCTCCACCGGACTGTGGGTCAGCAGGTCCAGGCCCAGGCCCAGACCGGGAAGACGCTCGCTCATGACTCCACCGCCTGGCCGAGGACCCGGCCCATCAACGCATGTGCCTTGTCCGCCTGGTCTGGCCGGACGTACAGCCGGACGAGCCGCACCGCGCCACTGTAGCGTTGATACAGCGGCGTGTAGCGCGCCACCTCGGTCAGCCGGCCGGTGGAGGCGTCGATGATGTACAGGCTCGGCCCTCGGCCAGATGGCCCGGAGGTGTACTTGCTGAGCACGTTCTGGGACTCGACGACGTAGTGGTCGAACTTGTGGGACACCAGCGCGCTGCGCAGCACGTCCAGGTCGTAGCCCGTGTCCCGCTCCGTGAACTGCGCCAGCAGCTTGTAGCCCTGCCGCTGGCTGATGCGCTGGGCCCACGGATTCTTGGAGCGGCGCAGCGTGTACCAGAGCGCCGAATCGTCACAGAGCAGGAACTCTTCCGGATCCGAAGGAATCTCGAACTCGCCGGGCGACTCCTCGTAGTAGCGCCGCAGCATGTAGTCGAAGTTCACGGAGGTGTGGTGCAGGTACACCGACACGAACATGTGGTAGCGGCTGAGGAGGAAGTCCTCGAAGGCGAAGGCCGCCGCCCGGCTGAGGGCGAGGTAGGCCCGCCCGTCCTTCATCGCGGGATTGAGGTTGCTGACAATCCAATCCATGTCGTACCGGCCATAGTTGACGCCTGTGTAGAAGGAGTCGCGCAGCAGGTAGTCCATGCGGTCCGCGTCCAGCTCGCCGGAGACGATGGCGCGTAGCAGCGGCGTCCAGTCCACGCCCTGGTGCGTGAAGCCCGGGTCCTTCGGCGGCTTCGCGCCCGACACCAGCGCCACCGCCGCCATGGGCGTAATCCCCATGCCGCCGAAGTGCTTCTCGATGATGGGCGTCAGCGAGCTGTCGAGGAGGATTTTCGCCGTGTAGTCCTCGTGCGTGGCCAGCTCGCCCTCCGCGGTGCCGTCCAGCCAGGATGGCAGGCGCAGGAGCGAGCGCTTCGGGGCGATGCGCTCCGAGGCATGCGACAGCGGCATGTGCCCCAGGTCATGGCAGAGAACCGCCAGACGCACCGCCGCGCAGAAGCGCTCCCGCACGTCCTCCGGCAGCGACGAGCGGGCGGCCACCGCGCCGAACACGCGCGAGGCGACATGCATGGCGCCCAGGGAATGGATGTGGCGCGTGTGCGTGGCCCCGGGAAAGGCCAGGTCCCCGAAGCCAAGCTGTCGGACATACCGCAGCCGCTGGTAGTGCCGGCTGTCGATGACGGCCTTCTCGGGGTCGCTGACCGGGATGGTGCCGTGGATGGGGTCACGGATGCGCATGATTCCCTTTCCATACTCCTGGATACCCCCTCGGGAGGTCATCAAACGTACCGCGAACCTTTCCGGGGGGCAGCCGGCCTCACGTGCGGACTGTGATGGAGGCAGGGGACGTGGTAACCCTTCCGCACCACCGAATGCACATCATCCTGCTGCACAACCGCGACCACGACCTCCTTGAGGACGACCCTGGGCGGGAGGCCCGGGAGGATGTGGTCCGTGTCGTCTCCTCCATGGCGGACGCCCTCAACCGGGGCGACACCCTGGCCGAACCGCTCGCCATCGAAGGTGACCGGCTCGACTTCATGGACACCCTGCGCCGGTGCCAGCCGGACCTGGTCGTCAACCTCTGCGAGTCGTTGGCGGCCGACAGCCGGGGCGAGATGGCCATCCCCTGCCTGCTGGACGCGCTGGGGCTGGCCTACACGGGCTCGAGCGCGCTGTCCCTGGGGCTGGCGCTGCACAAGCCCAAGGCGAAGGAAGTCCTCACCGCGCGCGGCGTGTCCACGCCGCCCTTCCACGTGGTGGAGCGCCTGGAGGATGCGCTGGCGGTGGACCTGCCCTGGCCGCTCATCGTCAAGCCCGCGCGGGAAGACGCCAGCATGGGCGTGACGTCGGAGTCCGTGGTGCATGAGCGCGCCGCGCTGGTCCGCGCCTGTGACGCGGTGCTCCGTGAGTTTCATCAGCCGGCCCTGGTGGAGCAGTTCATCCCCGGGCGGGAAATCTATGTGCCGCTGCTCGGCAACCGGCCGCGCCAGGCGCTGCCCCTGACGGAAATCGTCTTCGGTCGTACGTTCGAGGACAGACCCAACATCGTCTCCTACAACGCCAAGTGGGAGGCGGCGTCGGCGGAGTACCGGGACACCACCAGCGGATTGTGCCGGCTGGACGCGAACCTGGAGTCCCGTTGCGTGCAGGTCGCGCTGGAAGCCTTTGCAGCACTGGACTGTCAGGACTATGGACGGGTCGACCTCCGGGTATCCCCGGAGGGCGTGCCCTACGTCATCGACATCAACCCCAACTGCGACCTTCATCCGAGCGCGGGGTTCGCCAAGGCCGCCCTGGCCGCCGGAATGGACTATCCGGCCCTGGCGTCCCGGCTCGTGGAGGTCGCGCTCGAGAGAGCACATGGACATCCGTCCCATCGAAGAAAAGGATCGGGCGCCAATCGCCGCCCTGATTCGAAAGATCGAAACCTTCTCGCCGCAGGAGGTTGAGGTCGCCATCGAGCTGGCGAACACCACGCTCACGCCGGGCAACACGGACTACGCCATCATCGTCGCGGACCGCGACGGCGAGCTCGTGGGCTACATCTGCTACGGCCCCACGCCGATGACGGAGGACACCTACGACCTGTACTGGATTGCGTCCGCACCGGAAGTTCGCGGCCAGGGCGTAGGCGCGGCGCTGGTGTCCGCCATGGAGGGCGACCTGCGCCGCCGCAACGGGCGCCTCATCCGCGTGGAGACGAGCGCCACCGAGGCCTACGGCCCCACGCGCGGCTTCTACGCCTCCATGAAGTACGGCGAGGAGGCCCGCATCCGGGACTTCTACAAGGTGGGGGACGACCTCATCATCCTCACCAAGCGGCTGTAATCCCCACGCCGCCAGGCCGGGCGGGTGAAGACAATGGCCCCTTCCCTCGTTAGAAGGGGCACGATGACTCGCACGCACCGACCGACCTTGCTGGCCCTCGTGCCCCTGTGTGCCCTGCTGGTGGGCGCACCGTCCGCGCTCGCGAGGGCGCCCGCCCCGGCCGCCAAGGCCACTGCCACACAGGCTCCCGTCTCCGACGTGGTGAAGGCCGCCCGGCCCAAGGGCGGCGAGTACTTCGGCCTGTACCTCATGGACAAGAAGGTCGGCTGGCTCTTCACCGACCTGGAAGTCCTGCCGGGCCAGCCCGCGCGGGTGAAGACGACCAACCAGCTCGTCTTCAAGGCCATGGTGGGCTCGCGCGTGTCGGAGCGCATGCATGACGAGGAGCGCATCTACGAGGCGAAGCCCGGTGGGCGTCTGCTGTCCTTCCTCGTGAAGCAGACCGGTGACGGCGGCACGCAAACGCTGGTGGGCACGGCCACCGCGGACGGCTTCCAGGTGGTGCGCAAGCGCCCGGGCCGCCCCGACGAGACGCTGCCCAAGCGGCCTCCGACGAAGGAGCGGGTGGAGGACGCCGACCCGCCGCGCGTGGCGCTGCTGCGCAAGGCGAAGGTGACGGGCTTCTCGTTGGATGGAATGGACCTGGAGTCCTACGGCCTCTCCACCACCGTGGAGCCCGAGGAGCAGCGGACCATCAACGGCGTGCAGGTGAAGCTGGGCAAGGCCGTCACCGTGTCGGAGAAGGAGAAGGTCCCCGTCGTTTCGTACATCACCCAGCGCGGGGAGATGGTGCTGGTGGACTACGGCACGACGATGCAGGCTCGGAAGGAGACGGAGGCCGTCGCGAAGCGGCTGGACCTGGTGGAAGTCTTCGGCCTCACCCGCGTGGTGCTGCCCAAGCCGCTGCCTGAGTCCGCGCGCACCGTGCCCGGCCACGTCACGCTGGTGGTGCAGGGCCTGCCCGCGAAGTTCCAGGAGCAGACGTACCGCCAGCAGTTCAAGCCGCAGCCGGATGGCAGCGTGGAGGTGACGCTGTCCGCCGTCGCGCCCAAGACGCGCAAGCCCCTGCCGCTGAAGGACCCGGAGGGCGGGGAGAACCTCAAGTCCACGCTCATGGTGGAGAGCGACGCGCCGGCCATCCGCGAGCTGGCGAAGCAGCTCGTGGGGACGGAGAAGGACGCGTACCGCATCGCCCAGAAGGTGAATACCTGGGTGTACACCAACCTGGAGAAGGACTACGGCGCCAGCGCGGACCGGGCCACGGACGTGCTGAGCCAGAAGAAGGGCGACTGCACGGAGCACTCGCTCCTGTCCGTGGCGCTGCTGCGCGCGGCGGGCGTGCCCGCCCGGCGCGTGGACGGCGTCATCTACATGGTGAACCAGGACGGCGTGCCCGCCCTCTACTGGCACGAATGGGTGGAGGCCTTCGTGGGCGAGTGGACCCAGCTGGACCCCACCTTCAACCAGGTGGTGGCGGACGCCACGCACTTCGCCTTCGGCAAGGAAGGCAACGCCGAAATCACGCCGCTCATCGGCGCGCTGAAGGTGACGGCCGTCAAGTGACGCAGGCCGCGCCGGCCCCTGCTCAGGGGGCGGTGAGCGCCGCCAACCGCTGGGTCAGCACGTCCGGCTCGGTGACGGGAAGCTCGCAGACGAAGCCCCGGCACAGGTAGGCGGCGGCCCGTCCCTTCACGGGCTCACGTCCTTCGAAAGTCCCTTGCAGCAACGCAGGCACGGGCTGCCCTGGCGCCTTCCAGGCCAGCGCCACCGTGGGCGCGAAGGCACGGTCCATGGCGGCCCGCAGCGGCGCCACGTCGTCGGACGCGCCCGCGACGGTGACGGACGCCGCGCCCTCCAGCAGCGCATCCGCCGCCAGGCCCAGGTAGCCGTAGCCCATGGCGTTTCGCACGAGCCCGTCGTGCATCCGCGCCACGTAGCGCTCCGGCAACTCCAGGTGCTGCTTGTCACCCGAGAGCGCCGCCAGCTCCACCTGCGCCTCCGTCAGCGTGGAGGCGCCGGACGGGAAGGCGTTGTCGAAGAGGCCGTACGTCGCCACCACCAGGTCCTTCTGTCCCCGGGGCGCGGTGAGGTACGCCGCCTTCTCCGCGTCCCAGAAGAGGTCCACGGCCCGGCGCACCAGCGCGTCCGCCGCCTCCAGGTACTTCACGTCGAAGGTGGCCTGGTAGAGCGCGGTGAGGCCCGAGGCCAGGTCACCGTAGTCCTCCAGGAAGCCGTCGATGCGCGCCTGTCCCTCCTGGTACGAGCGCGCCAGCCGCGTCCCGTCCCACGCCTTCTCCAGCACGAAGTCCGCGGCGTCCGCCGCCCACTTCGCCCACTCCGGCCGGCCGAAGACGCGCGAGGCCAACGCGAGCCCGCGAATCATGAGCCCGTTCCATCCCGACAGCAGCTTGTCGTCCCGGCCCGGCTTCACCCGCCGCTCCCGCGCGTCGAAGAGCGTCTGCTTCGCCGCGGCCAGCTCGCGCTCCACGGCGTCTTCGGAGACGCCGCGCTCCCGCGCCAGCTCCGCCACGGGCACCACCACCTCCAGCACCGTCGCGCCATGCTCGAAGTTGCCGCCGGGCTTGATTCCGAAGTGACGCAGCACCAGCTCCGCCTGCGCTTCCGGCAAGGCCGCGCGGACCTCCTCCGGGCGCCAGACGAAGAACTTCCCCTCCTCGCCCTCGCTGTCCGCGTCCTGCGCCGCGTAGAAGCCGCCACCCGCGTCGGTCATCTCGCGGCGCACATAGGCCACCGTCTCCTCCACCACCTTGCGCCACAGCGGGCGCGGCTCCACCTGCTGCGCCTGCGCGTAGAGGTGCAGGAGCTGCGCGTTGTCGTAGAGCATCTTCTCGAAGTGGGGCACCAGCCAGCGCTCGTCCACCGAGTACCGGTGGAAGCCGCCTCCCAACTGGTCATAGATGCCGCCCAGGGCCATGCGCTCCAACGTCAGGAACACCGCGTCCTTCAACGGCGCGCCCCCGCCTCTTCGCCACGCGCGCAGCATCAGCGCGAAGTTCATCGGGTTGGGGAACTTGGGCGCGCCGCCGAAGCCCCCGTGGACCGCGTCCACCTGCTTCGCCATGCGCTGGCCCATGCCCACCACGTCCGTCGCCGTCAGCACGGCGGGCGCGGCCTCCAGCCCGTAGGTGGCCAGCTCCCCGAGCCCCTCCTCGAACTGGGCCGACTGCCGCTGCACCTCGTCCTGCTTGTTCTCCCACGCGTCCCGCAGCGCCATCAGCAGCCGGGGGAAGCCCGGGCGCCCATAGCGGTCCTGCGGCGGGAAGTAGGTGCCGCCGTAGAAGGGCTTCAGGTCTGGCGTGAGGAACACCGTGAGCGGCCAGCCGCCGCCCTGTCCCATGAGCTGCACCACGCCTTGATAAATCTGGTCCAGGTCTGGCCGCTCCTCGCGGTCCACCTTGATGTTGATGAAGCCCTCGTTCATCAGCCGGGCCGTCTCGGGTGACTCGAACGACTCGTGCGCCATGACGTGGCACCAGTGACAGGCGGAGTAGCCCACGGACAGCAGGATGGGCTTGTTCTCCGCCTTCGCCTTCGCGAGCGCCTCCTCCCCCCAGGGGAACCAGTCCACGGGGTTGTGTGCGTGTTGGCGCAGATACGGAGAGGGTTCCCGGGCCAGACGGTTGGAAGTGTCAGCTGACGGAGGGGGCGTGGCCATCGGAACTCCAGGAAGAGGAATGGCTGTCGAGATACGAACCCGCGTGAAGGCGGGCAAGCCGAAAGCACTGGAGGGATGGTGGTCAACAGAGGGGCGGACGGAGTAGGTCGCCGCCGTGTCTCCGCCGTCTCCCGCCTCGACGGGCCTCAGTCTGAAGACCTGCGTGGCGCTGTTCGGCGTGGCGATGGCGGCGCGGCTCGCCCTGGTGCTGGGCACGGACGTCTACTTCGACACCGCCTATTACTGGCAATGGGCCCGCAAGCTCGACTGGGGCTACTTCGACCATCCACCGTTGGTGGCCTGGCACATCGCCCTGCTGGGCATCGAGGGCACGGCGATGCTGTGCGGCGTGGGGACGGTGGCCGCGGTGTGGCGGCTGGCGCGCGACGTCCATGGCGACGCGGCGATGGCCTGGCGGGCGGCGGCGCTGTGGAGCGTCGTCCCCGCGGGCGCGGTGGCCGGCGTGTGGCCCACGCCCGACTCGCCCCTGCTCCTGTTCTGGACGCTGGCCCTGTGGGCCCTGTGGCGGGAGCGATGGGTCCTGGCGGGACTGGCCGGAGGGTGCGCCCTGCTGTCGAAGTACCCGGCCGTGCTGCTGGGCGTGGCGTTCCTCATCACCACGGTGCGAGCGCGGCGGATGCCCTGGGGCGCGTGGCGCACGGCGACGCTGGCGGGCGCCTTCTTCGCGCCGGTGGTGTTCTGGAACGCGGGCCATGACTGGGTGGGCTTCGCCTTCCAGCTCAGCCATGGTCTGGGCCGCGACTGGCGCAGCAGTTGGAGCACCTTCGGTGAGTTCCTCGCGGGCCAGCTCGCCCTGGGAGGACCGGTGCTCTTTCCCCTCGCGCTGGTGTACGGCGTGCGCGGTCCGCGCGAGCACTTCCTGCTGCGCATGGCGGCCTGCGTCCCCCTGCTCTTCTTCGGCTACGCGTCGCTGCGCACCCGAGGCGAGGCCAACTGGCCGTCCGCGGCGTACCTCGCGGCCTGCGTGGGCGTGGCGGGCATGCGGCCCATCTGGCAGCGCGCGGCGGCGTTCAGCGGGCTGGCGGTGGTGCTGGTGGTGGGCTCGCACCTGCTCTTCCCCGTGCTCCACTTCCGCCGGGACAGGGCGCTGTGGCGGACGCACGGCTGGAGCGTGCTGCGCGAATTGGCCACGCCGCAGCGATTGTTCCCGGAGCTGACGCCCGACAACGTCGCCGCCGTCTACGCGCCCAACTACCAACTGGCGTCCCAGGTGGCCTACTACGCGCGGCGGCTCACGAAGACGGGGGCGCCGGCCCGCTTCAGCCAGTATGACCTCTGGGCCGACCCGGACGTGACGCCCGGGCAGGACGTCCTGTGGGTGAGCGAAGGCGGAGCGCAGCCCCCCGAGGAGCTGACCTCTCGCTTCACCACGGTGGAAGGCCCCGTGGAGTTCTTCGGTGACTTTCGTGGGCGACGGTTACACACCTTCCAGGTGTGGCGGCTGCGAGCGCGCAAGCCCTGAGCGCCGACCACGGGCGCAATGCCTCCACCCCTGGCCAACCGGCCTTGTTCACCGACGGGCAGTCTGGCCCCCTGCCTTTGACGGTGCCACGGGTGAGCCCTAGGTTTCCGGCTCCAGGTGCGGTGGAGGAGCCGATCTCTCCCGGGGGCCCGCGGACCTGCTTCCAGGAGGGGCTTCGCCGTGACGCACGCATTCCAGTCCCCTGCCGCGCCGGATGACGTGGCCCGGATGAACCGCTCCCGGCGGCTCGTGGTGGAGGCCCTGGGCTGCGGACTGCTCGTGGTCGCGCTGGAGGGCGCCCACCATGGCGCCGAGCACCTGGGTGTGAGCGCCACGGATGGGCGCCTCTTCATGTCCCTGGCGGCGGGCGCGGTGCTGGCATGTCTGGCCTACGTGCTTCAACCGCTCACGGGCGCGCACTTCAATCCCGCGCTCACCTTCGCGGATGCGCTCGAAGACGGCACACCGTGGCGCGACGTGCCGCTGTACGTGCTGGCGCAGGTGGGCGGCGCCGTCGCGGGCCGGTGGGTGGCCCACGTCATGTGTCACGAGCCGATGCTCGTCGGCGCGAGTGCGCCCGCGGCCAGCTTGGCGCAGTTCGTCACGGAGCTGGTGTCCACCTTCGGGTTGCTCGTCATGGTGCGCGGCTGCGTGCGGAATCGCCCCACCGCGATTCCACTGGTCGTCGCCGGCTATCTGGCCGCCACCGTCTGGTTCACCGACTCCCGGGCCCTGGCGAACCCGGCGCTCATCCTCGCCCGGGCGTTCAGCACCCGCCCCAGTGCCATGCACTCCATGGACGTGGAGTCCATCATCGCCGCGCAACTGCTGGGCGCCGCGCTCGCGGTGCTGCTCTTCCGCTGGTTGCAGCGGGCGCCACGAATGAAGCAGGCCCGCGTCTGGTCCATCGTCTTCAAATGCTCGCGGCCGGAGGTCGCGCAGCAGGCCGTGGGCATCTTCAACCACCTGGCCTCGCCCCAGCGCGCGCGGGCCACGACGCAATGGCGCGCTGGCGATGACTCGGACCTGCCACCGCTCATCGTCCGGCTGGTGCTCGCGGGAGAACCCTCCGAGCCATCACACCCTGACGGTGTCTCCTGGCAACTGCGGGTCCCCGCCGACGCGGTGACCACCGAGGAGCCCCGGCTCCGCGCGGAGCTCCGAGCCCCCATCCGCCAACTCCTCCGAAACCGGGGCTGGCTGCGGCTCCACGCCGTCGGAGACGCGGCGCGAGAAGGCCCCAGCGGGCCGCGGCCCTAACCCAGCCGGCGGTGACGCGCCCGGAACAGCGCGTCGTACAGCCCCAGGAAGAGGTGCCCGCCCAACGTCAGGCCCTGCTCAATCTCGGCGGCCCCCGCGTCCGTCTCGTAGGGCGCATCCAGCTGCCGGTAGAAGCCTTCCGCGTGCTCCTCGTCGAGGTCCGCGTGCGTGGGGTAGTGCACCACCTCGCCATGCTGGAGCCAGCCCCGCGCGACGATGCCGCGGCCCAGGTCCAGGGAGATGCCACTGAACAGGTCCTCGATGATGCCGAACACGGCGAGCCCCGTGAGCGGCCCCTCGAACGCGGCGATGCCGGTGAGCGCGACGTTGAAGGCACGCACCTCCGGCCAGGTCACATGGTGCTCCACGCGAGCGGTCTCAACGCCCAGGCGCGAGAGGAGCAGGTGGAACGTGCGCTCGTGGCCGTGAGCCAACGTGCCGCGTCCGTGCTCGTCGAAGATGTTCTCCACCAATGGCAGCCGCTGGTGGGGCTGAGGCAGCCGGCTGGCCAGCATCGCCATGGGTCTGGAGAAGTGCGCCACCGCGGAGGAGAACTGGAGCTGCGTTTCGACGAAGTCCTCCCGCGAGAAGGTGCCGTCTCTCAGCGCGCGCAGGTAGGGCGCATCCAATGCGTTCCACTCCGCCTTGAGCCCGGCGATGTGCTGACGCAGCTTCAGATTTCGGATGAGGGAAGGTGCACCCATGCTGGCGCTCTGACAGGAAAGGAGAGGTCGAGAGAATAGACGGTGCACACCGAATCAGGAGCGATGCCCGCCTCTCGCAGCCAGTGGACGTGGTCCTCCAGCCGCTCGTCGATGCTGAAGCAGGCGAGCGCCTCCTCCCCGAGCGCCGCCAGCTCCACACCGCAGGTCCGAAGGTACTCGCCCCAACCGTGCGTCCAGGCTTCAGGCGGCGCCGACAGGTGGACCAGGGGCCACGGGCGACCCGTGGACAGCCGCTGAAGGTCCTTGGCCCCCGCCGTGGTGCACCACCCCGCCCCTTCCAGCGTCCTGGCGGGCGCGGGCCCCAGGCGGAGCCCTGCTCCCGTGGGGCGCGGGGGTGCACTCCGCGTCTCCAACGCCTGAAGCCGAGCGGGCGGCACGAAGTAGAGCGCGAGCTGGCTCGCGGGGCGCCCCATGCGCAGCGGATTCCACCCACGGGCGATGCGCATCACGTCGCCCCGGGCGCCGCGCATGGCCGCGCCGTAGAGGAAACGAATCCGACGCAGCGGGGGAATGAGGAAGAGGTGCTTGAGGCCCTGGAGCAGGAGCTTCGTGGAGAGCCCGGAGCCCCGCGCGTGCTTCGCCAGCTTGAGGTCGCAGATGTAGAGCGCGTCCACCTTCCGCGTCCCGTGCCACACCGGGCGCAACACCCCCGTCACGGAGCCGAGCAGGTCGTCGCCACGGAGCGCCAGCAGGAAGTACGCCTCTCCCATGGAGGAGAAGAACGGGTGGTACCCGGGCCCATGGTCGATGAAGAAGTGGTCGGCCCCATCCGCGAGGGGATAGAGGATTTCACGCTCCAGCAGGCGCAGCCGCTCGACATAGGGCCCGAGCGAGTCGGGCCGGGCAACGATGAAGCGCACGTCACTCATGGGCTGTCTGGCACGCGGAAGCCGACCTCGATGCGCTCGTAGAACAGGCTCCGGTCCCTGGCAAGCAGCTCCGCGCCGAGCGCGTCATCGAACCTGAAGGCGGGCTGGAAGAAGCGGCGAAGGTCCCGGCGGTTGTTGAGCTGACGGATGAGGACGGCGCAACCGGGCCGTGCCTCACGCGCGAGCAACCCCGCCCACTCCGCCACCAGCGCGTCCTCCGACCAGTCGAAGATGTTGGAGAGCGAGATGACGTCGAAGCGGTCCAGGCGCGGCACATCCGGCAAGGAGCCCTGGACGAGCGTCAGCGCCAGCGGGCCTTCGGCCCGAAGGTACTCGGGGGCATCCTCACGCAGGTACCTGCCGAGCAGCACGTGCTGGAGGAAGGGATTTCGAGGAGCATCCTCCCGCTGGAGCCCGCGTTCGAAGACCGCCTGGAAATAGCCAGGATATGAGCCGGGCTCGGCATGCTGTGTCGCCGCGGGTCCGAACATGGTGTTCAGCAGCGGCGCCGCCAGGGCCAGCTCGAAGGCCACGGGCCAGTAGGGCGAGGCGAACCAGCGGGCACAGGCCTCCCGGCGTTGTGAGGCCGTGGTGGCCGGCGCGAAGAACGCGGCGAGCTCGAGCGCAGGCGCGACGAACTCCTCGATGAAGCGGCGAAGCGTGCGGAAGAGCCCCTCAAATTCGCCGCGCTGATTCAGGGCCGCCGCGTCCTCCGCTTCCACGCTGTAGCGCGACAGCGGAAGGCGGCCGAGCCCCGCTGCCTTCTCCCGGACATGCGCGAGCTGACGCGGGTTGAAATCGAAGCCCACCAGCTCGAGCGCTGGATGCCGCCGCGCCAGGGTGAGGAGCGTGCAGCCTCCCGAGGCCACCGTGAGCACGGCCCGTGCCCGCGTGCGCTCGACGAGCGCCAGCTCCAGCGCGGCATCCTCCCGGACAACGGCGAACTTCAAGCGAAGGGGCGGCGTCGAAACCAGGCCAGGTTCCATGGCATGGTTCTACCTCGGAACCCCCATGCCGCTCGCGACAGAATCCCTCACCCCTTCGCAGTTGCGTGAATTGGAGCAGGTCGATGCGCGGCACGTTCCGCGGCTCGCCGTGTTCCTCATGCTCTACCTGGGCGCGGCGGCGCTGTCCGTGGTGCTCGCGGCGCGGGATGCGGCCTGGACAGACTGGCTCGCTCGCGCCCCGCTGTACCTCATCGCCGCGGCGTCGTTGCATGGCATCAGCCTGTTCACCCACGAGGCCGTCCACGGTGGCCTCGCGCGGCGGCCCTGGTTGAACCGGCTGGGTGGCATCGCCTGCGCGCTCCCGGTGTTGCAGAACTACGCGGCCTACAAGGTGCTGCACCTGAAGCACCATGCCGACCTGGGCGGAGGGAAGGACCCGGACCACTACGCCAACTACACGGGTCGGCGGTGGCTGGAGCTGTTGATGCATGTGGGCCGGCTGCTGCTCGGTTACCCCGCGTACATCACGATGATTCCCATCCTGGGTTGGCGACAGGGAACGACCGCCGAGCGCCGATGGGTAATGTTCGAAGTGGCGCTGGCCGTCGCGAGCCTGACGGCCGCGGTCATCTTCATCCCCGGACAGGTGCTGCTCCATGCCTGGGCGATTCCGATGCTCCTCCTCAACACCCTGGTCAACGTCCGGGGCATGAGCCAGCACACCTTCCTGCCAGAGAGCACGCACCCGGTCCGAGGCTCCCGGACCATCCTGTCGAACCCGGTGACGCGCTTCTTCATGTGCAACGAGAACTACCACCTGGAGCACCACCTGTACCCTCGGGTGCCCTGGTACAACCTGCCCGAGCTGCACCGGACGCTGCGCGCGGACCTCGTCGCGCAGGGGGCGCCCTTCATCCCGTCCTACTTCTCGTTCGTGCGCGGCGTCCTCTCCGGTTCGCTCATCCGAGGGGCGAAACCCGCCACGCCCGATGCTTGAGCGGCTGTACCCGCACGAAGTCCTGCTCGCGGCGTTCGGCATCGCCCTCTCGACGGCGCTGGTGTTCGTCGCGGGAGTCTCCGCGGCGGCCACCGTGCAAGCCGTTGGCGGCACGGTGCTGTTCATGGCCAGCGTGGCGCTGCTGGCGCGACTGGATGCAGTGGCCCATGTCTTCCGGGCACGGCTGCTGCTCGCCTACGTCGCGACGTTCTTCTTCTATGCCTCCGTGAAGCAGGCCGTCCCCGCGCTGGGGCTCGTGACGCGTGACGCCTGGCTCCTGTCCGCGGACGTGTTCCTGTTCGGCATCACCCCAGCCGCCTGGCTCCAGCGGTGGAGCACACCCTGGGTCAACGAGTTCTTCAGTGCCAGCTATCTGGCGTTCCACGGCTACCTGCACCTCGCCATGGCCTGGGCGCTGGTGGGGCCCCGTGCACGGGCGGAGCGCTTCTTCATCGACGTCTTCTCCGCCTATGTCCCGGGCATCGTCGGCTACTACTTGATGCCCGCCATCGGGCCCGTGGCCGCCTGGCCGGAGCTGTTCACCCTCCCCATCGAGGGCGGATGGTTCACACAACTGAATGCCGCCGTCGTGGCGAGCGGCTCGTCCACCTACGACCTCTTCCCCAGCCTGCACACGTACATCACGCTGGTGCTGCTCGAACACGACCGGCGCCAGCACCCGTGGCGATTCCGTCTGATGGTGCCCGTCGCCGTGGCCATCCTCATGTCCACGCTGGTGCTGCGTTACCACTATGCCGTGGACCTGCTTGCGGGCGCCGTGTGGTTCATGGGGTTTCGCGCCTGCTTCCCCCGGCTTCTGGCTCGCTGGGAGGCGCGGACGGCGCTATCGAAGCGCGAAGCGCCGACGGTAGGCGTCGGGTGACAGTCCGATGCGCGCCTTGCAGCAGGAATGGACCGTGGTCATCCGCTCCACGCATGACGTGGAGAAGACGTCCGAGGGCTGGCGCATCCGCCGCATCATGCTCGCCCCCATCCACTACCGGGGCAACCCGGTGGGGCTGGCGTTCGTGAAAGGCAAGCGCCTCGTCTGAGGCGTCAATCCGGTTCGCGCGTTGCGGCGCTTGTCCGCAGCGCGCCCGGAAGCCGCCACGCCACCACGACGGTCGCGAGCATTCCACCCGCCCCCACCACCAGCAGCGTCACTGGCGCGGACGTCGCGTCCAGCAACAATCCTCCCGCGACGTAGGACAGCCCCGCCGCCACACCAATGGCACCGTAGAAGTTGCCGAACACCCGCCCCCGCATCCCAGCCGGAACCCAGCGCTGGATGAGCGTGTGGCTGGCCACATCCATGGCGGCGATGCCCACACCGCGCACGGCCTGCATCGCGAACGCCGCGGAGACGGCCCAGGCCAAGCCGGTCAGCAGGTTGCCCATGCTGCTCACCGCGAAGCCCAGCACCAGCATCACCGGCATCGCCGCCCCCGCGCCCAGCCGCGCCATCAGCACGTAGCCCGCGACCAGGCCCAGCCCCACCGCGCCCAGCAGCAACCCCACCGCCGAGTCCCCTGCCTGGAAGGTGTCCTTCGCGAGCAACACCAGCGCCACGTCATCCACGCCGTTGAAGGCCACCACGGCGCAGAAGCCCAACGCGACGACGCGGGCCACCCGCGCCCGCCAGAGGTAGACGAGCCCATCCCGTGCCTGCCGGAACAACGACACGGGCGGCGCGGCGCCGTCATGCCCGGGCGGCACGGACGGCAGCGCCACCAACAAGCCCGCGGACAGGAAGAAGGACGCCGCGTCCACCAACAGCACGCCCTGGAGCCCCACGAGCGGAAACATCGCCGCCGCGAGCAACGGCCCCAACGCTTCGGCGGCCTGCGTCCCGAAGCCCACGCTGGCGTTGGCGGCCTCCAGGTCCTCGCTCCGCACCAACGCGGGCACCACCGCCCGGGAGGCTGGCTGGAACACCTGTCCGGCAATCGCTCGCGCGGCGACCAGCGCCAGCAGCACCGGCAGTGGCGGCATCGTGAGCGCGATGAGTGCCAGGAGCGCGCCCTGGAGCAGCTCACAGGCAATCATCACTCGCTTGAGGTCGAACCGGTCACTGATGGCCCCGGTGAGCGGCCCCAGCAAGGCGGGTGCGAAGTCCCCCACGAGCAGCAACAGGGAGACAGCCAGCGCCTGCCCCGTCTGCTCCGCGACATACAGCATGAGCGCCACCAGGCTGAGCGCATCCCCCGTGAAGGAGAGGACTCGCGCGCCCCACAAGGCCCGGAACGCCGGGTGGTGGCGCAGCAACGGCAGGGCCCCTGTCCCGCGCTCGCGGGCGTTTGAATCACTCGCTGGAGCCGACATGCGCCGCGCGTCTCCACCCTTCCGGAAGCAGGCGCTGACACCGTAGAGGAGACGCGTGGCGGGCTTCAATTCTCCAGCCACGGACAGACGGGCATCCGGCCCGGTTCGCGGTGATGGGGCAGCGCAGCGCGGACACCCACGACACCATCACCCACCTGGTGCGCCCGGGCAGCTTCCGGTTCATGTACACCGGGATGGAAGTTCTTCGTCCCGACCGCTGCACATTCCATGGCGTGGGAATTGTCCCGAATGGAGCGATTGTGCCCATCACGGAAGACTTCGCGACGGGCAGAGACGCAGCGCTTTTGAAGGCCATCGACGTGCGCCAGGCACACGAGCAGGCGTTCGCCGGCGTGAATGCGGACAGCGCCTTTCGATGCGGGCATGTGAAGCGAGAGGATGGCGCTCCACACCCCGTGGAAAGGAGCAGTCATGAACTCACGTTTTCTTGCTGTCGCTGTCCTGGGTGCCGCGATGTTCACCGGCTGTGGTGAGCCGGAGACCACCCCTGAGACGCCCGCTGGAGAAGGCGTTGTCATCCCGCCAATGGAGACGCAGGAAGGGTCCGCCACTGTCACCGCCGCCGCGTACTGCGACGACGTGACGACGTGGAATTCGGCGTGGACGGCCCTGGAAGACCAGGTGCTCGTGCTCGTCAACGAGCGCCGCGCCGCCGGGGCCGTCTGTGGCGGCGTGGCCAAGCCGCCCGCGCCCGCGCTCAGCAACAACCCCCAGCTGCGGTGTGCGGCGCGCAAGCACTCCAAGGACATGGGCACCAACAACTTCATGAGCCACACGGGCTCGGACGGCTCCACGCCCTGGCAGCGGATGAACTGGGCGGGCTACACATACCGCAACGCCGCGGAGAACATCGCGGCCGGCTACTCCACGGCCCTGGCCGTGGTGAATGGCTGGATGACCAGCACCGGGCACTGCAACAACATCATGAACCCGGCGCTGCTGGAGATTGGCGTCGGCTACTTCAACGCGCCGAGCAGCACGTACCGGCACTACTGGACGCAGTCCTTCGGCCGGCAGTAACACCGGGCTAGAATGCGTGGCCGGGCGCTCATCCAGGGCGCCCGGCTCGCCTCGTTCGTCATGGACCTCGTCCTGCTATTCGTCGGTCTCATCAAGGTGGTGTTCGGCGGCCTCGTCGCCGCGCTGGGCATCTGGCTCGCGCTGCGTGGACTGAGCCGCATCCTCGGCGCCAACCCCGTGGAGGAGCTGCGCCAGGGCAACGTCGCCGCCTGCCTCGTCCACGCCGCCAGCCTGGTGTCGCTGGGCGTGCTGGTACAGCACGCGGTGCAGGCCACGTCGGACGCGCTGGACCTCACCGTGCAGAATCCGCCCCTGCACCTGCTGGTCGTGGGCCGGCTGGTCGCGGTGGCCGTCCTGCACGTCGGGCTGTCACTGGGCGTGGGCGTCACGGTGCTCGGCACGGGCGTGCTGCTGTTCGACCGGATGACGCCGGGCATCGACGAGCTGGCGGAGGTGCGCAAGGGCAACGTCGCGGCGGCGCTCATCCTCTCCGCCATCCTGCTGGTGCTGGCGCTGCTGACCGCCCCGGGTCTCCAGGCGGCGCTCAACGGGCTCATCCCCTTCCCCCAGCTCCCTGAAGGGACGCTGCGCGCGCCCGCGTGAAGACGTTCTTCAAGTGGATGCTCGGCGTGGTGGGCCTCGCCAGCTGCTTCTGCTGCTGCGGCCTGGGCACGCTGGGCCACCTGGCGGGCATGGACATCGCGCCACCGGAGCCCGGCCATCCCAGCGGCGCCCGCGCGGTGGATTTGGGACTGGTGCTGCTCCCGCCGGGCACCTCACCGCAGCGGGCTCGTGATTACGACTGGCGAGCGGACAACATCCAGCCCCCCGAGCACCACGTCTCCTACGGCCTGGGGACGGCGCTGGCCCAGACGCTGGCGGACGAACACGCGGCGCTGGGCCGCCAGCTGCACTACCGCTCACTGGGCAGGGAGCGCTTCTCGTTCAACGCACCGCCCGGCTGTAGCGCCGACATGCGCTGCATCTACGAGGAATTGATGCGCACCAACGCCGAGCCCGTGCGGAGGCTGGGTGACGCCTTCGTCGCCTCCATCCGCGAGCGGAGGCTGGACGCCGCGCAGGCCACGCAGCTCATCCTCGGCTTCGTGCAGCGCATCGACTACGAACTGCCGGAGCACGAGGCCTTCGGCATCGTCCCGCCGGCGCTGGTCCCCGCCGAGAATCGCGGCGACTGCGACTCCAAGGCGGTGCTCGCGGTGATGCTGCTGCGGCAGGCGGGAGTCGACGCGGTGGTGCTGTACTCCGACCCGCTGTCCCACGCGGCGGTGGGCGTGGGGCTGCCCGGCAAGGGCACGGCGCTGCGCTACGCCGGACGCAGCTACCAGTACGCGGAGGTCACCGCCCAGGGCTGGCCGCTGGGCATGATTCCGCCCCAATACGACAAGCCCCGGCTGTGGAAGGTGCTGCCCCTCAACGGAGGCCCGGACACCGCGGGCTGACGCCCCTGGGCATCAGTCCGCCTCGGCCCCGGGCGCCGCGAGCAGGCCCCGCACCAGGTGCTCGTAGGCCTCCTTCATCGGCAGCTCGGAGTCGACCTTGAGCCGCCGCCGGAGTGTCTGGGTCCGCCGGCCATCCCGTGGGTCCACGCCCTCCTTCTGGTACGCCTCCCACCACACCCCGCTTCCACGCCGTTGCCACAGGGGCACGTCGTTGAAGTTGATGCCTCGCTGGAAGAGCAGCTCGTTCTTGTAGCTCACGGGCTTGCCGTCCAGCTCACGGGTGGCCTGCGCCGCGCTCCGGCCCTCCTTGCGCAGCGTCCAGTAGCACCAGCCATGCAGCGAACACCGGCTGCCGTCCGCCTGTCGCCAGAGGAAGTAGTCCAGCACCGCGCGCTCCGAGGCGCCCAGCCATGCACGGCCGTCGAACACCGCCGGGACACCCGCGGCGTGCGTGAAGGTGGCGCTGGCCAGGCCCGCCGCCAGCGACACCACCTTCTCGACGGAGCGGTCGAAGAGCGCCCAGTCCGGCCGGAAGAGCACGGAGATTTCGTCGCTCTGCGTGTACGCGTAGACGCCTTGGAGTTCCTCCAGCATCACGCTGGCGGTGCGCACCATGAACTGGTGGAACACCGGGTCGAAGGGCTTCTCGTAGCGGGCCTCGGTGAAGCGCGAGAAGCCCCGCCCATCCACGCGCAGCACCACCCAGGCGCCCGGCAGCATGCGCTGGTCGTGGAACACCTCGCCCTGTCTTGCTCGCGCCGCCAGTTCCTCAGGGTCCATCGGGTTCCTCCATCCAGGGTTGGACGCGAATGCCACCGTCGGCGTCCAGCGTCACGTAGAACAGTGCGTCGAAGCCCTCCGCGAGCCGGGGCCGTTCGAGCTGCTTCACGGTGGCACGCAACGCCACCTCCGGCACCCGGGCGCGCCCTTCACGCAAGGCATTGCGCGCCAGGCAGTCCTCCAGCTTCGACGCGAAGTAGTAGCCAATGATTCGAGCCTGGTACTCGCGCCCCAGGGCGATGAGTGGCGCGCGCACGTCCGCGGAGGGATTGGTGTTGTCCACCACCACCGGACGGCCCGCAGCCAGCGCCTCGGCGATGTAGCGGCGCTGGCGGGCCTCCTTGCGAACGGCGTGAGGCCACAGGTCCTTGCTGACGTGCACGTGCGTGGCCGCGAAACGCTGCCGGTAGAGGCTGCTCTTGCCCGAGCCCTGCAAGCCAACGAAGAGAACCAGCTCCATGACGGCGGCTCCGGACGCCTCTGCGTGAGAGGGCCTGACAGTGACGGCCCAGGCAATAACGCTGCCACGCGAAAAAGACAGTCAACCCGACACATCTGTCGCGTCCGCAGTGTCACCCAAACGCCACGCATGCCTGTCATTCCAATGAATTCCCAGACTTGGGCATGCATTGACACACTCGGCTTAAGCAGACTAACAAGCACGTCTCGTTTTTCGAGGATTCAAGCGTCGTGCAGCACGGAAGTCCCTCTCAAGGAGACCCGCCATGCGTATGCCGTCCTCGTTGTCCCCGCTGTCCCTCCTGGCCCTCGGTTGGGGCTTGTCCGCGCCAGTCACGGCGCTTGCCGCGAACACGCCAGACCTGCGCCCCGGCATCATCCGGAGCACTGCGGCGCTGGGCCCCGCCCGGGTCCTCACGGGTGCCGAGGTCGACAAGGCGCGCCTCGCCACGGGCATCGACCGCGCGGCAAGCGGCACGTATGCCCTTGCCACGGGTGCCGGGCATGTCTTCCACCGGACGGCCCAGCCCATCCATGCGCTGAAGACGCTCGACGTGCCGCGTGCGTCGGTGCAGCTCCACACCTGGCAGGAAGAGACGGCGGACGGCCGCCGCCAGGACTTCTTCGCCTACAGCCAGGGCGGCGTGGCGTTGCTGGGCCGCGTGCAGCCGACCGAGTACCTGGTGCGGCTGGAGCACGCGCGCTTCGACCCGCTGAAGGGCGCACAGCCCCTGGTCGCGGGCGTGCTCACCGCGGACGCAAGCAACACCCTGCACCTGGTGCAGTTCCACGCCACGCCCCTGCCGGAGTACCGCGACGCCATCAAGGCCGCGGGAGGCAAGGTGCTGCGCTTCCTCACGGACCACACCTTCCTCGTGGAGATGAACGCCAGCACCCACAAGCGCGTTGCCGGGCTGCCCTATGTCCGCTGGGTGGGCGCGTACCATCCGGAGTACCGGGTGGAAGGCGTGCTGCGCGAGTCCCTCCAGGGCCGCGCGCTGAAGCTGGAGCCACAGCGCTACTCCATCATGGTGGGCGAGCGCGGCGCGGCGCGACAGGGCGAGGTCGCCTCGCTGGTCCGCACGCTGGGCGGCACGGTGGAGCTCATCGAGGCGGGCGGCCTGCGCGTGGAGGCCACGCTCACCCAGTCCCAGTTGGAGCGGCTGATTCGCTCCAACGCCGTGCAGTACGTCGACCGCTGGGGCGGTCCGGGTGAGCTCGACAACAACAACGTCCGCCAGGTGGGCGGCGCGACCTACATCGAAGGCCTGGAGGGCTTCACCGGACAGGGCGTCCGCGGCGAAATCTTCGACACGGAGCTGCGCACCACGCACCAGGAGTGGGCGACGCCTCCCCTCATCCACAGCACGTCCACCACGGGCAGCTTCCACGGCACCGCCTGCTACAGCATCAACTTCGCCCAAGGCGTGGACGGGAACGCGCGCGGACTGGTCCCCTCCGGACAGGGCATCTTCTATCGCTACAACGAGTCCTCCCAGTTCGGCGGCGCCAAGTCCCGCTACGACATCAACCGGGAGCTCATCGACCCGGCCGGGCCGTACCGCGCCGTGTTCCAGACGTCCAGCGTGGGCAGTGCGCAGGTGACCGGCTACACCACCATCTCCGCGGAGGTGGATGACTACCTGTTCCAGTACCCCATCCTCAGCACGCAGTCTCAGAGCAACACCGGCAACCAGAACTCGCGGCCACAGGCGTGGGCGAAGAACATCGTGTCCGTGGGTGGCATGTACCACTACGACAACGCCAGCCGCGGGGATGACCGGTGGAACGGCGGCGCCAGCGTGGGCCCGGCGGCGGACGGCCGCCTCAAGCCGGACCTGTCGTACTACTACGACCTCATCCGCTCCGCGTCGAACACCAGCAACACGTCCTACACCAACTTCGGCGGCACCAGCGCGGCCACGCCGCAGACGGCGGGACACTTCGGCCTGCTGTTCCAGATGTGGCACGAGGGCGTCTGGGCGGGCTTCGGCGGTGGCGCGGACGTGTTCGACAGCCGCCCGAAGATGGCCACGGCGAAGGCGCTGATGATCAACATGGCGCATCGCTACAACTGGCTCGCGGGTGGCTCCAACGGCGACCTGACGCGCGCGCGGCAGGGCTGGGGTACCGCGGACGTGAAGCGCCTGTATGACCGCGCCGCCGTGACGAGCATCATCAACGAGACGGACACCCTGCTCCCGCTCGGCACGAACACGTACAACGTCACCGTGGCTCCCGGGGAGACGGAGCTCAACGTCACCATGGTCTACACCGACCCCGCCGGCACGGTGGGCGCGGCGCACGCCCGCATCAACGACCTGTCGCTGCGCGTGACGTCCCCCACCGGCGTCGTCTACTGGGGCAACAACGGCCTGACGGCGAGCAACGTCTCCACGGCGGGCGGCGTGTCGAACAAGGTGGATACGGTGGAGAACGTGTTCCTCGCCAACCCCGCCGCCGGCACGTGGACCGTGGAGGTGATTGGTGACGAAATCATCGAGGACACGAATCTGGCGACGCGCGTGCTGGACGCGACCTACGCGCTGGTCGTGAGCGGCGGCAAGATCTAGCAGGCCAGGGTTGAGCTGACGCAGGCGCCGGGCCGGTGTTCCCTTCGCGGGAGTGCCGGCCCGGACTGTTTCTGGAGGGCTACCGCGAGCCGCTCGTACGCCGTGCCAGGAGTGCCGGCGTCACCGGGTGCTCGCGAAGGAGCTCGATGAACAGGGGCTGGAGCTGCTTGCGGATGGCCGCCTCCAGGCCAGGGATGGCCAGCAACTCCTTGGTAGGGCCCGCGAACGCCATCTGCCTCCGGGGTCCACTCACGGCGACGATGGCCGTCAGTCCCTGGGCCACCCGATCCCAGGGGAATGCGCCCCGCGTCTCACCTGAGAGCTTCGCTAATGCCCCCCGGAGCGCCTGGGTGACCCCCTTCACGTGTGCGCCATGCCGCACGGTCCGCACGGTATTGGCGAACGACAGCAACGTGCTGTCCGCGTCTTCGCACCACTGCAATGCACACTGGATGCGCAGTCCGTCCCACGTGAAGTCGAAGGCGATCGGCTCGGGGTGGAGATGGGGCCGAGCCTGTGTGAGGACGTGAGCCCACTGCGCCACGCCACCGGGCAGATGCCACAGCGTGCGCTCTCCCCGCTGGAGGTCGGCGAAACTGACGCGCAGCCCGGGAGCGAGCGCCGCCAGCTCGTTACAGCGACGGGAAAGGCGAGCCCTGTCGAAGGCGAGCACCTCGAAGATGGTCGCGTCCGGAACGAAGTGGACGCGTACCCCTCGCTCCGCGGAGACAGGCATTGGCTCCATCGGCGTCACCGCCGCCCCCTCTCCCTGGGGATGGCCGTGCTCGCCCATCAACCGCCACTGCCGCCCGTCCGCCCAGATGTCCACCTGGTAGCGGGAAGACAATCCCAGGGACACAACCAGCATGCTGTCCCAGCCCCAGCCATCACCCGGCGGCTGCCCCAAGAAGCCCGCTCCCGTCACCACTCTGACCAAGTTCTCGGCGGTGACGGTGCGACTGGTGCAGAAGAGCGCGATGGAACCATCCCCTCCCACCTCCAACACCACGTCCCTGCACTCCCCACGGCGAGCTTCTTCGTAGGCGACGTCCAGGAGGAAATAGACGAGGTGGTGCAGCCCGTACTCGCCAACGTCACCGCAGTACATGCCGGGGCGCTTGCGCACGTTTTCGACAATGCCCCCAGACAGATGCATCCCGTCATTCTACCCCCAGCCTTCAGGCTCCCTCTCGCACGCCAGAACACGCGGACGTCCGTCCCACTGGCCCTGGCCCCGCCCCAGTGGCATGACAAGCCCATGGCCCGTGACGTCTCCTTCTTCGACCAGCTCGGCTCGCTCCTCGCCCAGGAACGCGAGGCCGAGAAAGCCCGCCTGGCCGCGCTCGCCCAGAGCCTCACGCTGCATGAGCGGGAGGAGCACGGGCTGTCCGTCCTGGACCTGGAGTCCATCGAGGAGGAGGTCGGCCTGGGAGGCCGCTTCCTCGTCACCCTGGGCCGCGCGGACCGCCGCCCCCTGCCCACCCGCCTGCACAACGGCGACCTGGTGGCCGTGCTGCCCCGCCGCGCGGAGGTGAAGGAGCCTGCCCGCGCGCTCATCTCCCGCGCCACCGCCACGCGCATCCAGCTCGCCTTCGACCGCTCCCCGCCGCCCTACGTCCACGAGGGCCTCTTGCGCCTGGACGTCGTCCCCAACGACGTCACCTATGACCGGCTGCGCGCCGGCCTCCAGCGCATCAAGGCCCTGGACAAGGGCGCCGAGCGGCACAAGCGCGAGGTCGTCCTGGGCAACGAGCCGCCCCGCTTCGACAAGCCCCGCGAGTTCGAGCCCACCCGCCCCCTCAACCCTGAACAGCAGGACGCCACCGCCCGCGCGCTCGCCGCCGAGGACTTCTTCCTGGTCCACGGCCCCCCGGGCACCGGCAAGTCCACCGTGCTGGCCGAGGTCGCCGCCCAGGCCGTGGCGGACGGAAAGCGCCTGCTCTGCACCGCCGCCAGCAACGCCGCCGTGGACCACCTGCTGGACCTGTGCCTGGACAAGGGCCTGCGCGCCATCCGCGTGGGCCACCCCGCTCGAGTGGCCGCCCGGCTCCAGGAGCACACCCTGGACATCGTCGTGGAGTCCCACCCGGACCGCGCCGTCTCCCGCGACCTCTTCGACGAGGCCTTCTCCCTGCTGGGCTACGCGCGCCGCCAGCGAAGCCAGGGCCGCAGCCGCGAGCGCTTCGCCAACGCCCGCGCGTCCACCACCGAAGCCAAGGGCATGCTCGACGAGGCCCGCGCCCTGGAGCGAAAGGCCGTGAAGTCCGTGCTCGCCAACGCGGACGTCATCTGCGTGACGCTCTCCAGCCTCGACTCCGGCGTGCTCGCTGGGCAGCAATTCGACCTGGCGCTGCTCGATGAAGCCACCCAGGCCACCGAGCCCCTGGCGCTGCTGGGCTTCCTCCGCGCGCCCCGCGTCATCCTCGCTGGCGACCCGCAGCAGCTACCGCCCACCGTCCTCTCCCAGGAGGCCGCGAAGGCCGGCCTGGGCGTGAGCCTCTTCGAGCGCCTGCTCAAGGACCACGGCGACGGCGTCAAACGCATGCTGCGCGAGCAGTACCGGATGAACGCGCGCATCATGGACTTCCCCTCAAGGGAGATGTACGGCGGCGAGCTTCGCGCCCATCCCTCCATCGCGGACCGCACGCTGGACGCCGTCCTCACGCCCGGCGCGGACGTGGATGCGCCCCCCGTGCTCTACCTGGACACCGCGGGCAAGGGCTTCGACGAGGAAGTCGAGCCCACCACGCGAAGCCTCTTCAACCCCGGCGAGGCGGGACTGGTGGAAGCCCGCGTGCGCGCCCTGCTCGCCGCCGGACTGGCCCCCCGCGAGCTGGCGGTGATTACGCCCTACAGCGCCCAGGCCCATCAGCTCCGCGAGCGCATCGAGGCGCTCAGCCCCGAGGTGGAGGTCGACACCGTCGACGCATTCCAGGGCCGGGAGAAGGACGCCATCATCGTCTCCCTCACCCGCTCCAACAGCGAGGGGCAGCTCGGCTTCCTCACGGACCTGCGCCGCATGAACGTGGCCCTCACCCGCGCCCGCCGTCACCTCTTCGTCGTGGGCGACTCCGCCACGCTCAGCGGGCACCCCTTCTATGCCCGCTTCGTCGAGGGGACCCAGACCCACGGCGGCTACCGCTCCGCCTGGGAATGGCCTGACGCCCAGGACACCTGACACCTCGGGTTGTAACAGGGTAAAGGCAGACCCGCCCTGGGGCACTACGCAATCTATGCGAGGCTTTCCGGCCAATTTTGTCGCAACTGTGCACAATTTTTGTCACCCCGCTCCAGAGGTGGAGCGGGGCAGTGCCGGAAATTCGGGCCTTTGAGGCCACTTTCCTGTGCGGCATGAAACATGCTCTTCCCCGCGGCTGGGAGGAACCGCCACATGTCCCAGCAGGCGAATGTTACGAAGGAAAACGATGTCTGGGTTCTCCGTATCGAGAAGGACAACGGCAAGCAGCAGGAGTACCGCTGCGCCACCGAGAATCAGGCGCGCCAGCTCGCGATGATTCTCTCTCGGCCCGACACGGGTGGGCCGCCGCGGCAACCCGCTGGACCCCGCTGAACACGCGCCGCGTCCGGGCGTGGATGACGGTTCTCCCGGGCGCGTGAACCGGGTAAGGCACGGGGCAGGAGGCTCCCGTGTCCGACGCGCTCGAATCCCTCTCTGTTGATGCCGAAGGCCTGGCGCTGCATGTCCGGCAGCGCTCCGCGCCCGACGCGCCCGCCGTGCTGTTCCTGCATGGCTGGCTGGACCATTCCCACAGCTTCGATGCCCTCATCCCGCACCTGCCCCGAACGTGGCGGCTGGTGCTGCTCGACTTTCGGGGCATGGGCCGCAGCGCCCACGTGGGTCCCGGCGCCACCTACCAGTTCAGCGACTACGCGCTCGACGTGGAGGCCACGTTGGACGGGCTGGGCCTGGACGCGGTGCACCTGGTGGGGCACTCGCTGGGCGGCATCGTCTCACAGGCCTACGCCGCCGCCCGTCCGGGGCGTGTGAAGAGCGTGACGCTCATCGAAAGCCTGGGCCCCGCTGGCGGGCCCGCGGAAGGGGCCCTGGGCCGGCTGCGCAGCGCACTGGATGACGCGCGCCGCCCGCCCAACCGCAAGCGCTACCCCACCGTGGAGGCCGCCGCGGCGCGGCTGCTGGAGAACAGCCCCACGCTGACGCAGGACGCGGCGCTGTACCTCGCCCGGCACGGGACGGAGCCCTACGAGGGCGGCTTCGCCTTCACCTTCGACCCGCGCCACCGCCGCCGCTTCGGCATGGGCTATGACGAGGCCCAGTGGATGGCGCTCCAGGCCGGCGTCACCTGCCCGCTCCAGCTCATCCTCGCCACCGGCGGGCTGCGCCACGATGAAGCCCTCATGCGCAACCGTACGCAGGCGCTCCAATCCCTCGCCCATCCGCCGCTGCACCTCCCCGGCGGGCACCACGTCCACATGGAGCAGCCCCAAATGGTCGCGGAGGCGCTCATTCGCGTCATTCGCTGACACCTGCCCACACTTCCTCACCGCCAGAAGGACGGGAAAGTCTTTCACCCTCCAGAGTATCGCCCTTCCTCTTTGCCAACCGGATGACACCCACATCACGCCAACCTCCTGAAATCAGGGAGACGCACCCTCGCTCCCTGGGTTGGTACGTAAATTGATGGAGGAGCAGGGGGCGGATCACTCACCGGGCACGGGCCGGCGGGTGTGGGGAGAAGGGTGGGGATCGGGAAATGAGGATGGGGCTGACAGGGCGTGGGCTCGCACTGGCGTTGCTCGTAACCATCGGGACGGCGTGCCACGAGGGGAAGGAAACCCGCGCGGTGCAGGCCACCGCGGTCGTGGACACGGACCTCCTCGACTTTGGCGATGTGCCCGTGGGCGAGTGGCGGGAGCGGGAGGTCCGCATCCGCAACGTCGGGTACGTGCCCTTCTCCGCCCTGGACGCGCTGGGCCTGGCCAACAACCCCTCCTATGAAGTGGAGCTGGGCGAAGGCGCCGAGCGGGTGCTGCCGGGCGAGTCCCACGTGGTGCACGTCCGCTTCCACCCGCTCACCGAAGGCCTGGCGACGGAGACGGTGCACGTCAAGACGGACGCCAACCAGGGCGCGGAGGCCCAGGTGCAGGTGATGGGCATGGGCACGCCCACCCCCATCGGCGTGGAGCCGCCCTTCCTGGACTACGAGACGCTCGAGGTGGACAGCGAGCGCACGCTGGAGGTCACGGTGACGAATCCCGTGGACCTGCCGCTGACGCTGACGGTGGCGGGCACGCACCCGGACCCCTTCTCCGCGGACACCATCACCATCCCCCCGCTGTCGTCGCGCAAGGTGAGCACCAGGTACCTGCCCCGCGCGCTGGGGAACATGGGCGCGCGCCTGGAGATTCTCTCCTGCGAGGGCTGCACGCCGTCCACCGTGGAGCTGAAGGGCAACTCGGTGGCCTCGGCCTTCGTGTTCGACCCGGCGCCCGTCCCCTTCGACTTGATTCCGGTGCATGAGCGCACGCAGTCGTACACGCGCGCGCGCAACATCACCTGGCGCCCCGTCACCATCGAGCGGCTGGTGACCAGCGACCATGCCTTCGTGCCGATTTCCCGGCCGGAGGGCTCCTCCGTCGGCCCGGGCGAAATCGTCGAGATGCAGATGGAGTTCGCGGCGCGCTACTCCGGGCCCAACGTGGGCGACCTCACGGTGCACTACACGTCCGACAAGGCGCGCAATTCGCAGGTGATTCTGGACGCGCGCGGCGGCCGGCCCACGCTGGCGGTGACGCCGGTGTCGCTGGACTTCGGCGAGGTGCCGGTGGGCGGCAAGGTGGAGCGCGTCATCCGCATCTCCAACGCGGGCACCAACGGCCCCCTCCAGTTCGTCGGCGTGGCGGCGGGCGGCGACAGTCCGCAGTTCAGCGTGGATGTGCCCACGCGCGGCACCGAGGCCTATCCGTGGAGCGGCGGTGTCTGGCCCGTGCTGGAGGCGACGCCCGGGCTGCCCATTGCCCCCGGCACCGACGCGCTGGAGCTGAAGGTCTACTTCGAGCCCACCGCGGTGGGCACGTGGACGGCCGCGCTGCGCGTGCGCTCGGATGACCTGTTCAACCCGGAGCGCGAAATCATCCTCACCGGCCGCTCGCGCGCCACCGCGCCGTGCGTGTACGAGTTGACGCCGCGACCGGTGATGGACTTCGGCAACGTGACGCCGGGCCGCGGCGCGGTGCTGGGCTTCTATTTCCGCAACCCGGGCAGCGCCGAGTGCGCCGTGAAGAACATCCACATCAGCAACGACGGCGGCGGCGTCTTCTTCATGCCGGGCGGCCGGCTCACGGGCGGCGTGGTGCCGTACGACTCGGGCTTCAGCGCCATGGTGGCCTTCCGGCCGCAGGCCGAGGGGGACTTCACCGGCGAGCTGCAGTTGACGGTGAGCAACCCGGCCGCGCCCATGGTGCGCCTGCCCCTCAAGGGCGTGTCCCGGCAGAGCTGCCTGGTGGCGACGCCGTCCTTCGTGGACTTCGGCCCCATCCGCTACGACTGCGCCGCGGCGCCCCGGAAGACGTACGTGGCCAACCGGTGCAGCAGCCCCGTCACGGTGACGGGCGCGGACATCGGCAACGGGACCAGCAGCCAGTTCTCGCTGGTGATGCCCATGACGGCGCCCGTCACGCTGGCGCCGGGCGCGGGCTTCGAGCTGGAGGTCGGCTATGCGCGCAACGTGCACGGCCAGCACTTCAGCCCGCTGTACCTGCGCACCCCCAATGAGCCTTCCCCCTTGCTCGTACCGCTGCTGGCGGAGACGAACCACGAGGGCATCCAGGTGGACCGCTACACGCAGGGCACCGACAGCCAACTGGACGTCCTCTTCGTGGTGTCCAACACCACCACCATGCAGCAGTACCAGGACCGGCTGAAGGAGGCGATTCCGCAGTGGCTGCAGGCGGCCCAGACGAACGGCGTGGACGTGCGCGTGGGCGTCACCAGCACGGGCCTGGTGGCCCGGGGTCCGCAGTGCGGCGGCGGTGCCAACGGCGGCGAGGCCGGGCGCCTCTTCCCGGTGGATGGCAGCCGGCCTCGCGTGGTGTCCGGCTCCAGCGCCACCGCGGTCGCGGACATCCAGGCCAACCTGAGCGTGGGCATGTGCCACAACCTGGTGCAGGGCCTGGAGACGATGCGCCAGGCACTCTCCGCGCCCCTGTCCGAGCAGATGGATGACCCGCGCACCCCGCAGGCCAATGACGGCAACTCCGGCTTCGTCCGCGCGGCGGCCCGCATGGCGGTGGTGGTCCTGGCCGACGAGGACGACAACTCCGGCTTCGGTCCGGAGAGCTACATCCAGTTCCTCCAGACGCTGAAGGGCACGGGCATGTCCCACCGCAGCCAGCTCTACGGGCTGGTGCCCACCGACACCGGCTGCGCCACCGCGGGCAGTGGCTCGGCCCGCTTCACCGCCGTGGCCCACGGTACGGGGGGACAGGTGGCCAACATCTGCGGGCAGAACTACGGCGGGCTGCTGGAGCAGGTCATCCAGCGCGCCGGGGAGCCGCAGGCGGACTTCCCGCTCACCGCGGCGCCCACGGGCCTGGGGGAGATGGGCGTGCGCGTCCAGGGCCAGCCGGTGCCCGCGACGCAGTGGGTCTACGACGCGGAGCAGAACGCCATCGTCTTCCAGCCCGGGGCCATCCCCCTGCCCGGCCAGTCGGTGGAGGTCCGCTACCGCAGCGTCTGCGCGGTGCCGTAGGCCCGGCAGGGAGGTCCGGGGCACCCCGGCCAAGACAGGGAAGTGCGGTGTTACAGGAAATGATGCGCCGTGGACTTCCGTGTTCCCACCCGGCGCGGCTATCGTGGCGGACGTCGTGGAAACATTCGGCCGCTACGAGCTGCTTCGGAAACTCGCCATCGGCGGCATGGGCGCCGTCTACCTCGCCCGGCAGAAGGGGCCGGTGGGGTTCCAGAAGCTGCTGGTGGTGAAGCGGCTCCTGCCCCACCTGTCCGAGGACGACGAGTTCATCGACATGTTCCTGGACGAGGGGCGCATCGCCGCGCACCTCAACCACCCCAACATCGCGCAAATCTACGACTTGGGAGACGTGGACGGGCAGTACTTCATCGCCATGGAGTACGTGCATGGAGAGGCCGTGGGGCCCCTGGGCGCCCGGGCCCAGCAGCACGGCATCACCATCCCGCTGGGGCTCAAGTGCCGCATCATCGCGGACGCCGCCGCGGGCCTGGACGCGGCCCACAACGCGCGCAGCCCTTCGGGCCGGAAGCTGGCGTTGATCCACCGGGATGTGTCCCCGCAGAACGTGCTGGTGGGCTTCAACGGCGGCGTGAAGCTCATCGACTTCGGCGTGGCCAAGGCGTCGGGGAAGCTGTCCCAGACGATTGTCGGCACCATCAAGGGCAAGCACGCGTACATGTCCCCGGAGCAGGCCCGTGGTGAGCCGCTGGACTCGCGCTCGGACGTGTTCGGCCTGGGGACGGTGTTCTACGAGCTGCTGACGCAGCAGCGCCTCTTCAAGCGCGAAACGGAGCTGGCCACGCTCAAGGCGGTGGTGGGAACGAAGATTGTCCCTCCGTCGGAGGTGGTGCCGGAGATTCCCAAGGCGCTGGACGCCATCGTCTTCAAGGCGCTGGCGCGCAAGCGGGACGAGCGCTTCTCCACGGCCGGTGAGCTGCAACTCGCGTTGGAGGAGTTCCTGCTCACGGAGAAGCTGCACGCCACGACGGCGCACCTGGCGGCCTTCATGCGGGACATGTACGCGGAGGAGCTGGAAGAGGACCGCTTCGCCACCGAGCCCACCGTCATCAACTTCGACCTGCGTCAGGCGGCGAGGGCCCAGTCCCCCCGGCCTCCGGCGCGTGCGAGTGGGGGCTCGTCCTCCGCCGCGTCGCCCGTGAACGCCGGTCAGCCGCGGCCCGCCGCCCCGGCCCGGCCGCCAGCCGCCGCCGCGCCCGGAGCGAAGCCCGCCCCGGCGAAGCCCGCCCGGACGCAGACGACGGAGGCCGCCCCCGTGAAGCGGCCTCCGCCGAAGGGCCCTGGCGGACAGGGCGACGGCGGCAAGTAGCCCGCGGACTAGAAGTTCTTTCCGTCCACCTTCATCACCGGCAGGCCGTCCAGCTCGATGCCGTCCAGGCAGCGGACGTTGATGGCGCGCATGTCCTTGCCGTCCGGCATCGTGCCCTTCCCGAAGGAGCGGACCCCGCAGGTGTCACAGAACAGGTGGTGAATGGACTTCTTGCCGAACTGGTAGTCGGTGATGTGCTCGGCCCCCTTCTGGAGGTTGAACTGCTCCGCGGGGGCGAAGCCCAGCAACATGCCCGTCTTGAGGCAGATGGAACAGTTACAGGACACCAGCGGCTGGCTCAGGTCCAGGCTCACGTCGTAACGGACCAGACCACAGTGGCAACCACCCTCGTAGCGCTTGGATTCGGACATGCGCGCATCCTGCCCCAACGCGCACGGAAAGCGCGGCACGAAACGATGACGCCTGGCGGCCGAGACTACAGGCTGGCCAGCGCCACGCGGTACAGCGCGCGGTAGCCCATGCGCGGCGCGGATTCGAAGCGCTCCGCGTTGAAGATGTCCTTCAGCAGCGCCTGCCCGTCCGGCGACGTCTGGAGGCTCAGCAGCGTGGACTCCAGCGAGCTCACCAGCTGCGGCTGCAGCCCCATGGCCACCGGGACACCGTCGTTGGGGGCCTCGTCGGTGTACGCAATCAGCTCGAAGCGCCGGCCGGCGCCCGCGCCCAGCACGTCCTCCACGCCGGTGGCGAACGTCAGCCCCGTGGACGCCGGCGGGCAGAAGACGCTGGTGACGTCCGCCTTGCCGTCCAGCACCGACTCCAGCGCGCCCTGGTACGAGCCCGCGAAGTGCTGCGCGAAGAAGGCCCGCGTCGGCTCCAGGCCCTGCGTCTTGAGATAGGCGGTGGGCAGCAGGTAGCCCGCCACCGAATCCCGGTCCACCCAGGTGGCGGTGGTGCCCTTCAGCCGCTCCACCGTCAGGCCCGCGCCCGCCCGGCACACCAGGGCGGACCGGTAGGACGACATGCCCCGGCGCACGCCGCGCACCACCACCCGCACGCCCATGGCTTCCATGCGCGCGCAGACGAAGGGCGGGGCCCAGGCCGCGTCCGCGCGGCCGGAGAGCAAATCCTTGGCGAGCGTCTCGTAGCTGGACGCGACGCTCACCTCCACCAGCTTGCCCAGCGCGCGCTGGAGGAACGACGCCAAGCGGTCCGCGCGCTCTCGCGCCGTCTCACTGCCCAGGGAGGGGGGCAGCCCGAACCGGAAGGAATGCCGGGGCGTCGAGGGGGCTTGCAGGGTCATACGAACCCCTAACTACCCCTCCCTGCCCAGTCGCGCCACTTCATCGTCAGCCAGGCCGAAGGTGGCCTGGAGCATATCCAGGATTCGCTGCTCGGGATGGCTCGGGGTGCCCCCCGCGTGGGCAATCTTGGTGGCCAGCCGGAAGGCCTTCACCCGCTGGGCGTGCGTCGTCAGACCGTGGGCCAGCACATGGAGCCGCTGGGGCAGGCCCTCGGCGGCCAGGGCCGTCACGGACTCGCTGACGAAGCTCTGGGCGCGCTCGGGGCTGACGTTCTCGAAGAGGGGGTCCGCCGCGAAGCTCTCCACCAGCGCCCGGGCCTCGGCCTCCTGGAGCTTCCCGTCCGCGGCGCTCACCAGCACCATGACCTCCGCGAACAGCCGCTCCAGCGGCTCGCCCAGCGCCTCCGCCAGGCTGCCGCCGTTCTCGATGACGTCGATGATTTGCGCCACCTCGTCCTCGGAGATGCCCAGCGCGGCCTGGAACGTCTTGAGCAGGCCCAGCTCGTCCCGCGTGGCACGCTGGTCCGCCAGGGCCACCGCCGCCGCCAGCCCGAAGGCCAGCATCCGGTTCTTGTGGTCCGGCAGCCGGCGCCGCAGCGACGCGAGCACGTCATCCAGGTTCTTCGCCTCCGACAACCGCGCGGCGCTGGTCTCCACCAGGGCGTTCAGCTCGTCCGGGCGGGTGCCCTCGAACTCCGGGCGCTCCAGCACGCGGCTGAGGAGCGTCTGCATCTCCCGCTGCGAGACGCGTCCGTCGGCCATCGCGGCCAGCAGCATCGCCTCCACCAGTGCGCCGTTGCGGTCGTTCCGCGCCTTCACTGCCTGCTCTCGAGCCATGGGCTGGCGCTCCCTTGCGTGTCCTTCGATTCGGTCGTCGTGGCCCCTTCCTCGCTGGCGTGCAGCGGGTCGGGGTTGAGCGTCTTGTCCAGCAGGTGACTCGGCCGCACGTTCGCCATGGCGTTGAGGACGCTCTGGCGGACGTTGGGAATTTCCTTGCCCAGCTCCTCCATCAGCCGCTGCATCCGCTTGCGCTGGAGGTTCTCCTGCGTGCCGCACAAGTCGCACGGGATGATGGGGAAGGCCATCAGCTCCGCGAACTTCGCGATGTCCTTCTCCGGCGCGTAGCACAGCGGGCGGATGACCACGTTGCGCCCGTCGTCGCTGCGCAAGAGGGGCGGCATCGCCTTGATGGAGCCGGCGAAGAAGAGGTTGAGCAGCAGCGTGTGGATGAGGTCGTCGCGGTGGTGGCCCAGGGCAATCTTGGTGCACCCCAGCTCCACCGCCGCCGTGTAGAGGATGCCGCGCCGCATGCGCGAGCACACCGAGCACTGCGTCTTCCCCGGAGGCGTCTTCTCCAGGACGATGCTGTAGGTGTCCTCCTTCAACAGCTTGTACGGGTAGCCCTCACGCTGAAAGTACGCCTCCAGCTTGTCCGCTGGGAAGCCGGGGTGGCCCTGGTCCAGGTTCACCGCCAGCAATTCGAACTTCACGGGTGCGCGACGCTGGAGCTCCCGCAGGAGGTGCAGCATCGTGTAGGAGTCCTTGCCTCCGGACACGCCCACCATGATGCGGTCCCCGTCCTCAATGAGGCGGTGGTCCGCGATGGCTCGGCCCATGTGGCCAAGCAGACTCTTTTCCAGGCGCTGGACGTCGTTCATCGGCGCGGCCATCCTAGCGGCGGCCCGGGAAAAAACACCTCAATCCCAAGGCCCGGTCCGCTAGCCTGCCTCCCGCAATGCCGACCTACCCGCAAGGTGCCGTTGACGTAGTAGATGCCTCAGGAGAAGAGCGCGCGACCCGCACGCTGGAAGCCGCGCGCGAAATCGCCGTGGACCTGGAGGCGGACTCGATGCACGCCTTCCGCGCCCGGCTGTGCTTCCTCCAGCTCGCCACCGACGACCAGGTCTTCCTGTTGGACACGCTCCAACCGGGCGTGGTGCCGGGCATGCTCGCCCCGCTGATGGCCGACCCGGCGCGCACCAAGTTCTTCCACGCCGCCCAGGGCGACCTCCAGTTCCTCGCCGAGGTGGGAGTCCGAGTGCAGGGCCTCTTCGACACCCACCGGGCGGCCACCCTGCTGGGGTGGCCCAAGGTGGGCCTGGCCGACCTCGCCCGGGAACGGCTGGGCGTGGAGCTGCCGAAGGAGCACCAACAGTCGGACTTCTCCATCCGCCCCCTGCCCCCGGGCATGCGGGAGTACATCGCCAATGACGTGCGCTACCTGTGCGAGCTGGGCCGCCAGGTCCGCGACGCCTGCCGCGAGGCCGACATCCTGGAGGAGGTCCTCCTGGACTGCGTCCGCCTGTGTGACGAGGCCGCGGCGCGCCCCGACGTGGGCGCGGACTTCAAGCCCAAGCTACCCCGCGCCGGGCTGAATCCCACGCAGATGACGCTGGCCCACGCCATTGCCCACGCCCTGCACCGCAAGCGGCTGGAGTGGGCGGAGAAGGACAACGTCCCCATGGGGCGGATGCTCTCCAACATGGCGCTGGGTGACATCGCGGTGAAGCTGCCCACCAACCCCAAGGAGCTGGCGCGCATGGCCGGCGTGCGGGGCTCCTTCATCCGCTCGCACGGGGAGGAGCTCCTGGCCGTGGTGCGCGAACTGTTGGAGAAGTCGCGCCGGGGTGAACTGGCGCCGGAGCGCGAAGCCAAGGGCCCCAAGGACGCCAACAAGCGCAAGCGCGAGGAGGCCCTCAAGACCTTCCGCGTGGAGAAGGCCACCGAGCGCAAGGTGACGCCCAGCGTGGTGCTGACCAATCCGCTGATGGACGCGCTGGCCTCGCAGCCCCCGAAGGACGTGGAGGCGCTGACGCAGGTGCCCTACTTCGGGGAGAAGCGGGTGCGGCTGTACGGCCCCGCGCTCGTGGAGCTGCTGGCCGCCTACCCCGTCCTCAACGCCTGACGTGTGAAGGTGGGGCCGCGACCTGCTCGCGGCCCTGGCGCCAGTCATGGAGAATGTCCGCCCGCGCGCCCCTTCCCGCCGCGGATGGAGATGCTCCCGGTGCGGTGCCGACACTTCATCTATCCGCTGCTCGTCCTCTGCCTCGGCGCCTGTGCGGGCTCGCGGCCCCAGCCCGCCCCCGCTCGGTCTGCCCCCGCTCGCCCCGTCACGCAGGCCGTGACGCCCGAGAAGGAGGCTCCCGTCCTCACCCCGCCGGGCCTGCGGCTGTCTCCGGCCGTGCGGCCCGTGCGGCAGACGGTGACGCTGGAGCTGGACCCGCGGCGGGAGATGTTCAGCGGGACGACGGACATCGAAATCGAGCTGCCCCAGGCCACGCACGAGGTGTGGCTGCACGGGGAGGAGCTCTCCGTGAGGGACGCGGCCTTCATCGTGGCGGGCGCGCGGGTCAAGACGTCCACGCTGCCCATCGGCGACATGCTCGTCTTCCTCCCGCGTGAGGCGGTGGGCCCCGGCACCGTCATCCTGCGCGTGGCGTACACGGGCCGGGCGCGTGCCCGGGAGAGCTCGGGCGTCTACCGCGAACAGGACGCGGGGCGCTGGTACACGATGACCCAGTTCCAGCCGCTGGCCGCGCGGCGCGCCTTCCCCTGCTTCGACGAGCCCGCCTTCAAGATTCCCTGGCGGCTCACCCTGCGCGTGCGCGAGGAGGACGGCGCCTTCGCCAATTCACCGGTGGAGGCCGAGACGCACGGCCCGGATGGATGGAAGACGGTGCGCTTCCAGACAACGCCCCCGCTGCCCTCGTACCTGGTCGCCTTCGCGGTGGGCCCCTTTCAAGCCGTGGACGCGGGCGTCGCGGGCCAACACCGCGTGCCGGTGCGGATGCTGGTGCCGCAAGGCCGCGCCGCGGAGACGGCCTGGGCCGCGCAGGCCACGCCCCCGCTGCTGGAGCAGTTGGAGACGTGG
Organism: Myxococcus virescens; assembly: GCF_900101905.1. Taxonomy (NCBI): domain Bacteria; kingdom Pseudomonadati; phylum Myxococcota; class Myxococcia; order Myxococcales; family Myxococcaceae; genus Myxococcus; species Myxococcus virescens. The sequence continues at coordinate 166,346 of NZ_FNAJ01000010.1, read as the reverse complement.
TTCGGCACGCCCTACCCCTACGCGAAGCTGGACGTGCTGGCCCTGCCCGGCACGCAAGGGGGCGCCATGGAGCACCCTGGCCTCATCACCTTCAGCGCCCCACTCATGCTGGGCCCCGTGGAGGGGGACTCCCTGTGGCGCCAGCGCTACTTCGCGCTGACGCAGGCGCACGAGCTTGCGCATCAGTGGTTCGGCAACCTCGTGACGCCCGCGTGGTGGGACGACCTCTGGCTCAACGAGTCCTTCGCGGACTGGCTCGCCTACAAAGTCGTGACGCAGTGGAAGCCCGAATGGCGCGGGGACGTGCGCCGCGTGGAGGCGCGGGGTGATGCCCTGGTAGAGGACCGGCTCGTCAGCGCGCGCAGTGTCCGGCAGCCCATCGAAGCGCCGGGAGACGTCCACTCCGCCTTCGATGGCATCACCTACAACAAGGGCGCCGCGGTGCTGGCCATGTTCGAGTCCTGGGTGGGCCCCGACGCCTTCCAGCAAGGCGTGCGGCACTACCTGGACACCCACGCGAGGGGCACCGCCACCACCGCGGACTTCTTCAAAGCCCTCACCCAAGCCACCGGCAAGGACGTGGCGCCCGCCTTCTCCTCCTTCCTGGACCAGCCGGGCGCGCCGCGCGTCGCCATGGCGCTGGAGTGCCCCAAGGAGGGAGCGCCCCGGCTGGCCCTGGAGCAGCGGCGCTACCTCCCTCTGGGCTCGCCGGGCGGACGCGGAGAAGAACAGGCGTGGCAGGTGCCAGTGTGCGTGCGCTACGCCGCCGGGGGCACGGAGGGCCGCGCCTGCACGGTGCTCTCGGAGCCCACGGGCACGCTGCCCCTGGATGGCGCGAAGGCCTGCCCGGACTGGGTCCACCCCAACGCGGAAGGCCGCGGCTACTACCACGCGCTGCTGCGCGGTGACGCGCTGGAGCGGCTGACGCGGCAGGGGGGCCGGGGGCTCAGCATCGCCGAGCGCCGCGTCCTGCTGGATGACGCCGAGGCCCTGGTGGCCAGTGGCGAGCTGGACGTGGCCCAGGCCCTGACCCTGGCCACGCGCCTGCTGCGAGCGGACGACCCGGACCTCGTCATGGGCGCGGCGGCCCTGGTCGCCAGCGTGCGGGATGACTTCGTCCCGCGAACCGCGTGGACGAGCCGCGCGCGCTTCGTCCGTGGCCTCTTTGGTGGTCAGGCTCGCCAGCTGGGCTTCGTGCCGCGCCCGGGCGAAAGCGACGACGTGCGCATGCTGCGGCCCCGGCTGGTGTGGATGGTGGCCCAGTCCGGCGAGGACGCCCTCCTGCGAACGGAGGCCCGGAAGCTCGCGCTGCGCTGGCTGGACGACCGGCGCTCCCTGTCCATGGACGCGGCGCAGGGCGTGATGGGCGCCGCTGCCGTCTCGGGGGATGCCGTCCTCCACCAGCGCATGCTCGAAGCCCTGCGCACCACCACAGAGAGCCGCGAGCGCGACCTGCTCTTCGCCGCCTTGGGAGGCTTCCAGGATGCCGCGCTCGCCAGCGCCAGCCGGGCCCTGCTGCTGGCGCCGGACGTGGACACGCGCGAGGCCCTGCCCATCCTCTTCCGGCAGTTGGAGGCACAGCCCACCCGCGCGGGTGCGTTCGACTTCCTGCGCGAGCACTTCGAGACGCTCCGGGAGCGGCTGCCGCGGGACATCGCGCCCTGGCTGCTGGGCACCGGCGGGTTCTTCTGCGACGCCGAACACCGCGCGCGGTTCGCGGCCTTCTTCGCGCCCTACGCGCCCACCTTCGAAGGGGGTGAGCGCGCCCTGGCGCAGGCGCTGGAGCGCGTGGACCTGTGCATCGCCCAGCGCGAAGCCCTGCGCCCCGGACTGGAGCGCTTCCTGCGCCGATACTGACGTCAGCGCTTGCGCGCGAGCATCATCCCGTCACGCACCGTGAGCAGCACGTGCTCCACGCGAGGGTCCGCCGCCACCTTCGCGTTGAAGTCGACAATCGCATGGTCACTGGGGCCCTCCGGCTGGAGCACCCGGCCCGACCACAACACGTTGTCCGCGATGATGAGCCCGCCCGGCCGCAGCAGCGGCAACACCGCGTCCCAGTAGGCGGCGTAGCTCGGCTTGTCCGCGTCGATGAACGCCAGGTCGAATGGCCCCTGGAGCGTCTTCAGGGTGTCCAGCGCCGGCCCCATGCGCAGGTCGATTTTCCGTCCATGCGGACTGCGCAGGAAGAAGGCGCGCGCCACATCGGTGGCCTCGGGGTTGATGTCGCAGGTGATGAGCGCCCCATCATCCGGGAGCGCTTCCGCCATCATCAGCGCCGAGTACCCGGTGAAGGTCCCGATTTCCAACACCCGCCGCGCACCGGTCAGCGCGACCAGCATGCGCAGGAAGGTGCCTTCAACGGGCCCGACCTGCATGTTGGGGGAGGACATTCGCGAGTACGTGACGTCACGTAGCTCTTCGAGGAGGGGCGCGGGTGCCGTGGTGTGAGCGTCCGCGTACGCCTCGATTTCGGGAGGAACGAGGGTGAGCTTGGGCATGTCCCATCGATTAGCACGTACCGCGGGGCCCCCCACTTCAGGTTGCCGTCAGACGCCTCGTGCATAACTTTGTCGTCGCTCTGGATGGAGGAGGTCTCGATGCTGGCAGCCAGAATCGGTGGTGCGCACGCGGATGTGTCCCGGTGCATCGCCGCGAGCCTCCAGTGTCAGGTTTCCTGCGAAGAGGGCATGGCCCGCCGGGTCGCCCGAGGCGAGCCGCTGTCCGGCGAAGTGGTACGCCTGCTTCGACAGTGTGCTGAACTGTGCGAACTGAATGCACGCGCGCTCCAGAAGGAGAGCCGGCTCGCCCGGCGCACCGCGAGCCTGTGCTTCGACCTGGCCAACCTGGTGGCCCGGACCGCGTGGCTGGACGCGGAGGACCGCGATTCGTACACGCTCGCGCGGGACGCGCTGCAACTGGCCCGCGCGTGCAGGCCCCTGCTGTTCGCCTGAGTCAGAAGCGCAGGTGCGGACTGAGCACCAGCGTGGGGCCCGCGGTAGGGGCGCTCACGCTGCCTGCTGGACGGGAATCTCAGACAGCATCTCGTTGAGCGCGTCGACCTGTTGCTGCTCGTGGCCCGGCTGAGCCTGGACGATGTCGATGGCGCGCTGGAGTACGCGCCGCGCCGCTTCGGGAGCGTCATGTTGGACGTGGAGGCGGGCCAGCTCCACGAGCTGCGGCACCAGGTATGGGTCCTGCGCTCCCGCCGCCTGCTCCAACCGCACCAGGGACTCCTGGAGCAGTGAATACGCATCCGTGTGGTTGCGCTCCTTCAAATCGAACGCGGAGCTTTGCAGGACGATCGCGCTCGCGAGCCGGTCCTGCTCCTCGTCCGTCGCGGCCAGGGGCGCCGGCGCCTCGTACCCTCGCGATTGGAGTGTGCTGTCGAGCTCCCCGACGGTGTCTCGCGCTCTAGCGTGACGGGCGACGACGCCACCGATGCCGCCCGGAATCGGGGCGCGGCCAGCGTCATGAACGACGGGGCGCGGGAGGAGCGTCGCTCCTCCCGCGCCCCGGTATCACGAACCAGCGCTCAAGATGACACCGAAACTACAGGTCCAGCAGACGCGCCTGGAACCCATTGCTCCCCGTCGAGGTGAGCAGCACCAGTTGGCCGTTGTGCACGAAGACCCGCTGGGCCGCGCCCGGGTAGTACGCCGCCGAGAGGATGTCGAACCGGTGGTTGAGCACCCGCAGCTGCGTCCTGTCTCCCACGGTGTCGATGAGGTAGAGCCGCTCACCGTGGAAGGCGATGTCCACGAACGACAGGCCGATGCTGGTGCGGTACGTCAGGTCCGCCGCGTTGAAGAGGAGGCCACTCCCCGTCACGACCGCGGAGCCATCCGGCCACAGCCGCAGCGGCGCCCTCAGGTTGTAGGCACCATGGTAGGGCGAGTCGATTTCAGCCCCCAGCGTGCCCGCCTCCATGTCCACCTGCACCCGGTTCAGGTCCTGCGGCGAGACGCCGCTGTCGGCGAAGTAGATGGTGTTGTTCGCCTCCGAGAACAGCAGGCTCACCGCGCTGCTCCTCCAGTCCGCCGCCGCGACCCGAGCGCCCGTGGCCCGCTGATAGAGCGCATGCGTCCCCCAGGCCCCGGAGCCATCGATGGTAAACAGGTAGCGGTCCGCCACCACCATGCGCGACACCGACGCAGGCGCCGCGGCGAAGAAGCGAGCCGTGCCATCCTCCGTCGAAGTGAAGGCGTCGATACGTCCTCCCGTGTAAGCCAGGTATGCGGTCTGACCGTCCGAAGCGACCGCCATCGAGGTCGCATCGCCCGTCCCGACATAGGCGGACAGGAAGCTCCGGGTCGTCAGGTCGAGTCGACGGATGCGATCCGCGTTGCCGTCCAGGAAGTGGATGACGCCATCGCTCGTCAGCGTCGCGTCCTGGTAGGAGAAGGCGAACTCGGCCCCGCCCAGCACGACGCCCGCATCCGGGTCCACGCCGCCATCACTGCCACCATCCGGCGTGGGCTCCCCCGTCTCCAGGCGACCCGAGATGTCGATACCACCCGTGGTAGTGCCCGGGCAGTTGACCGGGTTGCGATGCAGCACGAGGCTCGCCGAAACCACCTCGCCAGCCACGACGTCGACCACTGCGCTGCCCGCGTACACCTCCAGCATGGACGCGTTATACGCAATCACACGCACTGCCCGACCGGTTCCCGCAGGCACCTCGGACACCTGCCCCCGGATGGCCGTGCCGTCCACTTGAAGCGGAACAGGCCCGATGACAGACATGCCCAGGCCCGAAACAACGGCATCCGCGGACACGACGCCGCAGACATCCCCCGCCAGGGAGATTTCCATGCGGACGGACTCGGTTTCACCTGCGTTCTCGGACAGCCCCTCGCTGTTGCACGCCGCCACCAGCGCGCAGGCCGCCCACATCAGCCCAACTCGACTCAGAAATCTCATGAATGTTCCCCCTCCGCGCGGGCCCCATACGCCAAGTGCGGTTCCCGTGCAATGCATTGCAAATGTGGACTCGGTACTCTCGAGCCCACGGTCACGCAATGACGGCAGCCACTGCAAAGCCTGACACGTCCACTGAATTCGCGGCGCCCACCGATGCGCTGGGACGCAAGAAAGCGCGCGACGCATTAGCGATGGAGCACGACGACCTCATGCACTCCTTGATGCAAGGCCCCTGCGGACGTTGCCCGTGCATGTCTATGAATTCGATTCGCGTCACGCCCCCTGGCACACGTCTGTCTGCGGCAGGAGCCCCCTGAGCCATCGCTCCTCCCGCCGCGACAGTCGCTTCGAACGGCGGCGGGCACTGAAACGGCGACGCCACGGCCCGCTCCGGCAAGAGCGGGCTCGCATGGCGTGCCCATGCCGGACTACTCCCACTGCTTCGCGATGTCCGCCTGAGTCGGCTGCGCAGGTGGCGGAACGTAATAGCGCGCCGGGTGGTAATCCCTGTCCGACCAGGTCACCCTCTTCCCGAACTCGCCCACCGCGCCGCGAACCTGGCCTACCGGATACTGTCGCTCACTCCCGTCCGTGAAGGCCTCGGCGACACGCCCATCCTTGAAGACGGCTCGGAAGATGAGCGTCTCCTCGTGGCACCGAAGGCCCGTGTAGATGGGCTCGTAACGGACACCGTCGGCACGGAGCAGGTGATACTCCAGCTTGTTGTACTTCTGGCCCGGCTCGAAGCGCCCCTTGCTGCACCGGGCCACTACCTCGGAGACTTCCTTCAAGAACGCCCGCGAATTGGCCGCCGCTTCCGGAATCAGCCCAGGGGAATGCGTGGGATGCATCCTCGCGATGGCCGCGTCAATGCTCTCATTGAGCAGCTTCGCCAGCGTCGGACTCGAGATGTTCCCTGGCTCCGCGGGTGGCGACAGGTACGGGGTCAAGAAGAAGTAGGCGCCCACGCCGATGGCACCCGCGCCCCAGCCCAGCAGCATGGTTTTTCCAGGTTTGATTTGCGTCCCCCTTTGCAGTGTTGCGCCTCAGCTATCACAGAACGGACAACCCAGTCATGAGGCGGCATGAATGCCACCTCCTGACTGACACACGCGCTCTCAACCTCTCAAAGCGAGACACCGTAGAGCGCGCCGTACTTCTCCTTCAGGTACGCCAGGAAGTCCGTGTCGGTGAGCCCCTGCCCCGTCACCTGCTTCACGCGCTCCTCCGCGGAGTGGCGGAAGCCATGCTGATGCACATGCGTGCGCAGCCAGTCACGCAGGGGCAGCAGCTCCCCCCGGCCCAGGTGCTCCTCCAGCTCCGGCAGGTCGCGCTTCGCGGCGCGGTAGAGCGACGCCGCGTACAGGTTGCCCAACGAATACGTGGGGAAGTAGCCCAGCTCGCCCCAGGCCCAGTGGATGTCCTGGAGCACGCCCTGCGTGTCGTCCGGCGGCGTGACGCCCAGGTACTTCTCCATGCGTGCATTCCACGCGGCGGGCAGGTCCTCCACTGGCAGCTCGTCGCGCACCAGCAGCAGCTCCAGCTCGTAGCGCAGCGCGATGTGCAGGTTGTACGTCACCTCGTCCGACTCGATGCGGATGAGCGACGGCCCCACCGCATTCACCGCGGCGTGGAAGGTCTCCACGTCGGTGCCGGACAGCGCCTCCGGGAAGGCGGCGCGCAGCACGGGGAAGTAATGCCGCCAGAACGGCAGGCCGCGGCCCACCATGTTCTCCCACAGGCGTGACTGCGACTCGTGCAGCCCCATGGAAGGCGCGGCGGCCAGTGGCGTGCGGTAGAGCTCGGGAGCGAAGCCCTGCTCATACAGGCCGTGGCCGGCTTCGTGGATGGTGCTGAAGATGGACGGGAACGGCGTGGCCGTGTCCACGTGCGTGGTGAGCCGCACGTCCAACGGGTGCGTGCCTCCGGTGAAGGGATGGATGCTCAGGTCCTGCCGGCCCGCCTCCAAGTCGAAACCGATGTCCTTCAACAGCCGCAGGGTGAAGGCCCACTGCGCGTCCTTGTCGTAGTGACGGCCCATCAGGAAGGGCGCCACCGGCCGGCTCACCGCAGTGAGCTTGCCCACCATGGGGATGAGGTGCTCGCGCAGCGCTGACAGCACCGGCGTCAGCCGCGCCACGCGCATGCCCGGCTCATGACCTTCCAGCAGCGCGTCATAACGCTCCCCGTCATGCCCATACGCGTCCGCCTGCTCCCGGCGCAGCGACAGCAGGCGCTGGAGCGCGGGCTGGAAGACGGTGAAGCGCCTTGCCTGCCGGGCTTCCCGCCAGGCTTGGATGGCTTCGCTGATGGCTCCCGCGAGCGCCCGCACCAGGGGCGCGGGGACGCGGACCTCCCGCTCCCGCTCACGCGTCAGCACCGTCACCATGGCCCGGGCGTCGTCGGACAGGTCCGCCTGCGAGGCGGCCTGGGCCAGGGCCTCGCCCAGCCGGGGGTCCACCAGGCGCTCGTGGTGCAGCCCCTGCAGGGTGGAGAGCTGATGGGAGCGCGCGGGGCCCGCCTTGGAGGGCAGATACGTCTCCATGTCCCACGTGGCCAGGCCAATGAGGCCCTGAAGGTCGCGAAGCTCCTGCATCCGGGTCAGCAGCCAGGTATCCATGCCCGGATTCATAGCCCGCTTCGCGCCGCACTATCGCGAAAGACGCACTCGGGAGTATGAGGGCTGCGCGATGGCCAACGTCATTCAGTTCTTCATGTCCCCCGACGACGAACTCGCCTTCTTCCGCTTCCTGGAGCGCTTCGTCCTGGAGGTGTACCCCCGGCGCGTCCCACAGGATTGGGAGACCTTCCGCGCGAACACGGAGAACCTGGAGCGGCTGCCCCCGGAGGACCTCTACATGGTGGCCTCCGAGTTGGGCGCGGCCATCGTCGACAAGGTGAAGCGGGGCCCGGACAAGGGCTACTGGCGCATCGACGAGGTGCGCTCGCCCGTCATCTTCATGGAGCGCTGCCGCACCAACGAAGAGGGCGAGCTGCTCAGCGGCAAGATGTGGGCGGAGCTGGACATCACCGCGCAGACGGGCCGGAAGAACGCGGCGCCCGACAAGTTCCGGAGCCTGTTCCTCGAGGTCGAGGAGTACATCAAGAAGACGTACCGCAAGGGCGATCCCAAGGGCTTCTTCGTGGGCCCCAAGACGGCGCGGCTCTGCAAGGAAGGGCTCGTGCTGCGTGACTCCGCCTTCCGCGGCGGTACGGTGTTGCCCTACAAGTAGCCGCGGCGCCTCAGGGCAGGGCCACGGGCAGGGTGAAGGAGAAGGTGCTCCCCTGCCCTTCGTGGCTCTCCACGTGGAGCGTCCCTCCGTGCGCGGCCACCAGACTCCAGGCGATGCTCAGCCCCAGCCCCGTGCCGCGGCCCGGTGAATGGCTGGCCCGCCAGAAGCGCTCGAAGAGGTGCGGTGCGTCCTCGGCGGGGATGCCGGGCCCGGAGTCCTTCACGAAGACGCACACCTTCGCCCCCTCCACCAGGCGGGCCCGCACCTCAATGGCGCCGCCGGGGGGCGTGAACTTGATGGCGTTGCTCACCAGGTTGGCCAGCACCTGGAGGATGCGCTCGCGGTCGGCGAGCACCGGCGGCAGCTCTGGCGCCAGCGCCACCGTCAGGACCTGACTCTTCTCCAGCGCGAGCGGCCGGAGCACCTCCAGCGCCTGCGCCAGCAAGGCGTCCACAGGAAGGGGCTGGAGCGTCAGGGGAATGGGCATGCCGCGCAGGCGCGCCCGGTCCAGCAGGTTGCCGATGAGGCTGCTCATCTGCTGCTCGGCGAGGACGATGTTCTCCAGGTAGCGGCGCCGACGGTGTTCCTTCTCCGGCGCCGTGCCCGCATTCAGAATCATCTCCGCGTTCATCCGCACCGCGAGCAGCGGCGTCTTGATGTCATGGGAGACGACGGTGAGCAGCTCGTCGCGCCAGCGCACGGCCTCCTGGGCCTGAAAGAACAGCGCCTCCGCGCGCTCACGCAGGCGAACTTCGCGGCGCAAGGCATGCTCCTTCGGCAGGGCCACGGCCAGAAGGTTCGCCACCGCGTCCAGCAGCGCCAGCCCGTCCTCCCCCAGCCCCACCGCCTCCACGTGGAGCACGCCCAGGACGCCTTCCTTCGCCACCAGCGGCAGGGTGACCTTCCCGGGAACCCGGGCCGGTTCCGCCTTGAACACGCCCTCGATGGCGTCACGCCCTTGCAGGCTCACGCGCTCCAGGCCCACGAGGTACGCGTACGCGGAGGCGGCATGCGCCACGGCCTGGAACGGAGGGGACTTCATGCGCACGGACGAATGCCACGCCATCAGACAGGGCCGCTCCGGAACGGGCACTCCGGACGCATCCACCCCCTCCAGCAGGAGCGCGACGCGGACCGGAAGCCATCGGGAAAGGCGGTCCACCAGCGCGGGAAAGCTGGCGGCGACACCGTCGGACGCGCAGAGCACCTGGCCTACCTCATGGAGCTGCGCCAGATGGCGGTGGGCCTGCCCCCGCTTTCGCCAGGCGCGACGAGGCCGCCGGCGGGAGGCTGGGACGTCCGGGGGGGCGGTGTCATCCCCCGCTGGGCTCCGTGGCGCCTTCATCGGGGGGACCTCGTCCCTTCCACGGCCAGCAGCTCCTCCCGGAGCGCGGCGGAGAGGACCTCGCCCGTCAGCGCCCCGAGGACACGCAGCCACTCCTCGACCAGGACCACCAGCGACTCCTCCAGCCGTTCCGGGTCGAATTCAGCCACGACCGGATGCAGCCCCTCGAAGCGAAGACCTTCCGATGTGACGGCGAGCGCCGACAAGTGAGGATGGGCCTGGACGACCCGCCGGAGCACCCGCTCCAGGATGACCACCAGGGTGACCTCCCCCAGGGCCGAACGGCCACGGCGCCACAGCGCCTGGAAGCCACGCTCGAACAGGTCCAGGAGCGCGGGAGAGGACGGGCGCGGCAGCTGGCGTTGGCGCCAGGCACGCACGACCTCGTGAGGTGGGGGGTGCCGCTCTGACATGCAGTGGGCCGGCTGCGGTGCGACGCGGAAAGCCCCCTTCGCTTAATGAAGCCCCTGGCGAAAGTCCATTCGCCCAGGGGCTGGTACGACCCGGCCGGCGGGCCTCAGCCGCCCGAAGCCAGGGGGGTGGCCTGCCGCAACTGCGGGGCCTCCGAGACGAACTTCAGCTCCGGGTGCTTGTCCTCGGCGTGCTGGAGCGCCCAGTCATCCCGGAAGAGCACCAGGGGCAGTCCGTCCCGGTCCTGCACCGTCTGACGGTTGCCTTCCCAGTCGAACGCCTTCGGGTCGAAGTTGGCGCCCACCACCCAGCGCGCATGGCTGAAGGGCAGCCGGTCGAGCGCGATCTTCGCGCCGTACTCGTGCTCCAGGCGGTACTGGAGGACCTCGAACTGGAGCGCGCCCACCACGCCGACGATGGGGTCCTTCATGCCCATCTGCAGCTGCTGGAAGATCTGCACCGTGCCCTCCTCGGAGAGCTGCTCCAGGCCCTTCTCCATCTGCTTGCGGCGGAGCGGATCCCGGCTGCGGACGACGGCGAAGAACTCCGGGCTGAAGCGCGGCACGCCCTCGAACTCCACGCCGGTGCCCTCCGCCAGCGTGTCGCCGATGCGGTACAGCCCCGGGTCGAACAGGCCGATGACGTCCCCAGGCCACGCGTCCTCGATGGAGGTGCGCTCGGCGGCCATGAACTGGCTCGGCTTGGCCAGACGGACGTCCTTGCCCAGGCGCGAGTGGAAGGCGCTCATGCCCTTCACGTACCGGCCGCTCACCACGCGCATGAACGCGATGCGGTCGCGGTGCGCGGGGTCCATGTTCGCCTGAATCTTGAAGACGAAGCCGGCGAACTTCGGGTGGGTGGGCTCGCGCGGCCCCTGCGTCGTCAGGCGCGACGTGGGCGCGGGGGCCAGGTCCAGGAAGGCATCCAGGAACGGGCGCACGCCGAAGTTGGTCATCGCGCTGCCGAAGAACATGGGCGTCAGCTGCCCCGCATCGCTCTTCTCTCGGGTGAACTCGTCGCCGCCGATGTCCAGCAGCTCGATCTCCTCGTGCAGCTTCGCCAGCTCCGTCTCGGTGAGGACCGTCTTGATTTCGTCCGAGTCGATGGAGACCGAGCGCTCGCCCACCTCCGACTCGCCGTGGGACCCCTCGGTGGAGAAGACGTGGACGACGCGGGCCTGCCGGTCATAGACGCCGCGGAAGTCCGGGCCCATCCCGATGGGCCAGTTCATCGGATAGGAGCGGATGCCGAGCACCTGCTCCAGCTCGTTCATCAACTCCAACGGCTCGCGGCCGTAGCGGTCCAGCTTGTTGACGAAGGTGAAGATGGGGATGCCCCGCATGCGGCAGACCTTGAAGAGCTTCTTGGTCTGCGGCTCCACGCCCTTGGCGGCGTCGATGAGCATCACCGCCGCGTCCGCCGCGGCCAGGGTGCGGTAGGTGTCCTCGGAGAAGTCCTGGTGACCCGGCGTGTCCAGCAGGTTCACCGAGTGGTCGCGGTAGCTGAACTGGAGGACGGACGAGGTGACGGAGATGCCGCGCTCCTTCTCCAGCTCCATCCAGTCGGACGTGGCATGCCGCCGCGCCCGCTTGGCCTTCACGCTTCCGGCCAGATGGATGGCGCCGCCGTAGAGCAGCAGCTTCTCGGTGAGGGTCGTCTTACCCGCGTCGGGGTGGGAGATGATCGCGAAGGTGCGCCGCCGGGCGACCTCCCTATGGAGCTCGTTCGTCATGACCCGGGGCCAACTATCACGGGCGGTGTTTCCTTGCAGCTTGCAAGCGGCGCTTGCCGACCGGCCAGGGCCCCATGCAAGGCTGCCGACCCACACCTACCCTCGGAGCCCCCATGAAGCGCACCCAGCATTCCACTGGAACCCCGTGGGAGCCCCAGGTGGGCTACTCGCGCGCCGTGCGTGTGGGCCCCTTCGTCTCCGTGTCCGGGACGACGGCCACCGATGCCCAGGGAAACATCGTGGGCGTGGGGGACGCCTACCTGCAGGCCCGGCAGACGCTCCAGAACATCCAATCCGCCCTGGAGGCCCTGGGCGCCCGGCTGGAGGACGTGGTGCGCACACGCATGTACGTCGTGGACATCCAGCAGTGGGAAGCGGTCGGCCGGGCGCATGGAGAGTTCTTCGCCCACATCCGCCCCGCTACGTCGATGGTGGAGGTCAGCCGCCTCATCTCCCCCGAAATCCTGGTGGAGATTGAAGCGGACGCCGTCGTCGCGGACGGCGTCTGAAGGCGCGCTCCACAGTCCCTCAACACTTCTCCCGCAAGGTGGGTCCCTCAACGCAGCCGAGGGGGTCCCCACGTGTCGAGCATCAGCAAGTCGTTCAAGAAAGCGGTGAAGAAGGTCAAGAAGACGGCGAAGAAGGCGGGCAACACGGTGGTGGATACCGCCAACAAGGCGGCCGATACCGTCACCGATACGGCGGGCACCGTGACGAACCAGGTGAGCCGCGAGGCCGAGCAGCTCGCCCGGGAGGTGGACACCCTCACCCGCGACACCGCGAAGCTGGCGGAGCAGGCGTATGCGGAGTCCCTGGCCGCCGGGGAAGCCGCATGGAACGAGATGGTGGAGTTGTCCACCCGCTTCCTCACGGACGCGCTGAGCGACATCGCCGAGGCGCTGGCCGAGGACGTCTACCGCAAGCACCTGGCCCTCCTCGAGAGCATGGCCGAGACGGGCTACGCGCTGCTGACGAATCCCACCCGCCGCAAGGAGGTGGACTTCCTCGTGCGCCAGTCCTCCCAGAAGAAGAAGGACGAGGACACGAACAAGACCGTCAGCTCGCTGTCTCAGGACGAGTCGGTCCAGCGCACCGGCAACGAGGCCCGGAGCAAGGGGCTCGGGACTCTCTCCATTGGCAGCGGAGGCAGCGCGACCTTCGGCGCGGGCCCCGAGGGAAGCGTCGGCATTGCCTTCGACCACCCGGGGCAGACGCAAGTCCGGGGCTTCTTCGGCTTCGGGGGCGTCGCGGGCGCCACCAAGGGTATTTCGATGAACTTCCAGTTTGGCGCGTGGGCCGACATGCCCTCGAAGCTCGCCGGCCCCGTGCTCACGGTCAGCCTCGGCGCCGGCGTCGGCAAGTTTTGCGGTAGCGCCCAGGTCGTCTTCAAGATGCCCATCACCGAGAAGGAATGGACGGCCTTCGCCACGAGTGGCAGGCTCGACCTCGCGGGCCTCGTCATGTGCCTCGGCGCGGAAGTCAGCACCTTCGCCAAAGACGGCGTGAGCGCCACGGTCGGCGGCGGCTACACCTGGGTGTACTGAGCGACAGCGCTGACACGACGAGACCCACCTGGGGACCGTGTCCATGAACCCATCGGCGCGCATCCTGGTCGTTGAGGACGATGCCCCCATCGCTGCGGGCATCGTTCGTGGATTGAAGCTCGCGGGCTTCCAGGTGGTGCTCGCCACGGATGGCGTGCTCGCGCTCGAGATGGCCGAGCGCGAGCACCCCGACCTGGTGGTGCTGGACCTCAACCTGCCCGGGCATGACGGCTTCGAGTTGCTGGAAGCCTGGCGCTTCCGGCTCCGTGTCCCCGTCATCGTCCTCACCGCGAGACAGGAACTGGAGGCCCGGCTGCGCTCCTTCGGCCTGGGGGCGGTGGACTACCTCCCCAAGCCCTTCTGGATGGAGGAGCTGGTCGCCCGAATCCGCGCACGGCTGCTTCTCCAGGAGGAGCGTCCACGACGCGTGCTGCACTGGGACGACGTGAGCCTGGACCTCGACGCCCGCGAGGCGAGCCGCGAAGGCACCGGCGCCCTGCCCTTCACACGCCACGAGTTCGACGTGCTCGCCTATCTCGCGGAGCGTCCGGGACGCGCCCTGACACGCGCCCAGATTGCCCAGCACGCGCTGCCGCCCAGCGAGGAGCGCGATGACCGGACCGTGGACTCTCACATCGCGCGCATCCGCAAGAAGCTGGGGCCAGCGGGCGCGCGCATCCAGACGTCCTGGGGGATTGGCTACCGGTTCGTCCCCGACGAGGAGCCGCGGTGAGGCTGCGCAACCGCCTGGCCCAACGCATCCTCGTGGCCTCGGCGCTCCTGGGCCTGCTGGGCACGCTGGGCGCGTCCTTCCTCGCGATTGTCCTGGGCGTGGATGCCGCGCTGTCGCATGGCGTACGGATGTCCGCCGCCCTGGCGCTCGCGCCCCAGACTTCGGAGTGCCGGACGACACCGGGATGGCACTTCCGGAGCCCGGACGGAGTGGAGGTGCAGGCGTATGACCTTGCCCAGGTGGGGGCCGGCTCGCCCGGCGCACGTCCGGACCCCAGGCTTCTCGCACGTCTCGCCCAAGGTGAGCGTGAGCCCACCCTCTTCTACCTCCCGCTCTTCCGTCCGGACTCAACGTGGGCGGGGGCCTCACTGATGAAGCTCGCGGAGTCCGGCCCCTGCAGCCTCCTGGAGTTCCGCTGGCCGCTCATGGACGAGCGCGCCACGGTGGGCGGGTGGGTCCTCGTGGCCGCCGTCCTCTTCACGATGCTCGCGGCGACGCTGTCCACCTTCGTCGTCGTCCACCCCCTCCTCCAACGCCTGCGCCGTCTGCATCGGGCGGCGGGGATGCTCGGGGCCAGTCGGTATCACTCCGCGGCGGATGGCCAGGACGATGAGCTGGGCGAGCTGTCACGGGTGCTCGACACCACCCATGCCCGTGTCCAGGAGGACGCCACCCGCATCGAGGCCCAGAAACACGCGCTGGAGCGACACCTGGCGGACGTCGCGCACGACCTGAAGACGCCCATTGCCTCGCTTCAATTGTCGCTGGAGCTGGCCTCGACGACGCCCACCGAGCCCACCGCGGCGCTCCTCCGCCAGGGCATCGAGGACACCGTCTACCTCACCTCCCTGGTGGACAACCTCCATCTCGCCTGCCAGCTCGGAGAGGGCATCGACCCGACGGCGGGCGACCCGCGCGTGGAGCTGGGGCAGACAGTGGAGCGCGTGGTGCGCAGGCTCCAGCAGCTCGCGCGGTTGCTGGGGCTGACCGTGGAGTGCTCCCGGCCCGACGAGGCGCTCTGGGTGCGCTGCAATCCCACGATGCTGGAGCAGGCCCTGGGCAACCTGCTCCACAACGCCGTCACGCACGGCGAGGCGGGGGGCCACGTCGTGGCGGTCCTGGAGGATGCGGAACCCGGGCGCTTCCGGCTCACCGTGCTCGACGACGGGCCCGGCCTCTCTGCCGAGGAGCTCGAGCGCCTGGGCGAGCGCGGGTTTCGCGCGCAGGCCACGCGGCGCCGGGCGACCCGGGGCAGCGGGCTTGGCCTGTCCATCGTCCGCGAGCTGTGCCACCGCGTCGGCTTCTCACTCACCTTCGCGCCCAATCCGCCGCGCGGCCTGAAGGTCGTCATTGAGGGACCTCGCGCCTCCTCGAGCGAGCCGGCCTGAGCGCCGCTGTCGTGAGCGCGGGCTGCAAGCCGGCCGCCTTGCCGGCCGCCCGCCGGGCCCGGTGCCACGGCGCGACCTGCGCGACAGGGGTGGCCACCGTCTTCGACGCGCCCCACCTTGAAGGCAGCCATGGGCGTTGCCTGGAAGGACAACATCGACGTCGCGGATGCGCTGGAGCGCGTCGCGGACCTGCTGGAGGAGCAGGACGCGATGCCCTTCCGGGTCGGCGCCTACCGGAAGGCCGCGGACACCATCGCGAAGTGGCCTCAACCCGTGGCGGAGCTGCTGGCCGAGGACGGTGAAGCAGGGCTGCGCAAGCTCCCCGGCGTGGGAAAGAGCATCGCCGCGGCGATGGCGGAGCTGATTCGCACCGGACAGCTCTCCCTGCTCCAGCGGCTGGAGTCAGAGCACTCTCCGGAGCAACTCCTGGCCAGCGTGCCGGGCATCGGCGCCGAGCTGGCCCGCCGCATCCATGACGAGCTGGGCGTGCGGACGCTGGAGGAGCTGGAGCAGGCCGCACACGACGGACGGCTGGAGCGCGTGGAGGGCTTCGGCCCCCGGCGCAGCGAACAGGTGCGCGAGCTGCTGGGCGCACGGCTGGGCAGGGAGCGGCGCAGCGCCGCACGCCGGAGCGAAGGGCGGGATGAAGGCCCCCGGCCGGACGTGGGCGTGCTGCTCCAGGTGGACGAGGAGTACCGGCGGCGCGCGGGCGCAGGCGAGCTGCGCCGGATTGCACCGCGCCGGTTCAATCCCTCTGGCGAAGCATGGCTGCCCGTACTCCGCAAGAAGCTGGAGGGATGGAACTTCCGCGCGCTCTTCTCCAACACCGCGCTGGCCCACCAGCAGAATGCCACCCATGACTGGGTGGTCCTCTACTTCGACCAGGAAGGCGACGAGGGCCAATGCACCATCGTCACCGCGCATGGCGGTCCGCTCGACGGCCGACGTGTGGTGCGCGGACGCGAGGTGGAGTGCCTCGCGTACTACGGCGTGGAGTCCGAGGAAGTCGAAGCCCCGCAGCCCGGGGCCTGACGCGCCGGCACGTCAGTCATGCAGTGAGATGTAATGGATGAGGGCGGCGTAGAACTCCGGCTCATCGAAGGCGTCCGGCCCGACCCCCACCACATCCACATGGTCCTGAGGCACCACGCTGGACATGGACGTGCTCTGCGGACGCGATGGCGCGTTCAAATCATTGAGCGCGGGAATGGACGCGTCGTCCGTCACCGAGTCGAAGCCGAAGAAGGCGTCGTGGTAGCGCAGCCGACGCCCCATCTGCTGGGAGTTGATGCCCACCATGCCATCGTCATCCGCTTCGTTGCGTACGCCGTCGCCGCAGCCGGCCGCGCCGTCGTTGTCCCCATCCCCCGCGCAGTAGCCATTGCCGTCGATGTCGAAGAGGAACTCCTTCAACAGGTACAGCGCCGGATTCACATTCCCCCCGAACTGCGCGGTGATGAGTGACACGTAGCGCTCCGCGTAGTTGCTGCTCACCGGATACTTCTCGTTGAAGGCCTTCATGCCCGTGACGACACCGTCCGAGGATGAATAGTCATTGAAGACGAGCTGCTTCGCCGCCGCATAGGCATCATTGCCCGGCGCATAGACGGAGTCGCCGTAGTAGCGCGCCAGCGCCGCGACGACGCTGGTGACACCCGTTTTCTGGTCGAGGATGTACTTCGCCACCGGCGAGCCCCGGTGCGGCGAAGACACACTGGCCAGCACCGCCACCGACGTGGTGCCCCTGCGCTCCCGCAGCACGCGCGCCGCCTTCCGCGCGTCGATGCCCCCTTGAGAGTGCCCGATGATGCTCACCTTCGAGGCACCCGTCGTCGCCATGAAGCCCTCGATGTCGTCCGCCAGGTCCAACCCGCGGACCTCCGAGGACTGAAACGCCGCCACCTGTGCAACGAAGGCGCGCTGTCCCGGGTCGAGGTCGCTGTTGCAGCTCGTGTCGAAGCGCGACTCACAGGCCTCACCCACGAAGGTGCCGAAGTCGTTCCCCCAGTAGTCGTAGCCGAGCAGGTCATCGAACCCGCCCATGCCGTGCGCGAACACCACGGGGTATTGCGTCTTCGCCGCGCCGGCCCAGGACGCGGGAGCGCCTCCCAGCACTCCGGCGAACAACCCCGTCATGACCACCCTTTGAATCCGATTCATGCGTCCCCCTCGAATGCACCGCGGGGAGATTGGAGCAGTGGAGACGCGGCTCGAGTCACCCGAAAGCGAGCCGCCATCACCCAGGCGACACCCCAAGCCCCGAGCTGTCTTGCGGGCCGCATCCGAAAGCCCGCCCCGGCGACACAAGCCCCCGGGGCGGGACGTGGAATCAGGGCGCGGGCGAATACAACCCGGCGGAGGACAGCGAGCCGCTGGGGCCCAGGCCTCCCGACACCAGCACGCGGCCAGAGCCCACCAGCGTCACCACGCCCGCGCTGGTGAGCGCCGAGGGCAGCGTTCCGGCGCTGTGCCATTGGCCGCTGGCCGGGTCATACACCTCGGCCGAGGCCAACAAGCCCACGGTGCCCCCTCCGTCACCCCCCAACACCAGCACGCGGCCGGAGGGCAGCAGCGCGGACATCGGTCCGTAGCGGGAGTGCTGCATGGACGTGAGCGAGGTCCAGGTGCCCGTCGCCGGGTCGTAGAGCTCAGCCGTGGCGAGCGCCCCCCGCGCGCCCCAGCCTCCGGCCACCAGCACCTTGCCCGACGGCAGCGCCACCGCCGTGTGGCCATAACGCGGCCCGGACAGAGAGCCGGTGAGCGTCCACTGCCCCGTGGACACGTCATAGAGCTCCGCCGAGGACGTGTCTCCATCCTGCGTGTTGCCTCCCACCACCAGGACCTTGCCGGACGGCAGCGACGTCGCGGTGTGGTACTGCCGACGGCGGCTCATCACCCCGGTGGCGGTCCACGTCCCGGTCGCCACGTCATACAGCTCCGCGGTGGCCAGCATGCCAGAGAAGCTGGAGCTCATCCGGCCTCCCGCCACCAGGACCTTGCCGTTGGGCAGCAGCGTCGCGGTGTGGCGCGCACGCGGCGCAGCCAGCGCCCCCGTGGAACTCCACGTGCCCGTGGTCGCGTCATAGAGCTCCGCCGAGGGAAGATAGCTGGACGACGTGCTCTGGCCTCCCGCTGCCAGCACCTTGCCATTGGGCAGCAGCGTCGCGGTGTGGAGATAGCGCGCGGTGAGCAGCGTGCCCGTCTGCAGCCAGTGGCCCGTGGCCTCGGAGTAGCGCTCCGCACCCGTCAATGCCGTGCTGCCATTCGCGGTGCCACCCGCCGCGAGGACCTCGCCCGAAGACAACACCGTCAAGGAATGGTGGTACCGCGCGGACAGCATGGCATTGGCCGCGCGCCAGGGCAGCGTGGGTGGGACGTAGCGCTCGGCGGAAGCGGTGCGCAGGACGCCGTCCGGACTTCCGCCCGCGACCAGCACCTCCCCCGTCCCCAGCAGCGCGGCGGTGTGGCCCAGCCGGCTGGTGCCCATCGAAACCGTGGAGGTCCAGAGCGCGTTGACAGGGTCATACAATGCAGCGCTCTGGAGGTAGGGCTCGCTGCCGTCCGTGCCACCGGTGATGAACACCTCGCCGGAGTGCAGCACCGTCGCGGTGTGGTGCGCGCGCTCGACGGGCATCAGGCCCCCCGCGGAACCCCAGACACCGGTCTCCGCGGTGTACAGCTCCGCGCTGCGCGTCGCGGTGATGTCATCCACCAGCCCGCCGGACACCAGCACCTTGCCATTCAGCAGCGCCGTCGAAGCATGCCCCGTGCGCGGCGAGCTCATGGAGGCGGTGGAGGACCAGGTCCCCGTGGCGGGGTCATAGAGCTCCGCAGTCCGGAGGACGGTGCCCCACGAACTGGAGCGCCCGCCCGACACCAGCACCTTTCCATTGGGCAGCAGCGTCGCCGCGTGTCCCATGCGCGGGGCGGTCATGCTGTGGGTGGCGCTCCAGGTCCCTGTGTCGGCGTCATACAGACGCGCCGTCCTCAACGCGGTTCCCGTGCCGTCTTCTCCGCCCATCACCATCACTTTGCCGTCGAGCAGCAACGTGGCGGTGTGTCCCGAGCGAAGGGAGTCCAGGCTGCCGGTGGAAGACCAGGTCCCGGTGGCCACGTCGTACAGCTCCGCGGTGCCGGTGGTCGCGGCGGCGACGTCACCGCCCACCACCAGCACCTTTCCATTGGGCAGCAACGTCGCGGTGTGACGCCGGCGGATGACATTCATGCTCCCCGCGCTGAGCCACCGCGCGGTCGCCACGTCGTATTGCTCGGCGCTCGTGGAGGACTGGCCACCGGCGACCAGCACGCGGCCATTGGGCAGCACCGTGGCCGTATGGTCCAGCCGCTGAGTGGACATGCTGGGGGTGCCTACCCAACTGACGGAAGCGAGCTCGGCGTCCTGGGTCCATGGCGCATGCAGCGCGTCTGCAAAATCCTCGTGTGAGCATCCTGCGAACACGAGCGTCATCAAGAGCGCGGCCTTCCGGCCGAACCCAACAGGTTCAAACATAGGTGGGGGTCCTTTGTGTGACGGGGGGATGCGCGGCGGGACCGCGCTCGGCGCCTTTACCCCAGCCCTGCACGGGCGGACCATCGCACCACCCAAAACTGAACACATCAATACGTGGGGCCTTGGGCACCCACCCGTGCGGGGTAAAGCCAGAGGCCGCCGCGCCAGGCCATGCAATTCAAGCAACCACAGAATTGCTCGTCAGGCGAACGACGACCGCCTCCTTCACGTCCTCCCGGCCTGTTGCGGAGGGCGCAGCGGCGACAAACGCGCGGCACAGGTGATAATGCAAACTAATCTCAAAATGAAAAGATGAATCATCCAGCGCTCCGTGACGCGCCCGGCGCCGCTGTCGAACCGAGGAGCGCCGTGGCATATCCGCCGGAACGTCCCTCGGTTTTCGCGGTCACGTTTCGGAGAACCTCCCATGCGCCGTTTCCATCGCCCGCTCGTCGCGGCACTGTTCGCCTCCGGTCTGGCTACCGCTGCTCCCTCCGCTGCTTTCGAGCTGAAGCATGAGACTGGCACGCTGAGCGTGCCCGCCACGCCGTCTCGCCTCGCCGTCTATGACCTCGGCGTGCTCGACACGCTGAACGCGCTCGGCATCCGTGCCGTGGCCGTGCCGAAGGCCACCTTCCCGGCCACGCTGTCCGCCTACAACAGCAATGGCGTGCCCCAGGCCGGCAGCCTGTTCGAGCCCGATACCAAGGCCCTCGCGGAGCTGAAGCCGGACCTCATCGTGGTGGGTGGGCGCTCGCGGAAGCAGGCCGAGGCCCTGAGCGCGCTCGCGCCCACCGTGAACCTGTCCGTTCGCGCCGACCACTTCGTGGAGGACGTGACGGGCCAGACGCTGGCGCTGGGCAAGGCCTTCGGCAAGCAGAAGGAAGCCGACACGCTGGTGAAGAACTTCGAGAAGGAGCGGGCGGCGCTGAAGAAGCTGACGGGCGGCAAGTCCGCCGTGATGCTCTTCACCCTGAATGGCAACGTCATGGTGCACGCGCCCGGCGACCGCTTCGGTTATCTCCACGAGCTGACGGGATTCAACGCCGTGGTCCCGAAGGCGGAGGGCAGCAACGACGGCCCGCGCCCGCCGGCAGGGTCGCCTGAAGCGAAGGCCCGTCAGGAAGCCGCGGCTGCCCTGCTGAAGAAGGCCGTGGCCGCCAACCCGGAGTGGCTGGTGGTGCTGGACCGCGGCGCCGCGACCGGCGGGGGTGAGAACAAGGCCCTGGAGACGCTGGCCAGGCACCCGGAGCTCAGCCAGACCCGCGCCTTCAAGCAGGGCCGGGTCATCGTGGTGGACGCCCCGAGTTGGTACATCGTCGGTGGCGGTATCGCGAACGTCACCCGAATCATCCAGGACACGACCCGCGGCCTGAAGAAGTAGGCCCCCAGCGGTCATCCTCTCCCCGGAGCGGCGCGCGTCACCGCGCTGGGGAGAGGCGTTTCATGCCCGCGTCAGCTGCTCGCCGACGTGTACCGTCGGATGGAGCGCAGCCACACCTGACGTGAGCCCCAGGCGAAGAGCCCCGCGCCCACCACCGCGCCCACGAGCGACTGGGGCGGCAGCCGTCCCAGCATGGCCTGCGCCGGGAAGGTCGTCATCAGCGCCAGCGGGATGACGTACGTGAACACCATCGTCAGCACGCCGCGCCCCACGCCCTGGAACACGGAGGACGGCCAGCGCGCGAAGTCGAAGATGGAGGTGAACAGGTACGTCAGGTTGTCCACCCGCACGACGAAGAACGCCGCGCTCACCGTCAGAATCCACAGCGAGTAGAGCAAGAGCGTGCTCGTCCCCAGCAGCAGCACGGAGGCCAGCAGCCCCGTCACCGACGGCCACCGCCCCAGGTGCAGGAAGGCGTAGACGAACAGCCCGATTCCCGTCAGCACGTTGAAGGCCCGCCACGGCTGGAAGCGCTGCGTGGACACCAGGAACTGCGCGTCCGCCGGCTTGAGCAGCACGAAGTCCAACGTGCCCTTGCGGATGTGCTCCACCACCCCCGTGAGGCTGGGGTTGATGGCGCCCTCCAGGATGCCCTGGAGCAGCGTGAACCAGCCCACCACGAGCAGCGCCTCGCCGAAACTCCAGCCCTCGATGTTGGGCCGCTCACCGTAGACGACGAACAGCGGCGCCAGCGCCGTGAAGGTCCAGAAGAGGGACGTCAGCCCCTCCGTGAAGAAGTCCGCGCGGTACTGCAAGGAGAGCAGCCCCGACGCCTTGAGTTGAATGCCCAGCAGCCGCAGATAGCGCTTCACCTTCACTTCAGCCCCCGAACGCCGCGAAGCGCCGCACGCCCTGCTTCCACGTCACCGCCGCCAACGCCCCCAGCACCGCCACCCAGGCCCACTGGGCCGCCAGGAGCCGCAGGGACTCCTCCCAGCCATAGACCCCCGTCAGCATCTCCACCGGGACGCCAATCTGATAGCGGAAGGGCAACCAGTCGATGATGGTGCGCAGCGTGGGCGGCAGCAGCTCCACCGGGTACATGTAGCCGGAGCACACGAAGAAGAGCACCAGCCACACCTCCAGCACCTTCTGGCTGCTCTCCAGGAAGAAGCACAGCGCGCCAATGGCCACGTTGGCCAGGAAGGCCACGGCCCAGCCGCCAATCACCGACAGCACGACGAAGCCCCACTGCCACGCGTGCTGGGGCACCGCCTTCTGCCCCACCAGCGCCACGCTCAGCAGCATCACCGGCACCGCGACCATCAATCGCATGGGGAAGGCGGCGATGCTCTCCACCGCGTAGGCCCACAGGGGGGAGATGGGGCGCAGCAGGCGCATGGCCAGCGTCCCCTGCTTCACCTCCCAGTTGATGAGCCACGCCGCCCACGACGTGGCCAGCTGCCGCACCGCGAAGGTGGCCAGGAAGTAGCTGATGAAGTCCGCCTCGCCGAAGCGGCCCACGGGCGCCTCGCGCGACACCGCCATCCACAGCACCATGTTGACCAGCGGCATGGTGGTGGACAGCACCCAGATGAGCATCTCCGCGCGGTAGGCCACCGCCTCCGCGAACCCCACCCGCAGCAGCGTGGGAAAGGCGCGCAGTGTGGTCCGGGCGCTCATGCGGGCACCGGTTCCGACACCGCCGTCCGGCGCGCCTTCGACTCCGCGAACAGCTCGCTCATCACCTCTTCCAGCGGCGCGTTCTCCACCGTGAGGTCCATCACCGGCAACGTGGACAGCGCGCGGGTGATGGTGGCGTTGACCGCCTCCTGCTGGACCTGGAGCACCGCGGTGCCGGGCTCGTGCGTCACCACCCGGCCCAGCGGCGACAGGCGCTCGGCGTCCACTTCCTCCGACAGGCGCAGCACCACGCGCTTCTCCGGCCGCACCCGCTGCACCAGCGCGTCCAGGCCGCCGTCGTATGACAGGAGGCCCTTGTCGATGACGATGACACGGGGGCACAGCGCCGCCACGTCGTCCATGTAGTGGCTGGTGAGGATGAGCGTGGCGCCGTACTTCTCGTTGTACTCCTTGATGAACGTCCGCATGGTGGCCTGCATGGCCACGTCCAGGCCGATGGTCGGCTCGTCCAGGAAGAGCACCCGGGGCTGGTGGATGAGCGCCGCGGCCAGCTCGCACTTCATCCGCTCCCCCAGCGACAGCTGACGGGTGGGCTTGCCGATGAGGTCCCCGATTTCCAGGAGCTCAATCAGGTCCGACATCGTCTTCTTGTACTGGGCCTGGGGCACGTCGTAGATGGCGCGGTTGAGTTCGAACGTCTCCGCCGGAGGCAGGTCCCACAGGAGCTGCTGTTTCTGCCCCATGACGAGCATGATTTTCTTGAGGAAGGCCTCCTCCCGCTTCTGCGGGACATGGCCGTCCACCGTCACCTCGCCGTCGGAGGGATAGAGCAGGCCGGAGAGGACCTTGAGCGTCGTCGTCTTCCCGGCGCCATTGGGGCCCAGGAAGCCCACCCGCTCCCCGGGGCGGATGTCGAAGGAAATCCCGTCCACGGCCTTCACCGTGGTGTAGCTACGGTGGACGAGTGAGCGGAGGGCAGCCTTCAAGCCCGGCGGGCGCTTATGGACTTTGTAGTGCTTGCGAAGGCCGCGAACGGAAATCATGTGCGACCAGGGTTTAACGCGCTCTCCCCCTCCATGGCGATCTCGCCGTTGAAGGCTTGGCGGGACGACAATGGGTTGGCAACGGCCGCGGCGGGACGCGGCCTCACAGGTGAAGGCTGGGTTCGATGAGCAACGCATACAGCAAGGACCTGGAGCGATGGATGCCGCGGCTCATCGCCGTCTGGCGCGCGTCACGCGGCCGGGGCGGTGGCGCCGGGCCGGAGACGCGCCTGACGCCCCAGGAGGTGAAGGAGGTGGCCGCGGGTGTCCGCCAGCTCTCCCTGGGCCTCACGCGGGAGCGGCAGCTCGCCGGCGCGCGGTACATGGACGACCCGAAGCTCCTGGGCGCCTATCTCCTCTTCTACTGGCCGGTGTCCTATGCGCAGGCCCGGCAGGTGCTCGGCGAGCTGCCGAACCGCCCCCGGCAGGTGCTGGACCTGGGCAGCGGTCCGGGCCCGGTGGCCTTCGCCGCCCTGGACGCGGGCGGGGGCCAGGTCACCGCCGCCGACCGCAGCAAGGCCGCCCTCACCCTGGCGCGAAACCTGGCCGCCGAGGCCGGTGAGGCCCTGTCCACCCGCGACTGGGACCCGACGAAGAAGGGCGCCACGCTGCCCGACGGCCAGTTCGACCTGATTACGATGGGCCACGTCGTCAACGAGCTGTACGGCACGGGGGACGCGGCCACGGCCCCCCGCGCCGCGCTGCTGGAGACGATTCTGGCGAAGGTGAAGCGCGGCGGCAGCCTGCTGGTGATGGAGCCCGCGCTGCGCGAGACGAGCCGCGGCCTGCTGCACGTGCGCGACGCCATGGTGGCCAAGGGCTACGCCGTCCGCGCGCCCTGCATGTACCGCGGCCCCTGCCCCGCCCTGGTGAAGGAGACGGACTGGTGCCACGCCGAGCGCGCCTGGCCCATGCCTCGCGTGGTGGAGGAGCTGGCGCGCGCGGCGAGCCTGCACAAGGAATCGCTGAAGATGAGCTACCTGGTGCTGGCCCCCAAGGACGAGGCGTGGCCGGAGCTGACGCCCGGGCGGCTGTTCCGCATCGTCTCCGAGCCCCTGGAGGGCAAGGGCCGGCACCGCTACATCGGCTGTGGCCCCGAGGGCCGCGTGGGCCTGGCGATGCAGGAGCGCCACCGCAACGAGCGCAACGAGCGCTTCCTCAAGCTGAACCGGGGCGACGTCATCTCCGTGACGGAGACGGAGCCCAAGGGTGACGGGCTCGCGCTCGACGAGCGCACCGAGGTGCGGGTGGTGGCTCCCGCGGGCAAGGGCGTGCCGCCCCCGCCTCCGAAGGAGGACGCGCCTTCGAGCCCGGGAACCGGCCCGCGCCCGGGCGCGCCCTCCTGAGTGAAGCACCCGGCCCCTGACTCCCCGGGGCCGGAGGACGCATGGCCTGGCTCAGTGCCGGGCCTGGGCATCGCCTCCCGTGAGGATGTCGCACATGTGGCGGAAGGCCTTCACGCCGTCCTTCATGGCGCCCACCGCGCCCTGCGCGAGGACGGTGGCCTGCACGCGGACGAGCCGCAGCCGGCGCGGCGCGGGCGTGTGAGGCGAAGTCGCAGGATGGATGAGCGAAGCGAGGTTCATGGCGTGCTCCGGGGGGTGTGGGAGACAACCGGCAGTCTCCACCCCGTCCGCGAAGCCCACGTTGCGGCGCGGTGAACTCGCCGCCACATCGTCCGTGGCCTGCCTGACAGAGCGCCCTCCGGGCAGGAGGTCCGCCGCACACTCCAGACGCCCTGCCACCCGCGGACGGAAGGCCCCCGGCGGGGCCCCTGGTAGGGTCAGCCGCTCCCACCGCTACGGAAGGCCTGCCCGTGTCCGTGTCCCACCGTCCGCTGCGTTCGCTGTACCCGCCCCTGGAGCCCTACCGCACCGGACGCCTGCGCGTCTCCGGTGGGCATGAGGTGTACTTCGAGGAGAGCGGCAATCCAGAGGGCAAGCCGGTGCTCTTCGTCCACGGGGGGCCCGGCGGAGGAACGGACCCGCGACAGCGCCGCTTCTTCGACCCGGCCGCGTACCGCATCATCCTGTTCGACCAGCGCGGCTGCGGACGCAGCACCCCGCACGCGAGCCTGGAGGAGAACACCACCTGGAACCTGGTGGCCGACATGGAGCGGCTGCGCGAGTTCCTGGACATCTCCCGGTGGCAGCTCTTCGGCGGCTCATGGGGCAGCACCCTGTCCCTGGCCTATGCCCAGACACATCCCGAGCGCGTCTCGGAGCTGGTGCTGCGCGGCATCTTCCTGCTCCGCAAGCAGGAGATTGACTGGTTCTATCAGCGAGGCGCCAGCGCCCTCTTCCCGGACGCGTGGGAGTACTACCTGGAGCCCATTCCGCTCGAGGAGCGTGGGGACCTGCTGGCGGCCTACCACCGC
This sequence comes from Myxococcus virescens, assembly GCF_900101905.1. Taxonomy (NCBI): domain Bacteria; kingdom Pseudomonadati; phylum Myxococcota; class Myxococcia; order Myxococcales; family Myxococcaceae; genus Myxococcus; species Myxococcus virescens. The sequence continues at coordinate 140,079 of NZ_FNAJ01000010.1, read as the reverse complement.
CGGCTGATGGGCTCCGACGTGAAGGCGCAGCAGGAGGCCGCGCGCGCGTGGAGCGTGTGGGAAGGACGCACCAGTTGCCTGTACCCCAACGCGGAGCTGGTGGCGCGCAACAGCGGGGACGCCTTCGCGCTCGCCTTCGCCCGCATCGAATGCCACTACTTCGTCAACCGGGGCTTCCTGCGCAGCGACACCCAGTTGCTCGACGACGTGCACCGCATCCGCAACATCCCCGCCGTCATCGTCCAGGGGCGCTATGACGTGGTGTGCCCCCCAGAGAGCGCCTGGGCCCTGCACAAGGCGTGGCCGGAGGCGGAGTTCGTCATGGTGTCCGACGCGGGGCACTCCGCGAACGAGCCGGGCAACACCTCCGCGCTGGTGGATGCCACGGACCGCTTCCGCGGGCGCTAGCGCCTGCTCACGTCAGCGCCTGAATCGCCGCCGTGTCGCGCTCCGCGTCCACGCGGCGGAAATAGAGGATGACCCACAGGCCCACCAGCGCGGCCACCGTCACCATGGCTTCGCCCGCGAACGCCCCTGCCTGCTGTCCCCACGCCGCGTTGGCCAGCTTCCCCACCACCACCGTCAGCGCGTTGAAGACGGCGTGGGCGCCCACCGCGAGCCAGTACCACTTCACCTCGCCACGGATGAAGCGCTGGAGCACCACCACCGACAGCGCGATGTGCACCACCATGGAGCCCAGCCGCTCGTAGGCCCCCAGCAGCGGCATCCACCAGTCCAGCGCGGCGATGGTCGCCTTGGCTTCCACCACCTGCGCCACCTGCTCCGGCTTCAGCGGCAAGGTGGAGGGGTCCAACCTGGACAGGGCGATGACGTTGACGAGCCCCAGCGCCGCCAGCCCGCCCACCAGCAGCGCCGACTCCAGGCCGCCGTGGCCCACGCCGAAGCCCACCGCGTCGCGCCAGCGGCGGAAGTCCTTCAGCGGCTTGCGGAAGGCCCACAGCCGCGCCGTCTCCTCGAAGAGGCCCGCGGTGAGGGACAGCACGACAATCCAGACGCCCAGCAGCACCGAGGACGTCTTCAGCGCGTCGCGCATGAAGTACTGCGCCACCTGCACCATGGGCAGCCGGGTGAGCAACTGCGACAGCGCGAACGCCGCCGCGCCCCAGCCCACCACCTTCCAGGCCACGCCCAGCCGCCGGCGCGCCCACAGCACCATGCCCACCGGCATCAGCACGTCGAAGGCGATGGCCACCGCGTAGCTGGCGACCAGCCTCGTATCCACAGCATCCACGCGGTCTCCCTCCGCCAGGAGGCACAGGCCCCGGCTCCCGGCCTCGAAGACACCAGCGAAGCGCCGCCCGAATCCAGGGGAAAGTGCCAGTCTTCAAGACCTGGCGGCCTTGACCCGAAAACAGGCGGAGCCGCTCTCTGCGGGCGACGCCCGTTACATGCAATCGATGGTCATCCGCGACAGTGCCCCAGCTCGGTCCGCGCGTCCGCCGTCTCCTGGACATAGGCCTTGCGCCACACGGACAGCTCCTCCCAGGCGCGGCGGGCCTCTCCGCAGGCCTCTTCCACCGCGCCCGTCAACCGAAGCGCCCGCGCGAGCCGGCGGCGCAGCCTGGGAACGCGGGCGGAGACCACCTGCCGGGCCGTGAGGTCCGCCAGCGCGGTCCGCAGCGGCGCCAGGGCCTCGGCGGGCTGACCTCGCGCGAGATGGACGTCCCCTAGGAGCAGCAGCGCCTCCATGCGCTCGGACGACGACGGCCCCAAATCTCTCTCCATGACCACGAGCGCCTGCTCGATGTGAAGGCGTGCCTCGTCCACCTGCCCCAGGAAGAGCAGCGCATCCGACAGGTAGCGCAGCGACGTGCCATCCAGCTCCCCCTTGTCGGCCAGGGGCCGCTGGAGCGAGACACCGCGAGCGTGGAAGCCACGGGCCTCGCCCGGACGCCCCAGCAGACGCAGCAGCCGGCCCACCTCGTGCGCATCCAGCGCCACCTCCGGATGGGTGGCGCCATAGGCACGCTCCCGATGCGCCAGGAGGCCTCGGGCATACTCCAGCTCCGGCAAGCGCTCGCCCTGCTCGCCCAGCACCCCCAGCCGATTCGACTTCACCCCTATCAACACCGGGCTGTCGGCGGCCACGCTCTTGAGCGCCACGGCCCAGCTCTCCTCCGCGGCCTCCCGCGCCTGGGCCGCATGCCCCCACTCGACGTAGACGAGGGTCAGGTTGGACAAGGTCCGGGCCACCGACAGGTTCTCCGAACCCAGCGTCTGGCGAAGGATGCCCAGCGCCCGCTTGAGGACGGCCTCGGCGCTCGACAGCTCCCCCAGGAGGGCCAACGTGCCCCCCAGGTTCGACAGGGCCCGTCCCGTGTCCCGGTGCGCCGGCCCGAAGTGCTTCTCACGGACGCGCAGCGCCTCCTCCTGCCAACGCTTCGCCTCCAGCAACCGTCCCTGTTGCTGGGCCAGCAATCCCAACCGGCCGTTCAGCTCCGCGTGCGTGTACGACTGGCCCCGGGCGCTGGCGGTTTCCAACAAGGCACGGAGCAGCGACTCGGCCTCCGAGAAGCGGCCCTCCTGCTCCAGGAGCTCCGCCTGCACCTGGTCCAGCAGGGTGTCCAGCTCGGCGTCTCGCAGCGTCTCCGCCAGGGCCCGGGCGCGATGGAGGAAGGGCCACGCCTCCTGGGGCCGTCCCATTCCGTACCCATGCAGCCAGGCCTGGAAGTGCAGCACCCGCGCGAGCACGCCCAGATGCCGCCCTGCCTCGGCCGCCAGAGCGCCCTGGACCAGGGACTCGCGCGCGTCCTCGATGGCCCCCGCGTCCTCCTGCAATCGCGAGCAGAGATGATGTGCCTCGGCTTCCAGCGGCCGATGATGGGTGGCGAGCGCGCGCTCCCGGGCGGCAAGCGCGATTCGCAGGCCCTCGGGGGTATGCCCCGCGAGCCGCTTCGCGTTCGCCCGCGCGAGCTCCGCGCGCACCGCCTCCACCTCCGCGCGCGCCGTCGGGTCCTCCGGCGGAGACACGGCCTCCTGCAACGTGCGCACGTCCGCGCACCCGCCCACGCCTCCGAGCGAGGCCCCCAGCCCGAAGCCCCGCTCCACCGTCCGCGCGTCCGCCCCCTGGAGCGCCGCCGTCAGCCGCGACAGCTCTCCCAACCGCTGGTCCAGGCACGTCATCCGCAGCCCCAGCGCCGCTTCCGACTGCTCGCCGAAGACACGCGTCGCCTCGCACGCGGACTGATGCGCGCGCGTCCAGTCCTGCGTCCACTGCTCCAGCGTGGAGGCCACGGCCTGGAACGAGGCCTCGGCCGCGGGGTCTCCCGTCCTCAGGAAGGCCTGACGCGTGGACTCACGCACGGGCGCGTCCCAGATGCCCTCGAGGTGCCGTTCACTGCCCTGGCAGACTTCGCTCGGCGCCGCCGCGGAAGGCCCCAGCACGAGGAACCCCAGGCCCACCAGTCCTCCCGCGAGCACCGCCGTGGCCGCGCTGCGCTTCCAGGCCCCCACCTGCCGCGCGAGGCGGGCTCGCAGCACCTGCATGGACTCGAAGCGCCGCGACGGGTCCACGGAGAGGCCCCGCCGCACCACGGCCTTGAGCCACGAGGGCACGCCCCGCTGCTCCGGACGCACCTCCTGGCGCTGCATGGACGCCAGGAGCTCCTCGCGCGTGGCACCCGCGAAGGGCCGCTGCCCGTTGAGCGCCTCGTAGAGCGCGACGCAGAAGGCGAACTGGTCCGAACGGGCATCCCCCCGCTCTCCGCGAAGCTGCTCCGGCGCGCCATAGGCGGGCGTCCCCAGGAACGTGCCGGTGACGGTGAGTGGCGCGTCGCCGGAGTCGATGGCCAAATCCTCCCGAGGCGGCCCCAGTCCCACCGCGGCGTTGGCCAGGCCAAAGTCGGTGATGCGCACCTGGCCGTCGCGCGTCAGCAGGACGTTGTCGGGCTTGAAGTCGCGGTGGATGATGCCCAGCGCGTGCGTGGCCGCGAGCCCATCCGCCGCCTGGGTGAAGCGCGCCAGGATTTCCCGGCGCGTGCGCGGCGTCTCCGCCAGCCACCGCCGGAGCGTGCCGCCCTCGACGAGTTCCATCACCAGGAAGAGCTGTCCCTGGAACTCGCCCACGTCATGCAACTGGGCGACATGGGGATGCGACAGGCGGGCCATCGTGCGGGCCTCGCGCTCCAATCGCTGACGCGCCTGGGCCAGCGAGTCCTCCCCGAGCCTCGCGAGGTTCAGCAGCTTCAGCGCCACCTTCCGGTCCAGCTCCGGGTCATAGGCGGCGTGGACGCGCCCCATGCCACCTTCGCCGAGCAGCCCGAGCACCACGTACCGTCCCACCCGCGCACCGGAGACGAGCAGCCCCGTGTCGACCAACGGGGGAGGATTCTCCAGCCCCCCCAGCGCGGCGAGCACGCTCCGGCACTCCGAGCAGCCGGAGACATGCTGGCGCACCGTCGTCATGCCCTCGGGGTCCAACGCGCCGTTCGCGAACCCCGACAGTGCGTTCTCATCCGGGCAGCTCACTCGCGCCCCTCCAGCAGGCCGGAGAGGCTCAAGTCCAACCGTCCATGGATGGCGCGCATCACGCTGTCCACTTCCGGCTCGGGCAACGACAGGCGTTCAGCGAGTGCGCGCCGCGTCCGTTTCTCCAGCAGTGACTGCACCGCGCTGAGCCGGCGTGAGAGGGTGGACTTGTGCAGGTCGAACAGGGCGCCCATGCGCTCCAGGGAGAGGCGCTCCACGAAGTGGAGCCGCAGCAACTCCCGGTCCTCATCATCCAGCGAGGCCACCGCCCGGACGAAGGCCGCGCGCACATGCCCCCGCGCCTCCTCCCGCACGAAGCCCAGCTCCAGGCCGCCCGGCGCGGGGTGTGCAGCGAGCACCTCGGCCTCCACGTGGGACTCTTCTCCCAGCGCCTTGCGCATCCGCAGCGCGAGCCGCGTCGCGGAGATGCTCACCCAGTGCAGCAGCGGGCCCGCGCCCGCGTACCCGAGCAACCGGGACGGAGCCTCCGCGCGAGGCATCAGGAGGTTGGCCCGGAGCGCTTGCAACACCTCGTCCGTGAACGCCGGCGAGGGGTGGATGCGCGCCAGGGAGACGCGCAGCTTGAGGAGGACCTCCTGCTCCAGGAGCGCACGGGCCGCTGGCAGTCCCTGCGCGCAGGAGAGCGCGAGCGCGACGTCCCTGGCATGCAGCCGCTCCAGCGCGAGCACCGGGTCCACCGCTCGCGAAAGCAGCGCCCCCAGGTGTTGAGCGAAGGCCCTGGACTCAGGCGCGGCGGCTTGGAGGGCCGCGGCCAGGGAGACGGCGCGGTCCACGGCCTCCCTGGCACTCGGCGCCGCACGGAGGCGAGCGGAGGACGGCTCGCCAGCAGCCTGCAACACCCACTCGAAGAACTCCGCGTTCGCCCCATGCATCCCAAGCGCTCCTGACATCACGCTGACGATACATCAAGCCCATGATTCAACGAGACCAGGGCCCTGGAGCCACCGGGTGCTCAAGCCTTTCGCGCGCTCAGGGCCTCGGCCAGCTCCGCGTAGAGGTGGATGGCGCTGCGGATGGACTTCTCCCAGTCGCCCAGGTGCAGGCTTTCGTTCTCCGAATGGGCATAGGTGTACGGGTCCTCCACGCCGATGAGCAGCGCGGGCACGCCGCCCAGCTCCTTCGCGAAGGGCTCCACGAAGGGAATGGAGGCGCCGCAGCCAATGGCGACCGCCTTCGTGCCGTAGCCCTTCTCCAGCGCTCGGAAGGCCGCCTGGAACGCGGGGTGGGACGGGTCCGTGTACCACCAACCGGACGCACCCTCCGTGTCGAAGTGGACGTCCAACCCCCACGGGCACACCTTGCGCAGGTGCTCCTTCAGGCGCTGCTCCACGTCGCGCGCCTCCAGGTCCGGGACGATGCGGATGCCCACCCGCGCCCAGGCCGAATCACAGATGATGTTGCGCGCGTCCTTGCGGCTGCTGGCCTGGATGGCATTGATGGCGATGCTCGGCTGACGCCAGTTCATCTCCCACGGATGCGCCCCGCCTCCCAGCACCTGCGCGCCCGGCAGCAGGCCCGACTGCGCGCGGAAGTGCGCCTCGTCTCCGGGCAGGGATTGGATGCTCTGGCGCTCTCCGTCCGTCAGCGGCTTCACGCGCTCGCGGATGCCTTCAATGGCGATGGAGCCATCCGCGTGCGTCAGCGTGGCCAGCATCCGGCACAGCGCCATCACGGGGTCCGGCACCGGCCCGCCCCACATGCCCGAGTGCACCGCCTGCCGCAGCGCGCGCACCTCCACGTCCACCGTGACGAGCCCGCGCAGCGCGGTGGTGATGGACGGCAGGCCGGTGTCGAAGTTGGACGTGTCGGTGAGGACGATGGCGTCCGCCTTCAGGAGCGCCGCGTGCTTCTGGAGGAAGGCGCCCAGGAAGTTGCTGCCAATCTCCTCCTCGCCCTCGATGATGACCTTCACGTTGAGCGGCAACGCTCCCGCGCCCTTCAGCCACGACTCCACCGCGGACGTGTGCACGACGATGCCCGCCTTGTCGTCCGCCGAGCCGCGGCCGTACAGCCGGCCGTCGCGCTCCACCGGCTCGAACGGAGGGCTCTTCCACGCGGCCTCGTCACCCGCGGGCTGCACGTCATGGTGCGCGTAGAGCAGCAGCGTGGGCTTGCCCGGCGCCTTGAGCACCTCGCCATAGACGTAGGGGTGCGTGCCCTCGATTTCGAGTAGCTGAACGTTTTCAAAACCACGGTCTTTCAACAGCCGTGCAGTCGCTTCCGCGCTGCGTCGTACCTGCGTCGCATCGAAGCCAGGAAATGAGACACTGGGAATCCGGACGAGGGACTTGAGGTCCTCCAGGTACGTCTGCTTTTTCGACTCGAAGTGTGAGAGAGCGTTGTCGGTGGACATGCCCACCCCTTAACCCAAAAAGGCGGGCAGGCGTGCCATGTCCCCGCGCGGATGTTGCGCGGTCCAAGTATCATCCGGAGCCATGTCCGACACCCCGACCCTGCTGCTCGTCGATGACGACAGTTTCGTGCGCCGTATCCTGAAGGACGTCATCGCCGACACGGGCATCGAGCTGCGGCTGCTCGAGGCCGCGGACGGTGAGGAAGGCCTGGCCGTGGCCGCGCGGGAGAAGCCCGCGGTGATGTTCCTGGACCTGTTCATGCCGAAGAAGAGTGGACTGGAGGTCCTGGGCGCCATCAAGACGGTGTCGCCCACCACGCGTGTGTTGGTCATCAGCAGCATGGACGCGGAGCCCGTCGTGGAGCAGGCCATGGCGGCGGGCGCCGTGGGCTTCGTGGGCAAGCCCTTCCATCCGCTCGAGATCGCCTCGGCCGTGCGCCAGGCGTTGGCTCACTGACCCCCGGGGTGTTTTCGTGTCGTCTTCTGCTGTCGGTTACTGGGTCGCGGACCATCTCGGACGTGTGCTGGGGCCCCTGGCGCTCCAGGCCCTCCGGGAACTGATTTCCTCCGGACGCTTGAAGGCCGCGGTGCGCGCCTCGCGGGATGGGACGAACTGGGTCGCCCTGCCGGAGCTGGCCGAGCTGAGCGACTTGTTCGCCAGCGCGCGTCCCACGCCCTCCCTGGAGCTGCAGCAAGCCGAGCGCCTGCGCGCGCAGATGCGCGCCATGCAAAGCCTGCCGGCCCACGAAGTCTTTGGCCTCAAGCCCACCGCCAACCTGGACGAGCTGCGTCTGGCCTACTTCCGAATGGCCAGGCGCTTCACGCCGGACCACGTGTCCCCGGACACGCATCCGGAGCTGAAGAAGGTCTCGGCGGAGATCTTCGACTTCCTGTCGCGCCGCATGCGCGACGCGGAGGCCACCTGGACGCAGGCGGCGCAGGCGCCCCGCCCTCCACCGCCCGTCGTGCCCGCCGCGCCGCCCCGGCCCCCGCCGGTGGTGCACGCGGCCCCCGCGGCGGTGCGCGCGCCCGTCGTGCCCGCCGCGCCCCCGCCGCGCCCCGTGCAGGCCGCGCCTCCACCGCCCGCCCCGGCCATGCGCCGGGCCGCGGCGGCGCCCACCTATTCCAGCGCGGAGTTCGTCGGCCTGGAGCGGCGTTCGGATGACCGCATCCACGCGGACGTGAAGGTGACGCTGCAGAACGCGGGCATCTTCACCGACCACCGCATCATCAACCTGTCATCGGGCGGACTGTTCATCGCCACGGACAAGCCGCTGCGGCTGGGGACCTTGGTGGAGCTCACCTTGCGCTTCGATGAGCCGCCCCGGGTGCTGACGCTCCGCAGCTCCGTCATCTGGGAGAATTCGCTGGAGGACGGAAAGAACCCGCGCGGCTACGGGTTGCGTCTGAGCCACCTTCGCCCGGAGGAGAAGGAGTTCGTTCAGAAGTATCTGGCTCGCGCCAAGGAACTGAAGAAGAAGCCCTGAGGCCAGGCGCTACAGCATCTGTCCCAGGAAGACGGCGCCCATCATCACGAAGGCCGCCGTCACGGCCATGACAGCCTTCAGCTCCAGGTCATCGCGGTCCATCAGGTTCTTGAAGATCATCGTCGTGCCCTCCGAGTGTTGCCCCTCGCCCTTCCATACGGGGTGCGGAAAAACCCATTGCGTCCGCCGTCGCCGGCTCCGCTGAAGTTCCCTTGCGGACGGGGCGGTGGACTCAGAGGATGACCGCCGTGTCCACCGCCTCCGCCGAATACCGGCTGCTCGAAGCGATGCCCCTCCCCACCGCCCTCATCCGCGGCGAACAGGTGCTACGGGTCAACGCGGCGCTCGCCACCCTGCTGGGCGTTCCGGCGGCGGAGCTGGAAGCCCTGTCGCTCTCCGAATGCATCCGCCGCTTCGTCCCCGCGGAGCGCGGCTGGGTGGAGCCGCTGTATGAATCCCTCGTCCACGGCGGGCCGCTGCCCGAAGGCCCCGTGTGGGTGCGCGTGCAGCCGGCGAACGGCCCCCAACGCACGCTGGCCCTGAGGCATGCGCCCGGAACGCACCCGGACGAGCTGGTGGTGGTGCTGCTGGAGGCGGAAGCGGAGGACTCCGTGCGGCGCCTCACGGAGGCGTTGGTGGCGGCCGCCGCGACGATGCTCCGCTGCCGCGACGAGCGGTCGGTGCTGGAGACGGCCGTGGACGCCATCTACCGCCAGGGCTTCTCCGTGTCCGTCGTCTACGTGGACGGCGACGCTTTCCGGTACGGCCCCCTGCGGCAGAACCCCTTCATCGTGGCCGAGGCCGAACAGCTCTACGGCATGCCCCTGGCGGACGTGCGCATTCCGAACGCCGCGCTGCCGCACTTCCTGGAGGTGCTCGAGCGGCGCAAGGCGGCCTTCCACCACGACATGCTCGGCGTGGCGCGCTTCCCGCCTTCCGCCAACGGGGAGAGCCCCGTGTGCCAGCTGCATCCACCGGACATGCGCGGGCTGGACGCGCCCATCCTCGTGGACGGGCATCCGTTCGGCGTGCTCTCCGTGCAGGGCCCCGCCCTCACCCCCGCGGGCGCCAGCACCCTGGAGCTGTTCGCGCAGCTGGTGGGCGGCGCGCTGGAGAACGTGCGCCACCACCAGATGTCCGCGGTGCGGCTGGAGGAGGTGTCCCGGCTCCAGGACGAGCTGGTGGCGCGCGAGCGGCTGGAGGTGCTGGGCGAGGCCGCGGGCGTCGTGGCCCACGAGGTGCGCAATCCCCTGGGCGCCATCCTCAACGCGGTGGCCGTGCTGCGCCGCGAGGCCCACCTGGGGCCCACGGGACAGGCCGCGGTGGGCATGCTGGAGGAGGAGGCCATCCGGCTGGAGGACATCGTCCGGGACCTGCTGGACGTGGTGCGCCCGTTGGAGCCGCGCCCCCGCCCCGTGCAGTTGGGCGAGCTGGTGCGCCGGGCGCTGGGGCAGATGCATGGCCCGCCAGACGCCCCCACGCTGCGCTTCAGCGTGGACGAGGCCGAGGAGACGCCTCCACTCGAAGGGGACGAGACGCTGCTCCAACTGGCGGTGACGCACCTGGTGCGCAACGCCGTGCAGGCCTCACCCGCGGGCGGCAAGGTGCGGATGACGGTGGAGCCCGCGGACGGCGGCGTGCGCCTGGTGGTGGAGGACGAAGGGCCCGGCATTCCCGACGTGGACCCGCAGCGCGTCTTCCAGCCTTTCTTCCTCACCCGCGCCAACGGGCGGGGGCTGGGGCTGGCCATTGTCCGGCGCGTGGTGCTGGCGCATGAGGGCAGCGTGCGCGCCAGCAGCCGGCCTCGCGGCGGTGCTCGCTTCGAGCTGTGGCTGCCGCGAGCGCCTAGCCGTATGTCTCCCGTTTGATGCGCTTGTCCTCGATGCCCAGCGCGTGGAGGTGGCCCAGCACCGTCTCCATGAAGCGCGGCGTGGAGGGCGTGCGCGTCTCCAGTGCCTTGCGCCGGTCCCACGGCGTAATCGCCGGGCCGCAGGCGTACACCAGGCACGTATCCCGGTCCTGAATCAGCTCCTCCAGCAGGGACTGGTGGACGCGGCCCTTCCGCACGGCGGCGCCGAAGCGCGACTCATCCGTCTCACGGGTGAGCGTGTGCACCACGCGCACGCGGTCCGGGTGCTGGCGCTCCAGGGCGGCCAGCTCTTCGCCGTACAGCACGTCCCCCCACGTCTTGTTGGAGAAGAGGAAGGTGTGGCGCAGCTTCAGCCCCCGGTGGAGCGCGTCCTTGAGGATGGCGAAGTTGGGCACCGCGCCGGAGCCGGCCACCAGGTGGACCACGTGCTCCGTGCGCTCCTCCACGTCCTCCGGCAGCACGTAGGGCCCCATGAAGGCCATCACCTTCATCCGCGCGCCGGTGAGCCGGCCATGCACGAGGTAGGGCGACAAGAGCGGCGGATAGCGGGTGAGGCCGGGGATGAATTCCTCGTCCTTCACGGTGATGGCCACCAGCGGCTCATGAGGGGCGGAGGCGAGCGAGTAGGAACGCTGCGGCTCCTTCCGCCCCTTCTGCTCCTGGAGGTAGGCCGACAGGCGGCCCAAGGCGGGGAACTGGTGCGGGTCGATGTTGAGGAACTGCCCGGCCTTGTAATCCAGCGGGACTCCGCCGAAATCCAGGAACAGCGTCGCCGTGTCGTGCGTGTCCATCCGCACATGGTCGACGGTGACCTCGTATTCCACGGGCTTCCTGGCGCGCGACGCGCGGGCTTCGACCAGACTCATGCGCCCTCCCATAGCCAACCCGCATGGAGGGTGGGAAGAGGGGAAGGAAAAACCGTCCCGCCCCCCAGTCCCACATGAGCGTTGGCTGTACGACGGCTCGCCCACCAGGCGAGGCGCCGGGACAGGAGGGGTGCTGACGCGCGACACTTGTCGGAACTACATCTGCGGGTGGAGCGTTGAGGGCCTGGGACGACTGCCCCCCTGAGCTAGAGGCGACCAATACGTGCTGCGCATTCTCTTCTTCCTGATGTCGAAGCTGCCAGAAGGCGCCCGCCAGCAGGTGGTCCGCGCCCTGATGAACGGCGTCTGGGACACCCTGGCGAACGAGCAGGTCCTGGGGCGGGAGAACATCCCGGACCAACCCTGTCTCTTTCTCTGCAACCACCTGTCCAACGCGGACGGCTTCACGCTGGACCGGGCCTTCCGGCCGCGCAAGGTCGTCTTCCTGGCCGGGGTGAAGCTGAAGAGCACGGTGATGACGCGCCTGGCCTCGGAGACGATGGAGACCATCGCCATCAAGCCCAACTCACCCGATATCGAGGCGATGCGGCGGGCGCTGGACACCCTCAAGGCCGGTAAGTCGGTGCTCATCTTCCCGGAAGGCGCGCGCAGCCGCACGGGCACCCTCACCCAGGCGAAGAAGGGCCTGTCGCTGATTGCCAAGCGCGCGGGCGTGCCCGTGGTGCCGGTGGCGTTGCAGGGCACGGAGAAGCTGATGCCCATCAACGACTCGGACATGGGCGGCGAGCGGCTCTTCAAAGCCGACGTCTTCGTGCGCTTCGGCCCGCCCTTCCGCGTGGAGGCGCTGGAGGCCGAGGTGGCGGGCGCCGAGGACCCGCGGCAGGCCCTGGTGGATGCGATGATGCGCCGGGTGGCGGAGCTGCTGCCGCCCGAGTACCGCGGCTTCTACGCGGAGACCTCCGCTGCGGCGGCTCCGGCCCCGGACTGGGAGCGGCCTTCCGCGCCCGCGTCCTGAATGAAGCATTGCGGCGCGCGCCGGGACGCGGACAATGGACGCTCCCGTGACACGCGCCCGCACCGACGAACAGCTCTTTGTCTCCACCCTCCCCGGCCTGGAGCCCGCCCTGGAGGCAGAAGCCTCCGCGCTGGGCTGGAAGCCTCGCCGCGTGGACGGCGGCGTGGAGCTGGAGGGCCCGGCCGGCCTGCACCAGGACGCCAACCTGCGCCTTCGCTGCGCCAGCCGGGTGCTGCTGCGCCTGGGCCACTTCCGCGCGGGAGACTCCGACACCCTCTCCGACCGGCTGGCTGAACTGGACCTGTCTCACGTCTGGGATGGGCGCTCGCCACCGAAACTGTCGGTGAGCCTGAACCGCTCCCCCGTGCCAGGGCCCAACGTGGTGTTCTCCTCGGCGGCGTATGCGTGGAACGTGCCCTCGGTGGAGCGCGCGGGACCGCTCGATGAAGAGGGCGGAGGCCCGGGCCTGACGTTGCTGGTGCGGGTGGAGGGCGACGCGTTCACCGTGAGCGCCGACACCAGCGGGGATGCGCTGCACCGCCGGGGCTACCGCCAGGAAGTGAGCCGCGCGCCCCTGCGTGAGACGCTGGCGGCGGGCATCCTCCGGCTGGCGGGCTACGACGGCACGCAGCCCCTGGTGGACCCGATGTGCGGCTCGGGCACCTTCCTGGTGGAGGCCGCGTGGATGGCCATGCGCCGGGCGCCAGGACTGCTGCGCGCCTTCGCCTTCGAGTCCTTCCCCTCCTTCGACGCCCAGGCCTGGGCCGGGCGCAAGGCGCGCGCGGAAGCGGACGCGCTGCCCGCGCCAGGAGCGGCGATTCACGGCTACGACATCAACGCGGGCTCGCTGGGAACAGCGCGGCGCAATGCCCGGCGCGCGGGGGTGACACTCGCGTTGGAGCGGCAGGACGCGCGGACGTTGAAGGCGCCCGTGGAAGGCCCGGGGTTGGTGGTGGTGAATCCGCCCTACGGCAAGCGCGTGGGCGAAGCCGAAGACCTGCCCGCGCTGTACCGGGCCTTGGGGAACACGCTGCGCCAGGGCTTCGTGGGGTGGCGCGCGGCGGTCATCCTTCCGGATGACGCGGTGCTGGTGAAGGCGCTGGGACTGACGGGTGCGCGAAGCCTTCCGGTGAAGAACGGCGGGCTCAAGTGCCGGCTGCTGCTGTCGGGGCTGGATGTGACGTGAGGCCCAGGCGGCGCGTTCGAGGTCCTCCGCTACAGCAAGGCCCCTGGATACGCCGATGCGCGCCGCCTTCGCGTCCGAGACAGCAGGGCAAGCCGGCCCCGACTGAGGAACGATGGCCGCCCTGCCGCTCGGGGGGCAGGCGCGGAGTCCTCGGTGGAGCGGCCACGAAGGCCGCCATCCGGATGCGCCGCGCCGCCGTGCCGTGGTAACGCGGGCCTGTGGAAACGTGGTTCACGCCCTTCGAGCCGAAGCCCCTCGTGGACGAACTCCCCGGGCGCTTCCCAAACCCCTTCGACGAGGGCGCGCCCCACGCGCTGGCGCGCCGGGCGGCGGAATGGCTCCAGCGGGAGCTCCGGGCAGGCCATCTCGCGCCTGGACTCGAGGCCTCGTGCCTCGACACGTCCGAGGGTGGAAAGATGTTCGGCATCCTCGTGGTCCAGGCGCCTGACGGACGCGTCGGATTCCTCCGCGCCTTCTCGGGCATGCTTGGCGGGCGATGGGACCTCCCCGGTTTCGCGCCGCCCCTCTTCGCCCGTGACGAGCGCGAGCGGCTGGAACCCGCGGGTGACGCCCTGGTGAAGCGCCTGATGGCCCGTGAGGCGGCCTTCCGCCAGTCCCCCGAGCGCGCCTCCGTCCTGACCGCGCACGACGCGTTGCAAGCGCGCCACACCGAGGCCCGCGCGGCACTGCGCGCCACACACGACGCCCGGAAGAAGCAGCGCCATGCGAGGCGCACGGACGTCATGGCCTCGGACTCGCTGAGTGAGGAGGCGAAGCGAGCGGCGCTGCATGCGCTCGACCAGGAAAGCCGGGGGGACAAGGCGGAACTGCGGAGACTGGAGGCGGAACACGACGAGGCGCAGCGGGCGCTCGCGCCCCGGCGGGCTCGCATGGAGCGGCGGCTTCGCGCCATGGAGCGACTGCGGCGCATCGTCTGCCGTGCGCTGATGAAGCGCCTGCACGACACCTACGTGGTGCCCAATGCACGCGGAGAACACCGGCACCTTCGTGGCCTCTACGCCAGAGGCGAGCCCCCATCGGGCGCGGCGGACTGCGCCGGGCCCAAGCTCCTGGCACATGCCCTCACCCAGGGCTTCCGTCCGCTCGCGCTCGCCGAGTTCTGGTGGGGTGCCCCTCCTCCCGCGGGAGGCCGGGCCGCCGGCGCGTACTACCCCGCCTGCAAGGACAAATGCGGGCCGCTGCTGCCGTACATGCTGGACGGTCTCCCTGTCGCCGCACCCCGGCCCTTCGCGGTGCCCGTGCTGCCGTCACGAGGGCTGGACATCGTCTTCGAGGACGAATGGCTCGTGGTGGTGGAGAAGCCAGAGGGCCTGCTCTCCGTGCCCGCGAAGGACGTCTCGGTGGAGGACTCCGTGCTGGCCCGGCTGCGCGCGAGAACTCCGGAAGCAGCGGGGACGATGCTCGCGCACCGGCTCGACCTGGACACGTCGGGGCTGCTCGTCGCGGCGAAGGACGCGCGCACCTACGCGGCCTTGCAACGCCAGTTCGCCGGGCGCGAGGTGCACAAGCGCTACGCCGCATGGGTCGAAGGCAACGTCCAGGGCGAGCGCGGCACCATCGACTTTCCCATGCGCGTGGACCTGGACGACCGGCCCCGACAGATTCACGACCCCGTGCACGGCAAGCCCGCGGTGACGGAGTGGCACGTGCTTGAACGCAGCCACGGTCGCACGAAGGTGGCCCTCTTCCCGCTCACCGGGCGGACACATCAGTTGCGCGTTCACGCGGCCCATCCGCTGGGCCTTGGCGCGCCCATCGTTGGCGACCGCCTCTATGGCCACCCGGGGCCTCGATTGCATCTGCATGCGGAGGCCCTGTCGTTCCAGCACCCTGTCACGGGGCAGCGCCTCACGCTGGAGCGGCCGGCTCCCTTCTGACCTCGCGTATCTCGGCCGCAAGCCCGCGCTGCACGAGGGCGCCGCGACGCCCGGAGCACCATCGACACGGGCCCCGGGTGAGGACTCCCGACCTCGCTGTTCGGAAATGTCGGGAGTTTTGCGCCACGAAATCTCCCGACATTTCCGAACAGCAAGCGCTCCGAACGCGCCGCCCCCGCGCATCCACCGTTCCCGGACACGGAGCGCAGAGCCGCCCCAGGGACGCCCCTCGAGGACGGGGCGACATTGTTGAGGCGAGCGGCCCTGTCACCGCCGCAGTACGGGGCACCGCGCCAAGAAGGCACAGCTGGCGATCATCGGGCCTGCCCCGCGCCGAGACAGGCTGCGTCGACATGGCAGACGCCCGCGTTCAGCGCGTGACGACGTGCTCGGAGGCATCTTCGGGGGCGTCCGGCTCCGGCGCGGAGACAGGCTCCACCGCGGCCGACACCGCCGGCTTCACGCCCAGCTCACGCGTCAGCTTGGGATTCACCCCGGTCTCCGCCAACAGCCGCTCCAGTTGCATGCGCGCGCGCCGGTTCTCCCGGTGTACGCGGCGCCCCAGAATCAGCTCGTTCTTCAGCGAGTGCTCCCAGCCCGTCAGCTCCGTCACCGTCACCTGGTAGCCGAAAGCCTCCAGCGTCAGCGCGCGGATGACGTTCGTCAGGTGCGAGCCGAACTCGCGCCGGTGCCAGGCATGCGCGTACAGCAGCGACATGCTGCCGCTGCTGGCCACGACCGGGCGCTTCTCCTTGAGCTGCGCGGCCACCTCCGCCTGGCAGCACGGCACCACCGCGACGTGGTCCGCGCCATGGCGGATGGCCGCGACGAGCGCATCATCCGTGGCCGTGTCACACGCGTGCAGCGCCATCAGCAGGTGGATGCGCTCTGGGTACTGCGCCGTGTCGATGTGCGCCGTCTGGAACTGCATCCGCGTGAAGCCCAGCCGCTGGGCGCGGCCCTGGGCCCGCTCCGTCAGGTCCGGCCGGCCTTCAATGGACAGCAGCGTGCCGCTGGCGGCGCCCTTGAGGAACAGCTCGTAGAGGACGAAGCCCAGGTAGGCGTTGCCGCTGCCCGCGTCCACCATCACCGCGTTCGGGTGGCGCGCCTGGACATCCTCCACGGCGGGACGCAGCAGGCCCATCAGGTGGTTCACCTGCTTGAGCTTGCGCAGCGCGTCCGCGTTGAGGTTCCCCTCGCGCGTGAGCAGATGCAGCTCGCGCAGCAGCGCGGGGGACTGGTCCGGCAGCAGCTCCCGCCGGACCTGCGAGGCTTTGACGTTGCGCCTCAGACGGACACCACCTCGAGGACCTCGGGAATCATTTCCCGCAGGCGCCCCTCGATGCCCATCTTCAGCGTCGCCGTGGACGACGGACATCCCGCGCACGCGCCCTTCATGTGCAGGTAGACGATGCCGTCCTCGAAGCGGTCCAGGGTGATGTCACCACCGTCCATGGCCACCGCAGGGCGGATTTCGTTGTCCAGGATGTCCTGGATGCGCCCTTCCACCGTGCCACCACCGGACGAGCCCGCCGCCTCGCGAGCCGCCGCCAGCGCCGCCTCGTCCACCACCGGCTCGTTGGCCGTCAGGTGGGTGTCCAGCGTGGACATGACCTCGTCATTGAGCTCGTCCCACTCGCCCTCTTCCCCCTTCGTCACCGTCACGAAGTTGGTGCCAATCATCACCGCCGTGACGCCGCGCACGTCCATCAGCTTGCGCGCCAACGGGGACTTCGCCTGGGCGTCCTCGGGGTTCGTGAAGTTCACCGCCCCGCCCGCCAACAACCGCCGGTCCACCACGTACTTCAGCGTGCTGGGGTTCGGGGTCCACTCGAGCTGGATGTTCACCGACATTCAAATCTCCTTGGCGACTCCTCTAAGGCGCTCGCGGCCCCATAGCAACCCGGGTCGCGGGCTGGCAATCGCCCTCGCCCCCGCTCCCTCCACTCCGGCACCAATCCGCAATCCCAGAAATACATGAACTCATAGTGGATTTGGCGTAGACTGGGGGCATGCCCCCGTCCCCGCCCCGCGTGCCCGCCAGCGTGTTCGAGGGGTTCTTCGTGCGGGGTCTCCAGGCGGAGGGCCGGCTGGCCCAGGAACTGGAGGCGCTGGGGTACGACAGCCGAAAGCCGGAGTTGGACTACCCCATTTCTCTCTGGCAGCAGGCGGTGGCCCTGGCACGGCGGGAGCGATACGCGGAGCTCGGTGACGAGGACGCCTACCGGCAGCTGGGCCGCCAGGGCATCTTCGGCTTCGCGCAGACGCTGGTAGGCCGCGTGGCCGCGGTGGCCCTGCCCATGATTGGGCCTGCGCAGGCGCTGGAGCGGGTGCCTCGCTACCTGGCGATGATGGGCCGCTCGGACGTGGACGTCTCGATGTCCTCCGAAGGCGAGCGCGGCCGCCGCCTCTCCCTGTCGGACCGCTACAACCGGCCCGAGCTGATGGCGGGGTGCCTGGAAGGAATGTTGGAGCTGGCCAACGCCCGGCCTCGAATCTCCGTGGAGGAGCGCAGCAGCGGGGGGTACCGTCTGTTCGTGCGCTGGTAGCTCGCCAGCCCCGCCCTGGAGCCCCGCGTGTCCTACCCGCCCAGACTCGCCCATCTCGCCACCCGCGCCGTGGTGGTGGCGAAGCTCGTCCCCACCTACGCGCAGGCCCACCACATCGACGAGGAAGAAGCAGCGCAGCGGCTGTCCAGTGCGCTCTCCGGACGGATGCTGCCCACGCTGCTGGAGGTCACGTGGACCGCCATGCGCGGCAAGGCGAAGCGGCTCACCGACGACGGGCTGGTGGAGAAGGTGGCCGCCACCTTGAGTGAGCGGCCCCTGCGGCCGGGACGCATCGCCCCCGTGGGTCCGGCGCTCAGCGCCTTCTTCATCCTGGTGGACCTGGAGGTGGGCACCGCGGGTGACGCCGCGCGGCGGGTCATGGAATCGGACGAGGGACGCCGCCGGGGGGAGGAAGGACTGGCGGAAGCCGGACGCTTCCTCGCCGCGGAGCTGACTCGCGGGAAGTAGCGCCCGGACAGCCGTGGCAGCAGTGGGTACGCATCGTTATAGGCTCGCCCTGGCCCAGGCCCCGACGATGTCGACACCGCTCCCCACCACGCTGCGAATCCTGCGCTCCCTCGCCGACGTCCCCCGCGCCACGTGGGATGCGCTGGTGGACGCCCAGGCCACGCCGTTCCTGGAGTGGACCTTCCTCACGGCGATGGAGGAGAGCGGCTGCGCGGTGCCAGCGCGGGGCTGGCACCCCCGGCACCTGACGCTCTGGCGCGGCTCGCGCCTGGTGGCCGCCGCCCCCGCCTATCTCAAGGACGACAGCGACGGGGAGTTCGTCTTCGACAGCCCCTGGGCCACCGCCGCCGAGCGCGCGGGCCTGCGCTACTACCCGAAGCTCGTGCTCGCCGTCCCCTTCACCCCCGCCACCGGGCGCCGCGTGCTGGTGGCCCCGGGCGAGGACCGCGCCGCGCGCGAGGCGGAGCTGTACGCCGCCGCCCAGGAGTTCGCCCGGGCCGAGCGCCTGTCCGGCATCCACGTCCTCTTCACCACCGAGGAGGAGCTGCCCGTCCTGGTGGCCCAGGGCTTCGCCGTGCGGCTGGGCGTGCAGTACCACTGGCGCAATCAGGGCTACCGGACGCTGGAGGACTTCCTCGGCCGCTTCCACGCCAAGCGCCGCAACCAGCTGCGCCGGGAGCTGCGAGCCCTGACCGAGCGCGGCATCGAGGTCCGCACCCTGCGCGGGGACGCGCTGGCGGACGCGGACGCGGACACCGTCTACCGACTGTACGCCACCACGGTGGACAAGTATCCGTGGGGCCAGCGCTTCCTCACCCCGGACTTCTTCGCTCGCATGCTCGCCCGCTTCCGGCACCGCTGCGAGTGGGTGGAGGCCCGCCGGGAAGGCCGGCTGGTGGCCGGTGCGTTCAACTTCACCGGTGCCAACGTTCTCTATGGCCGTTACTGGGGCTGCTTCGAGGAGCACCCCTTCCTTCACTTCAACGTCTGCCTGTACCACCCCATCTCGGAGGGCATCACCTCCGGGCTGGAGCGCTTCGAGCCCGGCGCGGGGGGAGAGCACAAGCTCACCCGGGGATTCGAGCCGCGCCTCACGTACAGTGCGCACCTGCTCCTCCACCCGGGCATGGACAGGGCCGTGCGCGGCTTCCTGGCCCACGAGCGGGCAGCCGTCGAGGGAAGCCTGCCCCAGTGGCGGGCGGAGACTGGTTTCAAGGAGGGGGACTGAAAATCCCCCGCCCGTTCAGCAAAGGGAGTCCGAACGACTTATGGCGCAGAAGCATGAGCACGACACCTCCGTCATCACGGAGTCCGCCCCCAAGCAGAAGCTCAAGAAACCGCCGCTCTACAAGGTGCTCCTGCACAACGACAACTACACGACCCGGGAGTTCGTCGTGGCCGTGCTCAAGGAGGTCTTCCACAAGTCGGAGACGGATGCCGTGCAGATCATGCTGCACGTTCATTACAACGGTGTCGGGGTGGCCGGCGTTTATACGTACGACGTCGCCGAAACGAAGATTCAGACGGTGGAGGCCGCGGCGCAGGAGAACGACATGCCGCTGCGACTCTCCATGGAACCCGAGGAAGGTTGAAACGTGGCAGGACCGCTGATTGCCAAAGAGTTGCAGGCCAGCTTCCGCACCGCCCTGGACGAGGCGCGGAAGATGCGCCACGAGTACCTGACGCTGGAACACCTGCTCCTGGCGCTCACCAGGGACGCGCGCACGCGTGAAGTCCTCAAGGGGTGCGGCGCCAACGTGAAGCAACTCCAGGAGCGCCTGGTCTCCTTCCTGGAGGAGACGGTTGAGCGCCTGCCGGAGGGCGTGGACGCCGAGCCGCAGCAGACCATCGGCGTGGAGCGGGTGCTCCACCGCGCCGCCATGCACGCGCTGTCCGCCGAGCAGAAGCTCATCGACGGTGGGGACGTGCTGGTGGCCCTCTTCCGCGAGGATGAGAGCCACGCGCTCTACCTGCTCCAGCAGGAGGGCGTCACCCGGTTGGATTTGCTCAACTACATCTCCCACGGCGTCACCAAGGACGGCGAGGGTGAAGGTGAGGGCGAGGAGAGCGCCGGCCACGCCACCCCGGCGGGCGACGACGACGAGGGCGAGTCCCCGAAGAAGAGCCCGCTCGAGGCCTACACGGTGCAGCTCAACATCGAGGCCAAGGAGGGGCGCATCGACCCGCTCATCGGCCGCGAGAAGGAGCTGGAGCGCACCATCCAGGTGCTCTGCCGCCGCCGGAAGAACAACCCGCTCTACGTGGGTGAGGCGGGCGTGGGCAAGACGGCCATCGCCGAAGGGCTGGCGCTGCACATCCACGAAGGCCGCGTGCCGGAGGTGCTGAAGGACGCCATCGTCTACTCCCTGGACATGGGCGCGCTGCTCGCGGGCACCAAGTTCCGCGGCCAGTTCGAGGAGCGACTCAAGGGTGTGCTCAAGGCCCTGAAGGAGCAGCCGAACGCCATCCTCTTCATCGACGAAATCCACACCATCGTCGGCGCGGGCGCCACCAGTGGCGGCTCCATGGACGCGTCCAACCTGCTCAAGCCCGCGCTGGCCAGCGGGCGGCTGCGCTGCATCGGTTCGACGACGTACCAGGAGTACAAGTCCGCCTTCGAGCGGGACCGGGCCCTGTCACGCCGCTTCCAGAAGATTGAGGTGGGCGAACCCTCCGTCGAGGACACCATCCTCATCCTGGAGGGGCTGAAGAGCCGCTACGAGGAGCACCACGGGGTGAAGTACCAGCCCGAGGCCATCCGCGCGGCGGCGGAGCTGTCCGCCAAGCACATCAACGACCGGTTCCTGCCGGACAAGGCCATCGACGTCATCGACGAGACGGGCTCGGCCGAGCGGCTCAAGCCGGAGGGCCAGCGCTCCAACACCGTCACCGGCGCGGACGTGGAGGCCGTCGTCGCGAAGATGGCGCGCATCCCCGCCAAGAGCGTGTCCGCCAGCGAGGGCGTGCAGCTCCAGAATCTGGAGAAGGAGCTCCAGGGCGTCATCTACGGACAGGATTCGGCCATCAAGGACCTGGTCAGCGCCATCATGCTGGCCCGCTCCGGACTGCGCGCGCCGGAGAAGCCCATTGGCTCGTTCCTCTTCTCCGGCCCCACGGGCGTGGGCAAGACGGAGCTGGCCAAGCAGTTGGCGCAGTCGCTGGGCGTGGAGTTCCTGCGCTACGACATGAGCGAGTACTCGGAGAAGCACACGGTGAGCCGGCTCATCGGCGCGCCGCCGGGCTACGTCGGCTTCGACCAGGGCGGCCTGCTCACGGACGCCGTGCGCAAGCACCCCTACGCGGTGGTGGTGCTGGATGAAATCGAGAAGGCCCACCCGGACCTCTTCAACATCCTGCTCCAGGTGATGGACCACGCGACGCTGACGGACAACAACGGCCGCAAGGCCGACTTCCGCAACATCGTCCTCATCCTCACCACCAACGCGGGCGCCCAGGAAATGAGCACCAAGGCCATTGGCTTCGGGGACCTCGCGAAGCCGGTGGACGCCACCCGCGCGAAGAAGGCGATTGAGCGCACCTTCACGCCGGAGTTCCGCAACCGCCTGGACGGGTGGATTCTCTTCTCCGGCCTCCCGCCCGAGGTCATCCTCAAGGTCGTGGACAAGGAAGTGCGCCTGCTCCAGAAGATGCTGGACGAGAAGAAGGTGAAGCTGGTGCTGACGCCCGCCGCCCGCGCGTGGCTGGCCGAGCACGGCTATGACCCGGCCTTCGGCGCGCGGCCCATGGCCCGGCTGGTGGACAACTCGCTGAAGAAGCCGCTCGCCCAGGCGCTCCTCTTCGGGGACCTGAAGCATGGCGGCACCGCCCACTACGACGTGGAGGATGACAGCCTCAAGCTGCGCACGGAGCCCGCCACCGCCGAGGTGGCATAGTCCCCTGCCCGCGCTGGCCGCGGACAGGACAAGGCCCCGGTCCCCTTCCCAGGGAGCCGGGGCCTTCGTCTGTCCGCCCGTGACAACGGGCGAGCGACTACTCGACGCGGTAGCTCTTCACCGCGCTGGAGAGCTGCTCGGAGATGATTTGCAGCGTGGTGGCGGCCTCGCCCGTGGAGCCGATGCGGGCCACCGTCTCATCCATCATCTTGGACAGGTCATTCACCGCCAGGGTGATTTGGTTGATGCCCACGTTCTGCTGGCTGACGGCGGCGGCAATCTGCCGGACGGCGGCGGCGTTGTCCTGGACGATGGAGGACAGCTCGCGCAGGTTCTGCCCGCTGGTGCGCACCTGGGCCAGGCCCGACTCCATGCGCTCGGCGCCGCGCTCCGTGATTCGCACCGCCAACGTCACCTGGTTGGCGATGTCGTCCAGCAGCTCGCGCACGCGAGTGGTGGCTTCGATGGACTGGTCCGCCAGGGCGCGGATTTCGCGCGCCACCACGCCGAAGCCCTTGCCGTGCTCGCCGGAGCGGACGGACTCGATGGCGGCGTTGAGCGCCAGCATGTTGGACTGGTCCGCCAGGTCCTTCACCGTCTGGGTGATGCCGCCAATCTGCTGCGTGCGCTCGCCCAGCTCGACGATTTTCTGGGCAATCTCCCCCACCTGGACGCGGATGTCGTTGAGCCCCGCCATGGTGAGCTCGATGGAGGCCTCGCCGGACTTGGCCAGCGTGTCGGCGCGCTCGGCCACCGACAGCACGCTCTCCGCCTTCTGCGCGGCGAGCATGGAGGTCTGCTTGATTTCCTGCGCCGTCACCTGCGTCTCCTGCAGCGCCGCGGCCTGCCGGGAGATGGTCTGCGCCTGCTCCGTGGACGAAGAATTCAGGTGCTCGGTGGACTGGGTGAGCGCCACGGCCGCCTGCTGGAGGTTGAGCGTCACCTCGCGCAGCCGCTCCACCATCTGCGAGAAGGAGCTGGCCAGCCGGCCCACCTCGTCGCCGCTCTTCACCTGGATGGGGCGCGTCAAATCGCCGGACTCCACGATGTGGCCGGCCACCTCCGTCAGGCTCTTCAACGGGCCGACGATGCTGCGGCCGAACAGCGCGGACACCGCCACGCCCAGGGCCACCAGCAGCGCCGCGAAGCCCACCATCCGCACGCGCAGCGCGGACACCAGTTCGTCGATGTGGTCCCGGGACACGCCCACGTGCACCGAGCCCAGGCGGCCACCGGCCACCGGCGCCACCACGTCCATGGCGCGCAGGCGGACGCCCCCGGCGTCCGCCTCCAGCACCGAGCCCGCGCCCGCGGTGGCGACCGCCTCCTTCAGCGCGTCCGGGAAGCCGTCCGGGAAGGTGTGGGCCACCACGTTGCCGGCCGAGTCTTGAATGAAGGCATACGCCAGGTCCGAATGGCCCACGCTGGCGTCCAGCATGGGCTGGAGCGCGCTGGCCCCCGCCGCCACCCCCTGCTCCGCCGCCACCGCCAGCCCGCGGGCCACGTGCCGCCCCGCGCTCAGGTAGCTGTCCGCCAGGTCGCTCTCCAGCCGCCGCGTGGCGACACCGGTGAGCAGGGTGGCCGCCGTCGCGCTGATGAGCGCGGTGACGAGCACGAACTTCGGCGCCAGCCCCAGCGACTGGCGGAACTGCTGCGACAACTGGGAGGCGAAGGATTGTTGCGGGAGGCTCACGGAATCACCGCCGGGGAAACGACGTCAGCACGGCACCCGCGCGGAGGCGGGCAGGTGAAACAGGCACAGGAGGAGCTCACCGGGTGGGTCCTCCCTCGGGGCGTCCGCCCCGGAAGGGGGCGAAGGTACAGCTCTGGAGGATGAGCTCCGGCACCGAGGCCAGGGGCACGCCCTGGTCGGTGGCCTTCACATCCAGCGCGGCGCGAGGCATGCCGAAGACGACCGACGACGCCTCGTCCTGGGAGAAGGTGACGCCGCCCGCCCTGCGGATGGCCAGCAGGCCGCGCGCGCCGTCCTCGCCCATGCCGGTGAGCACCACCCCGCCGCTGCGCCGGCCAAAGGCGGCGGCCAGCGACGTCAGCATCACGTCCCCGCTGGGGCACGGTCCGCCCCGGCTGGGCTGCAGGCGCGCCAGCCCGGCCGCGTCCACCAACAGGTCGTGCCCGTCCAGCGGGAAGTACACGCGGCCCGGCTCCAGCCGCTCGCCGTCCTTGGCGATGGCCACCGGCAGCGGCGTCACCTGGGACAGCCAGCGCACCATGCCCTGGGTGAAGCCCACGGTGATGTGCTGGGCGATGAGCAGCGGCACCGGCAGCGAGCGAGGCAGCTTGGACAGCACGTCCGCCAGCGCGGGCGGCCCGCCCGTGGAAGCCACCACGCCGAAGATGTCCACCCGCGCGCCCGTGGGCGGCGGCGGCGCGGTGGCCGCACGCGGCCGGCGGGAGATGACGGGCACCTCCGCCATGAGGCACACCGAGTGCGCCAGCTCCTTGCCCCAGCGGCGCAGCTCCTCCGCGTTCGTCACGTTGGGCTTGCCGATGAGCTCCAGTGCGCCGGCGCTCATCGCCTGGAAGCCCAGGTCCACGCCGCGCTGCTCCGCGACCGCGCTCACCACGAGGATGCGCGCGGGGGACTGGGACATGATGGCGGCGATGGCCCCCGGCCCATCCAGGCCGGGCAGCAGCAGGTCCATGGTGATGACATCGGGGCGCAGCAGGCGCGCCAGCTGCACGGCGCGGTTGCCGTCTCCCGCACGGCCCACGACTTCGATGCGCGGCTCCTCCGTGAGGAGGGCCGTCAGCATGTTCGCCATGGTGGGCGAATCGTCCACCACGAGGACCCGGATGGGTCGCTGGACGCTCACGCGCGACTCCCCCGGCGGCTCATCACGTCCAGCACCTCCGCCAGCAGACGGCCCGCGGCGCACTCGCGCTTGCTGAGGTAGCCGTCCGCGCCCGCCTTCAGGCCCCGCTCGCGCGCCACCGAACTGTCATGCGCGGAGACCAGGATGACGGGCAGCGACGCCGTCTCCGGGCGCTCCCGCAGCTTCGCGATGAGCTGGATGCCGTCCATCTCCTCCATGTCCAGGTCGCAGATGACGACGTCGTAGGTGTCCGACTGGAGCCGGTCCAGGGCCCGGGCCCCGCTGGCCGCCAGGTGCACCGTGAAGCCGCCCGCCTCCAGCATGGCCCGGTGCAGCGCCCGCGCGGTGAGCGAGTCGTCCACCACCAGCGCCCGCCGCTGCGCCGACACCTGCACCTGCACCGTCTCCGTCACCAGCCAGTCCGGGCGGCAGATGAGCAGCAGCTCGCCACGGCTGAGCGTGGCTGCGCCCTGCCAGGCCGGCACGTCGCGGACTTCCGACGGCAGCGGGCGGATGACCAGGTCCCGGTCCCCCACCACCGCGTCCACCACCAGCGCCACGCGCTTGCCACCGCTCTGGACAATCAGCAGCGGCTGCCCTTCGGCCGGCGGCGCCAGGGCGCGCAGGCCCAGCCGCGCCCCCAGGTCCACCACCGACAACAGCTGCCCCTGGTACTCCAGATGCGCCCGGCGCTTGCCCAGGCGCAGCGACTCCGCGCGCGCCAGCTGCGTGGCCTCCACCGCCAGCATGGGCAGGCCCACCAGCTGCTCCAGCACGCGCACCACCAGCACCGGCGAGCTGCCCAGGTCCGTGGGCAGCGTCAGCATGAAGCGCGTGCCCTGCCCCGGCGTGCTCGCGACCTCGATGCGGCCCTGCAGGGCCTCCACCGACGCGCGCACCGCGTCCAGCCCCACGCCGCGACCGGACGTGTCCGTCACGTCCGTGCGGGTGCTGAAGCCGGACCGGAAGATGAGGTCCCGCAGCTGGTTTTCGTTGAGGCGCGCCGTCTCCTCCGCGGTGACGACGCCGCGCTGCTCGGCCAGGCGCCGCACCACCTCCACGTCGATGCCGGCGCCGTCG
This sequence comes from Myxococcus virescens, assembly GCF_900101905.1. Lineage (NCBI taxonomy): Bacteria > Pseudomonadati > Myxococcota > Myxococcia > Myxococcales > Myxococcaceae > Myxococcus > Myxococcus virescens. The sequence goes on along the minus strand of NZ_FNAJ01000010.1, from coordinate 114,107 downwards.
TCGGACGCCTCCAGGTAGAGCAGGTTGCCCTGCTGCTCCACGCGCAGGGTGAGCGCGCCCTCGTGGTGCTTGCCCGCCCGCTCGCGGTCCGCCGGCAGCTCCAGCCCGTGGTCCACGGCGTTGCGCAGCAGGTGCACCAGCGAGCCCTGCAGCTTCTCCAGCAGGCGCCGGTCCAGCGACACCTCCGCGCCCACCACCGACAGCCGCGCTTCCTTGCCCAGCTGACGGGACAAGTCACGCACCATGCGCTGGAGCGGATCCAGGATGGTGCGCACCGGGCGCGTGGTGATGGCCTTGAGGCCATCCTCCAGCGCGTCGACGATGTCACTCGTCTCCTCACCGTCGGTGCGCAGCGAGCGCGCGGTGCCGGACAGCGCCGTGCGCGCCTCCGCCGTCTCCGCCAGCAGCCCCTGCTTCGCCAGCAGCACGGCCACCCGCTCCAGCTCGCGGCCTCGCTCCTCCACGCGCAGGCGCACCTCGCGCAGGCGCTCCACCTCACGCATCAGCGCCGTCACCTGCCACGACGACACGCGCCAGCCCGCGTCCGCGGACTCCGGCAGCGCGTCCGCCACGGACACGGGCTCTGCGGACGGAGCCGGCGCGGCGACGGCGGCCAGGCCCCCGGAGGCGGCGACCATGGCCGCGGCCTCTTCGGGCGGCGGCGCGTCCGCCACCAGCTGCGCCAGGGCGGCCGCCGGGTCCGGAAGCGCCTCCCCGCGCCCGTCCGCGTGGGCCTGCGCGCGCAGCAGGAAGAGGTCCAGGCCGTGGAGCAGGATGTCCACCACCGGCCGCGGCATCTTCTGAGGGTTCGCCTTCAGCGGGGCGAGCGCGTCCTCCAGCTTGTGGGCGATGTCACTCAGGTCCTGCATGCCCAGCGAGGCGGCGCTGCCCTTCAGGGTGTGCAGGTGGCGGCCCAGCCGGACGTAGAGCTTGGTGAGGGCGTCCGTCTCCAGGCCCTCGCGCTCCAGCTCCAGCAGGTCCATGGTGACCTTCTGGACCACTTCCTGGGCCTCGACGGCGAAGCCCGCGACGAGCCCCTGCAGCATCGGATCAACGGGCATGACGGGCTCCCGTGCCGCGCGTGGCGGAGAACAGCCGCTTCAGGTCGATGAGGTGGATGAGCTGCCGGTCCTGCGTGAAGACCTCCATCACCGCCCCCTCCGCGCGCACCCGCGCGGCCTCCACCGCGCTCATGGGCAGCGTGGTGGGGCGGGGAATGGCCTCGCAGTCCAGCGCGCACAGCTCGCCGTCACCGCGGTCCACCACCAGCAGCACCGCCGGGTCCTGCCGCCAGCCGTGGCCGCCCAGCAGCGACGCCAGGCTGAGCGCGGCCAGCACCTGGCCCTGGAAGCGCAGCACCCCGACGACGTGCGGCGCCGACAGCGGCACCGGCGACACCATCTTCAGGGGCAGCGCGGCGCGCAGCGACTCCAGGGAGAGCGCGTAGCGCTCCTCACCGAGCGGGAACTCGGCAATCCAGTGGACCGCCTCCTCGACGGTGTTCTCCCCCTGCTCTCGCAGGCGGGACGCGCGCCGCTCCAACAGCTCGAGCGCCTCGGCCTCCTGGGCCGCTTCCAACGTCCGCGGGGTGACCTTCATTCGAGCGCCCCCTGGTTGAGGTAGGCGTCAGCGGACGCCTGGTAGAAACGCGCGGGCAGGGCCTCCGGCCCCTCCACGAGTTGGTCCGGAGGAAGCCGCTCCGCGCGCGAGCGCAAGGCGCGCATCAGCGGCACCGCGCCTTCCCGCGCCCCGGAGCGCTCCCGCAACAGGGCCAGCTCCAGCAGCCCCGGCAAGTAGTCCGGCGCCTGGCGGACCAGGGCCTCCAGCACGGAGGACGCGCCCACCTCGTCGCCTTCCTCGATGCGCTCCAGCGCATTCAGATGCAGCCGCGTGGGCGGCGGCGGAGGCGCCGCGGGCACCTCGCGCGCCACCACGGGCATCAGCGGCGCCACCGGACGGCGGGACGGCGGCGCCACCGGACGGGCGAGGGCGGCGGCGCGGGACGCGGCGGCGGCGCGGGCGTTCAGCTCTTCCTGCGTGAGGAGGCGGAAGGCCTGCAGCTCCGGCGGCCCCTCGCGGACCATGCCCGCGGGGACGCGGTCCACCTCCACGGCGCCCAGGAACAGCCAGCCGCCGGGGTTGAGCGTGCGCGACAGGAGGGAGATGGCCGCGTCACGCGCGGCGGGAGTGAAATAGGTGAGCACGTTGCGGCAGAGGATGAAGTCGAAGCGGCCGAAGCGCTCGGGCAGCGGCGCCAGCAGGTTCGCCTGGGCGAAGGTGGTGATGCGGCGGACGGGGGGAAGGATGGTGACCTCGCGCTCGCCCGTCTCCGAGTAGAGCGGGAAGAGGCGTGGCGCGGACTCGCGGCGGGACCACGTCCCGTAGGTGGCGCGGCGCGCCGCCTCCAGGCTGGCCTCGTGGATGTCCGTGCCCAGCACCTCCACGGGGAAGCCGTGCGGCAGCGACGCCTGGAGGCACGCGGCCAGCGAATACGCCTCCTCGCCAGACGCGCAGCCCGCGCTCCAGCCCCGCAGGGCCAGGGCCCCCCGCTGGAGCGCCGCGGGCACGGCCTCGTGGGAGATGAAGCGGAAGTGCTCCGGGTGGCGGAAGAAGTACGTCTCCCCCACCAGGATGGCCTTCACCAGCGCGGTGGCCAGATGGGAGACGGGATGGAGCAGTTCGCCCAGCAAGTCGGACGCGGTGCGCCCGCGGGCCAGCTCCGCGCGAACGACGCGGTCCACCGCCTCGGAGGCAATGGCGTCATTGCGAAAGCCAGTGATGCTGGCCACCACTTCCCGCGCGCGGGCCAGCAGCCGCGGGTCGAGCGCTCCGCTCATGCGTTCCGCCCGGCCTCCGCGGCCTCGAGCATCGCGGGCAGCTCCCGCAGGAGCCCCCGCGCGATGAATACCCGCGGGTCCAGGATGGGCAGCGAACGCCCTCCCGACCGCAGCATGCCGATGAGCCCATCGCGCAGCGGGCCATGGTCGGCGCCGCCCACGCGCTCGCGCCGGTCGATGTCCGCCGCCGCGTACTCCTCGGGGTCCTTCACCGTGTCCACGGCGAGCGCCAGCGACACGCCCTCCGCCTCGATGACGACGAGCATGCGCTCCACGCGCGTCAGCTTGTGCTCCACGCCCAGCCGGCGCGCCACGTCCAGCACGCACAGCGCCGCGCCCCGCACCTCCACGTATTCGCGCAGGTACGCCGGCCCGGTGGGCAGCGGCCGGGTCGCCGGATGCAGCAGGACCTCCCGCACCGCGTCCAGCGGAATGGCGAACTCCAGCTCGCCCACCGTCACGCGAAGCACCAACAGCGAGCCCGTGCGCGCCCGCTGCCGCGCGCTCGTCATGGCCTCGCCCACCGTCTCCAGCAGCTCGTCCGCGCGGAACGGCTTGGCCAGGAAGGTCTCCGCGCCCAGGCCCAGGCACGCCTCCGCGCGCGACTTCTCCGAGGAGATGATGATGACGGGGATGTCGGCCGTGGCCGGGTCCGCCTTCATCCGCTGGAGGACCTCGTCACCGTCCATCTCCGGCATGGACAAATCGAGCAACACCGCCGCCGGACGCAGGCGCCCCACCTTCTCCAGGGCCTCGCGGCCGTTGCTGGCGGTGTGGATGGTGTAGTGGCCGGAGAGGATGGCCCGCTCCAGCGCGAGAATCGCGTCGCTGTCGTCGACGAGCAGCAGGGACGGCAGGCTCACGGCGGTCAGGCCTTGGTGAGGAACTGACGGACCGTTTCCGTCAGCTCGTGGTGGGACACCGGCTTCTGGATGAAGGCGTTGGCGCCGGCCTCGGTGCCGCGCTGACGCAGGTCCACGTTCTTCTCCGCCGTCAGCAGCAGGATGGGCACCGAGCGGACCTGCGGCATCGCGCTGGCGCGCACCTCCTTGACGAAGGTGATGCCATCCATCCCCGGCATGTTGATGTCCGCGATGACCAGACTCACCGGCACCAGCCGCAGAATCTGCAGCCCCCGGGTCGCATCGTCAGCCTCGACGGTCGAGACCTTGAGGTTCATCAGGTAGATCTTGACGATGTTCCGAACCGTCGGGCTGTCGTCCACCAGCAAGACGTTGGTGCTGTGGGTGCTCACTGTGCGGCGGCTCCTGAGCAGGCCCCGCGACGCGCGGAGAGTCCTGCGAAACGTTCAAGACTCTACCGTGAGGGCTCTCACGTGAGAACAGGGGGGCGGTCCGGCCCGGTTTCCACCCGGGCAGGCAGGTGTCGGATGACCTCAGAGAGGACGCCCCCGGGTCCAGATGGTCCCGGGGGGATGGGCCCTACTCGCCGGCGGGCTTGGGCGGGAGCTCGTCCGCGTCCGGCGTCACCGGAGGCGCGCCAATGGCGTGGTAGCCACCGTCCACGTGGATCATTTCGCCGGTGGTGGAGGGCAGCCAATCCGACAGCAGGGCACACGCGGTGCGGGCCACCATGTCGTGGCTGTCCTTCGCGCTCCAGCCCAGGGGGGCCTGCTGACCCCAGCCACGCTCCAGGGCCTTGAAGCCTGGAATGCCCTTCGCGGCGATGGTGGACAGGGGACCGGCGGCCAGGGCGTTGACGCGGATGCCCTTGGGGCCCAGGTCGCGCGCCAGGTAGCGCACCGTGGACTCCAGGGCCGCCTTGCACACCCCCATCCAGTCGTAGATGGGCCAGGCGACGCGGTTGTCGAAGTCCAGCGTGACGATGGAGCCCCCCTGCGTCATCAGCGGCAGGCACGCCACCGACAGCTCCTTCAGCGAGAACGTGGAGATGCGGAACGCCGTCTGCACGCTCTCCCACGGGGTGTTGAGAAAGTTGCCACCCAAAGCATCTTCGGGCGCAAAGGCAATGGAATGCAACACGCCGTCCACCCGGTCCCACCGCTGGCGCAGGGCGTCCGTGAGTGCGGGGAAGTGGGCGGAGTTGGTGACGTCCAATTCCAGCACCTCCATTCCCGGCTTGAGGCGCTTGGCGCTCCGCTCGGTGAGGGACTTGGCCCGACCGAAGCCGGTGAGGAGGACCTCGGCCCCCTGAGCCAGCGCGTGCTCGGCGATGCCGTAGGCCAGGGACTGAGGCGTGAGCACCCCGGTGATGAGCAGCTTCTTGCCTTGGAGCAGCATGGAGACAGCCTCGTTGCGGAAGGGGAAAGACAGGAAACGCGTTCTCTACCATTCCTTCTGGGCGGAATGGTTGAAGTTGCACTCACTTGGGGCATGAATCCACCTGCTCCGCGGCAATGGGTGCGGCTTATCAGCCCGCGGGCGGGCGCTACAAAAGGCGCCGCTAAAACCCCCCAACGGGGCGCCCATCCAGTAAAAGACGACACGCCATGGCGAATTTCCAGGACACGTTTCTTTCCGGCGCCAACATCGACTTCATCGAGGGCCTCTACGCCCGTTATCTGGAGGACCCCGCCAGCGTGGATGCAAGCTGGCGGGAGGTCTTCGACCGCAGCAACGGCGCCGGACGACCCATCTTCAGCACCCGGCTGCTGGAGCCCGTAGCGGCTCCAGCGGCGGCCAAGGGGGGCGGCAAGGGCGCCGCGTCCAAGGCCCAGGTCGCGCCGGCGGCGCAGCCCGCCCCGGTGGCCGCGCCCGGCCAGTCCGTCCAGGACATCTCGCTGCAGGCGCGCGTGGACCACGTCATCTTCGCCTTCCGCCTGCGCGGCCACCTGCGCGCGAAGCTGGATCCGCTCGGCCGTCCGCGCCCGGCGCTGGCGCACGTGGCGGATGTGGCCCTGGTGGATGACAGCCACTTCACCGACGCCGAGGTCCAGCAGCTCGTGGAGACCAATGGCGTGTTCGGTGAGCAGCGCGTGCGCCTGACGGAGCTGCTGGCGCGCCTGCGCCGCACGTACACGGACACCATCGGCGTCGAGTACATGCACATGCTCGACAGCGAGCGCCGCCGCTGGCTGATGCACCGGATGGAGTCCAACGAGAACCGCACCGACTTCTCCCCGGACGAGTGCCGGCACATCCTCACCAAGCTGTCGTACGCGGAGGGCTTCGAGCACTTCCTCCACACCAAGTACGTGGGCGCCAAGCGCTTCAGCCTGGACGGCGGCGAGGCGCTCATCCCCATGCTGGACGCGCTGGGCGAAGTGGCCACCGGCATGGGCCTGAGGGAGATCGTCATCGGCATGGCCCACCGCGGCCGCCTCAACGTGCTGACGAACATCCTGGGCAAGCAGCCGGATCAGATCTTCAGCGAGTTCGACGGTCCCCGGAACCCGCAGGACTACCTGGGCCGCGGCGACGTGAAGTACCACATGGGCTTCTCGTCGGACCACACCACGCGCCAGGGCCGCAAGCTGCACCTGTCGCTGGCCTTCAACCCCAGCCACCTGGAAGCGGTGGACCCGGTGGTGGAGGGCCGCGTGCGCGCCAAGCAGGACCGCGGCGGCGACACCGAGCGCACCAGCGTGATGCCGCTGCTCATCCACGGCGACGCGGCCTTCATCGGCCAGGGCGTGGTGGCGGAGACGCTCAACCTGTCCGGCCTCAAGGGCTACACCACGGGCGGCACGGTCCACATCGTCATCAACAACCAGGTCGGCTTCACCACCGACCCGCACGACTCGCGCTCGTCGCTCTACTCCACCGCCATCGCGCAGATGCTGGACATCCCCGTCTTCCATGTGAACGGGGATGATCCGGAGGCCTGCGTCCACATCGCGAAGCTGGTGGCCGAGTACCGCCAGACGTTCAAGTCGGACGTCGTCATCGACCTGGTCTGCTACCGCCGCTACGGCCACAACGAAGGTGACGAGCCCTCGTTCACGCAGCCGGCGATGTACGACATCATCCGCAAGCACCCGACGGTGCGCACGCTCTACGCGGCGAAGCTGGCGGAGCAGAACAAGATTCCGGCCGAGGAGTCGGAGGCCATCAAGCAGCGCTGCCAGCAGGAGTTCGACGCGGCGCTCACCCGCGCGCGCCAGGAGAGCCAGTTCAAGGAGCCCAGCGCGCTGGAAGGCCTGTGGAAGCCCTACCAGGGCGGCTCGCTGAAGAGCGCGCCGGACGTGTCCACCGCGGTGGACAAGCAGGTGCTGTGCGACGCGCTGCGCAAGCTGTCCACGCTGCCGGAGGGCTTCAACGTCCACCGCGACGTGGAGCGCACCGTCATCAAGAAGCGCCTGGGCATGCTGGACAGCGGCGAGCTGCAGTGGAGCGAGGGCGAGTCGCTGGCCTACGCCACGCTGCTCTCCGAGGGCTACAACATCCGCATCACCGGCCAGGACAGCGAGCGCGGCACGTTCAGCCACCGCCACGCGGTGGTGCACGACGTGAAGACGGGCGAGAAGTTCGTCCCGCTGCGCCAGTTCGTCAGCGGCAAGGGCAAGAACGGCTTCCACGTCTACAACAGCCCGCTGTCGGAGATGGGCGTGCTCGGCTTCGAGTACGGCTACAGCCTGGACGTGCCGGACGGTCTGACGGCCTGGGAAGCGCAGTTCGGCGACTTCGGCAACGGCGCGCAGATCATCATCGACCAGTTCATCGCCGCCGGTGAGAGCAAGTGGCGCCGCCTCAGCGGCCTCACCCTGCTGTTGCCGCACGGCTACGAAGGCCAGGGCCCGGAGCACTCCAGCGCGCGTCTGGAGCGCTTCCTGGACCTGTGCGCCGAGGACAACATCCAGGTCTGCTACCCCACCACGCCCGCGCAGATCTTCCACCTGCTGCGCCGTCAGGTGCTGCGCCCGGTGCGCAAGCCGCTGGTCATCATGTCGCCCAAGAGCCTGCTGCGCCGGCCGGAGGCCACCAGCAAGGTGGAGGAGCTGGCCACGGGCACCTTCCAGGAAGTCATCCTGGACCGGGTGGACCCGGCGGGCGTGACGCGGCTGCTGCTGTGCAGCGGCAAGGTGTACTACGACCTGGTGAAGGCGCGGGACGAGCGCAAGGACGAGAGCATCGCCATCGTCCGGCTGGAGCAGCTCTACCCGTTCGCCTCCGACGTGCTGGCGGGGCTCATCGCGAAGATGCCGAAGCTCGCCGAGCTCCTGTGGGTGCAGGAAGAGCCGCGCAACGCTGGCGCGTGGCACTTCATGTTCCCCCGCCTGCACGACCTGGCCTCCACGCAGTCGAAGCAGCAGGTGAAGATCGGCTACATCGGTCGCGCCGAAGCCGCCAGCCCCGCCACGGGCTTCCCCAAGACGCACGAATACGAGCAGCAGCTCATCATCGAGGAAGCCATCCTCCGAGGGACCAAGAATGGCCGTTGAAATCAAAGTGCCCCCCCTGGGCGAGTCCATCACCGAAGCCGTCGTCGGCAAGTGGAACAAGAAGCCGGGTGACGCAGTCACCGCCGACGAGCCGCTCGTCGTCCTGGAGACCGACAAGGTCACCATCGACGTGCCGGCCCCGTCCGCGGGCTCGCTGTCCAGCATCGCCTTCAAGGAGGGCGACAAGGTCCGCGTGGGCGAGGTGCTCGGCCTCCTCGAGGCAGGCGCCGGCGCTCCCGCCGCCAAGCCCGCCGCCGCGGCTCCTGCCGCCGCGCCCGCTCCCGCCGCCGAGCCGCCCGCCGCGTCCGACGCGCGCTCCACGCCCACCGCGCGCAAGGTGGCCGAGGAGAACCGGGTGGACATCTCCCAGGTGAAGGGCAGCGGCGCCGGTGGCCGCGTGCACAAGGACGACGTGCTGGGTCAGCTCAACCGCCCGGCCACGCCCGCCGCCCCGGCGCAGCCGGCCGGCCCCCGCCCGAACGCCGCCCGCGAGGAGCGCGTGCGGATGACGCCGCTGCGCAAGCGCGTGGCCGAGCGCCTCATCCAGGCCCAGTCCACCGCCGCCATGCTCACCACCTTCAACGAGGTGGACATGGGCGAGGTGATGGCCCTGCGCAAGAAGTACAACGACAAGTTCCAGCAGAAGCACGGCGTGAAGCTCGGCTTCATGAGCTTCTTCATCCGTGCCTCCGTCGAGGCCCTCAAGGCCTTCCCGCAAATCAACGCGGAGATTGACGGCGAGGACGTCATCTTCAAGCACTACTACGACATCGGCGTGGCCGTCAGCGGCAGCCGCGGTCTGGTGGTGCCGGTGGTGCGCAACGCGGACAAGCAGGGCCTGGCGGAGCTGGAGAAGTCCGTGGGCGAGCTGGGCACCAAGGCGCGCAATGACAAGCTGGCCCTGGCCGACCTCCAGGGTGGCACCTTCACCATCACCAACGGCGGCATCTTCGGCTCCATGCTGTCCACGCCCATCCTCAACCCGCCGCAGACGGGCATCCTGGGCATGCACAACATCGTCGAACGCCCCGTGGCCCGCGACGGCCAGGTCGTGATTCGGCCCATCATGTACATCGCGCTCACCTACGACCACCGGCTGGTCGACGGCCGCGAGGCCGTTCAGTTCCTGGTGCGCGTGAAGGAGTGCATCGAGGACCCGGAGCGGCTGCTCCTGGACGTCTGACTTCAGGCCCGGCATCCGGGCAAGACTTGCATTCCGGGCGGCCGGCTGGACTTCCAGCCGGCCGTTTCACTACAACTGGGAGTGTCTCCCGGTTGTCGGGGGGCGGGAAGAACGGGCGGCTCTCCTCGCGCCGCCCCGCAAGACTGAAGGACGTGCAATGGCAACCGGTACCGTGAAGTGGTTCAACGACGCGAAGGGCTTTGGCTTCATCACCCAGGACGGCGGCGGTGAAGACGTGTTCTGCCACCACACCGCCATCAACATGGACGGCTTCCGCACCCTGGCCGAAGGCCAGAAGGTGGAGTTCGAAGTCACCCGTGGCCCCAAGGGCCTCCAGGCGCAGAACGTCCGCGCCGCCGGCTAACGCGTCCGTCAGCCACTCCCTCCGGACTGGCCGATGACAAGAGGCCCGGCCCCACCACCTGGGGACCGGGCCTCTGGTTTTTCAAGCCCTGGGGCCGCGCGGCCTACAGGTTGCGCTTGAAGTGGTCCATGACGCGCTCCCACTGGCGCTCGGTGACGAGCGGGTCGGGCACCATGTGCGTCAGGCCGCTCAGCGGCAGCAGGTCATGCGGCTTGCCGGCGCGGAAGAGCGCGTCACTCAGCTTCAGCGTGTGGAAGAAGTAGACGTTGTCGTCCGCGGTGCCGTGGATGAGCAGCAGCTTGCCCATGGGCTTGTCCTGCTTGGCGTACGTGAGCAGCGAGCTCTTCTCGTAGGCCTCCGGGTTCTGCTGCGGCACGCCCAGGTAGCGCTCGGTGTAGTGGGTGTCGTAGTCCAGCCAGTCCACCACCGGGGCGCCGGCCACGCCGGCCTTGAAGACGTCCGGGCGCTTGAGCACGGCCAGCGCGGACATGTACCCGCCGAAGCTCCAGCCGGAGATGCCCACGCGGGACAAGTCCAGCTCCGGGACTTCCTTGGCCAGCGCCTGGAGCGCGGCGACCTGGTCCTCCAGCGTGACGCCGGAGAAGTCGCCCTTCACCTCGCGCTCCCACTTCGCGCCGCGCAGCGGGGTGCCGCGGCCGTCCATCTTCACCACGAGGAAGCCCTGGTCCGCCACCCACTGCGACATCAGGTGCGCGGCCATGCTCTTGTGGACCACGGTGGTGGTGGGGCCGCCGTACACCTCGACGATGACGGGCAGCTTCTTGCCGGGCTTGAAGTCGCGCGGGCGCACCAGGGACGTCCAGAAGCGCTCGGGGCCCACCTGCCGCTGCTCCACGTTGGGCGTGTAGGGCGGCTCCTTCGCCACCGAGGGCAGCTCGCCCACGGTGGTTCCGTCCGCGCGCACCACCTGCACCTTGGGCATGGACTTGAGGCCCTGGCCATTCATCACCATCAGCCCGCCGCTCTTGGACACCGAGCCCGACTCGATGTCGAGCCCCGTCGTCACCTTCTCCGGCGCGCCACCGGCCTTCACGCGCCACAGGTGGCTCTGCGTGGGGTTGGGGCCGCCGTTGAAGTAGAGCGTGTCATCCTTCTGGATGTAGCGCGCCAGCGAGCGGAAGCCCGCGTCCGGCTTCACCAGGGTGCGCACCCGCGCGCCGTCCGCCTTGCGCAGCTCCACCTCCGGGCCGCCGTTGCGCTCCGTGTACCAGAGGAAGCCGCTGCCATCCTCCAGCCACAGCGGGAAGACCTGCTCCAGGTTGAGCCAGGCGGCGTCCTGCTCCGTCAGCAGCTCCCGCGACTTGCCCGTGCGCGGGTCCACCGCGAGCAGCTTCTGCTCGGTCTGCTCCCGGTTCTGCACCAGCGCGGTGAGCGGACCACCCTTGGGCCACGTCACGGTGGCCAGGTACGGGTACTTCGCCGCGTCCCACTGCGCCCACACGGTCTTCCCACCGGTGACGGGGGTGATGCCCAGGCGCACCTTGGCGTTGGCCTTGCCGGGGCGCGGGTACGCGAAGTCCTCGCCGCCGCGCTCGGGGTGCATCACGTCGACGATGGTGAGCTTCTCCACCTCCGTCGTGTCCGCCTCCGTGTACGCGATGGACTTCGCGTCCGGGCTCCACCAGTAGCCGGTGAAGCGCCCCATCTCCTCCTGGGCGACGAACTCGGCCACGCCGTGCGACTTCGCCTCGGTGCCGCCCTTGGTGACGCGCTGCTCGCGGTTGGCGGCCACGTCGATGCGGTACACGTCGTGGTCCCGCACGTAGGACACCTGCTTGCCGTCCGGGGAGAAGCGCGGATCCAACGTGCCCGGGCCCGTCTTCAGCTCCGTCACCTTGCCGCTGGCGCGGTCCACCACGAAGAGGCGGCCGGACAGGGGCACCAGCAGCCGGTTGCCGTCCTCGGACACCTGGTAGCTGGTGAAGCCCCGGGCGCTGACGCGCATGCGCTCACGGCGGGCCTTCTCCTCGGGGGTGAGCGTCTCCTCGGCGCCCTTGAGGATGGCCTCGGGGGTGAGCAGCTCCTGCGTCTGCCCGCTCTCCACGTCGAACGCGTAGAGCGTCTGCACGTTGGACGTGGGCTGGGTGCGCAGGAAGAGGATGCTCTTCTCGTCAGGGGAGATGCGCACGCCGCCGGGCCGGCCGCTCATGAAGCGGCGCGTCTCCGAGAACTGGCGCAGGAAGGGGTCTTGCGACCGCTGCGTCTTGGACATGGTCAGGGGCTTCTGCTCCTGGGCGGAGGACGAAGCGCTCGCAAGCAGGAGCGCGGCGGTGAGGACGTGGCGCATGCGTCGTCGAATCCCCGCGGGAAGGGCGGGGCTCCTTTCGTGGAAAGGTGCGGGGCAGCCTACACTCGGCGGCCTCGCGGCCGGAGCAAACGCCTGGCGTGCTGGAGGATTCCCGACGCAATGGAAACGGAAGACGACGCCCCGCGGCACCTGCGCCTTGCCGGCATCATCCGACTGGGACTGGGCGGAGGACGGGGCCCCCGAGATGCCTACGTGTTCGACCCGCACCGGCTCGCCCTCCCCGCGTGGGCCTGCGCCCTGGGCGACACGGAGGGCCCCGCCCTGCTGGTGACGCTGGACCGGCACCTGGACACCGTGATGCCCCGGGCCCCCGCGGCCGTGCCGGACCGGACGGCCGGGCTGCGCGCGCTGGATGAACATGCCCGCTGGGCGCTGGACGTGCGCAACTACGACCACATCCTCGCGGCCATGGAGGCGGGGCTGGTGGGAGACGCGCTGCTGATTGCCCGCACCCGCCCCCGCGGCGCCTTCGCGGGCGACACCTACGTGGACACGCGGGGCCGCGCGCACCGGCTGGTGGCGGTGCCCACCGTGGACCGGGCGGCGGAGGCCTACAGCCGCCCTGCCCCCGGCGACGCCGTGCGCGACGTGCTGGACGCGGCAGGCCGGGTGCTGCTGGACGTGGACCTGGACTGCTTCACGTCCCTGAGCGACGCGGACCCGACGACGGTGCTCCCCTGGCCCCAACAGGTGATTCGCGAGTTCCTGCTTCCAGAGGACTCGGAGCCCTTCTGGGACGCGGTGCTGCGAAAGACGGTGGCGCTGACGCTGGCGCGCGAGCCCCACCACTGCGGCGGGCTGCTCGCGTCCGGGGACTTGTTCCGGGACGCGGCCCAGCTGCTGTTCCGGGAGCTCTTGCGCACCGAGCCCCCGTGAGCCACGCCGCGCGCTACAGCGGCGTCTCCATGAAGGTGGGCCGCACGTCCGTCATCTGCCCGCCCGCGAAGGAGAAGCGGCTACCCACCGGCGGCCGCGCGTCGTTGAGCACGTAGCCGAAGTCCACGCGGAAGGGCAGGACGTTGAACTGCGGGAAGAGCAGCCGCAGGCCCATGCCCACCGTGTGCACCATGGAGGGCCGGTCATTGAAGGCGCTGCCCGAGTCCCAGAAGAGCACGCCGCCCAGGTGCACCGTCTTCACGACGATGGGGCGGCTTCGGTACTCCAGGTTGAAGAGCAGGAGCCGCCGGCCGGAGTACGCATCCGCGCCCGCGCCGCGCAGGCCGTTGGCGCCGCCCAGCAGGTGGATGCGGTCGAACAGGTCGTCGATATTCACATCCAGCAGCCCGCGCGCCACGAAGCGCCCGCCCAGCACCTTGGGCGACACTTCAATCAACTCCGCCGCCCAGCGCCGGTTGGTCCACGCGCCCCCAGGCCCCAGCGGACGGCGGACGGCGCCCGACAGGGAGGCGGTGGTGAGCGTGTCCCCCAGCCGCAGGCGGTAGCGCAGCGCCAGCCCACCTTCGACGAAGTGGCTCTGCTCGCCAAACACCGGCGGCGCGTAGCGCAGGGTGGCCGCCACCCAGTGGCCCATCTGGAAGTCCTCGGCCAGGACGTACGAGTCCACGTCCCGCAGCACCTCGTAGCGCGCGTCGAAGGCGCGCAGGCTCAGGCCGACGTAGCCGGCGTCCTCGGCGCGCGGCAGGTAGTTGCGGTTGAACCACTCCGACTGCTCCGGGGACAGGCCGGACGCCAGCGGCGCGCCGTAGGCGTAATGGTAGGCCCCCACCGTGCCGCCCACGTTCCACTTGTAGCGGGTGCCCATCGAGCGCGTGTACGAGAGGCCGCCCACCACCTCTTCGGTCCGGTAGATGTAGGGCACCGCGGGCCCGCCTGGGAATGGCAGCTGCCAGATGGACGCGCCCCGGTAGACACGGCTGGTCTCCACGTTCCAGGACACGGAGGCGCTGGCGCTCCACGGCGTGGACAGCGAGTACAACGGCCGGCTCACCGCGAAGTTGCCGCGCGAGCCCTCCGTCTTGCCCGTCTCCCGCCCGTGGATGACGGCGATGGACTCGCTCAGCGACCAGCGGCTGCCCAGCACGCGCGGGTCGGTGTAGCTCTGCCCCAGACTGAGGGTGTCCTGCCGCAGCACGAAGTCCACGGCGATGCGCTTGCCGCGCCCCAGGAAGTTCTGCTCCGTGCCCTGCAACTTCAAATACTGGAGCAGCGAGCCCACCGCCGCGAAGTCACTGTTGAGCCGCAGCGACCAGATGTCCTTGGTGACGGCCATCAGCGCCACCGAGTCCGGCGTGCGCCCCTTCACCGCCACCAGGCGGACCATGGAGAACAGGCGCAGCCCGCGCAGGTTGCGCGCCGTCTCCTGGGCGAGCACCTCCGAGTACGGCGCCCCCACCTGGAGCAGCACCTCGCGCCGGACGACGTCGTCCCGCGTCCGGGCATGGAAGATGTTGAGGAAGTCCGGGAAGGGGTCGATTTCGGCCACCACGTTCTCGGTGGCCACCAACACCTCTTCCAGAATCTTGCCCTCCGGCGCCGGCTCCAGCACCCGTCCATGCCGGGCCAGGGCCTCGTCAATCAGCGCGTCCTCGTAGTTGTCGATGGCCGACGCGAGCCCCTGCGCCGGCGCGTCAGACGACGCTTCCGACGAGGAAGGCGCGGCCGCGAGAGACGTGGCGACGAGCAACGCAGGCAGCGAAAGCGGCACGCAAGGCATCCTGTCATGAGCCGCGGCATTGCCCCTGGACAATGCCGCGCTCTGTTACATCGCTGGATTTCCAGCTTTCACGGTCGCGTCGAAAATATACATGGGGGAAGCAACCGCGAAGCCCACTGGGTGGATAATGACGGCATGACCAGCGTCGTCGGCCCCCGCCGCTCGCCCCTCTCCGCTCGCCCGACCACCGAAACCGCCCGTGAGACGACGTCCTCCCCCCGGACGACCTCCTCCGCGGCCACCAGCTCGTTCCAGCCCGCGCGGCCGGGACTCGAGGGCACCACGCCTTCGATGCTGACGAAGCTCGGCGCCGTTTTCGTTCCCCAGACGCCCACCGCGACGCAGGCGGCGGCCTCCCACCCGAAGGCCGCGGCCGGTACACGGGCGGCGTCGCTGGTCCACAGCACGAGTCCCAACGCGGACATCAAGGACCACACCACCATCGAGAGCACCATCGACGTCCCCGAGGACGCCACGGTGGAGTCGCTCAAGCTCAACCTGGACATCGAGCACACCTACCGGGGCGACCTGAAGGTGACGCTGACCTCGCCGTCCGGCAAGAGCGCGGTGGTGTCGAACCGCAAGGGAGGCTCGTCGGATGACCTGACGGGCGCCTTCGACCTGTCCGCGTTCAAGGGCGAGCCCACGAAGGGCACCTGGACGCTGGAAGTGCAGGACGCGGCGCGCGGCGACACCGGCACGCTGAAGTCGTGGGGCCTGGACATCGCCCCGCAGACGCCGGTGACGGAGCCCGAAGCGCCGGAAGAGCCCGAAGGTGGCCTCTTCGAGGGCCTGCGCGACGGCGCGCTGCTGGACGCGCTCCAGGACTACGCGTCCGGCAAGAAGGTGGTCAGCTACAACGAGGCCCGCCGGCTGATGTTCTCCAGCCTGGACGTGAACGAGGACGGCAACGTCGTCTGCGTCTACACGGGCGCCGAAGTCAAAGGCGGCAAGATTCCCAACAACTCGGTGATGAACACCGAGCACACCTGGCCCCAGTCGAAGGGCGCCACGGGCGCGGCGAAGAGCGACCTGCACCACCTCTACCCCACCGACAGCAAGGCCAACTCCCGGCGCAGCAGCTTCCCGTTCGGCGAAGTGGTCAACGTGCGGTGGAGCCAGAACGGCGCCAAGCTGGGCACCGACGCGCGCGGCAACATGGTCTTCGAGCCGCCCGACGCCCACAAGGGCAACGTGGCGCGCGCGATGTTCTACTTCTCCGCCACCTACAACAAGGCCATCCCCAACGACGAGGAGGCGGCGCTCAAGGCGTGGAACAAGCTCGACACGGTGGACGCCGCCGAAATCGAGCGCAACCGCCGCATCGCCACCATCCAGGGCAACTCCAACGCCTTCGTCGAGGACTCGGCGCTCGCGGACCGCGTGAAGGACTTCTAGGCCCCCGCGGAGCGCAGTTCCCCAGCGCGCAGGGGCGGCAGCTTCTCGCCCCGCGCCACCGCCGCGACGATTTTCGCCAGCCGGTCCACGCCGTCCGACAGGGCGGCTGGCCCCGGCTGGAGGATGAGCGAGCTCTTCACCTCGTAGAGCTGGTCATCCACCACCGCCCGGACCCCGGTCCACCCGGGGCGGGCGACGATTTTCTCCCGCTTCGCCTTGCGCCCGCACCAGCTGGCGATGACGCCCTCCGGGTCGCGCCGCGCCACCTCTTCCGGCGCGAAGATGCGGCCCTGCGCCCCCTGCGACGCGCGTGACTCCCGGCACACGTCCACGCCGCCCACCAGCTCCACCAGCTCCGAACACCAGCGGATGCCGGAGATGAGCGGCTCATGCCACTCCTCGAAGAAGATGCGCGGCCGACGTGGAAGCGACTCCGCCGCGTCCGCGTGCCGCTCCAGGTTCGCGGTCAGCTCGGTGGCCAGCGCCTCCGCGGCCTCCGGCCGCCCCACCAGCGCGCCCGTCAGCCGCACTGACTGCAGGATTTCCGCGAGCGAGCGCTGGTTGAACAGGTAGACAGGCACGCCCCGCTTCGCCAGCTCGCGGCCGATGTCCGCCTGCAAGTCGGAGAAGCCCAGCACCAGGTCCGGCTTCAGCTCCAGGATGCGCTCGAAGTTCGCGTCCAGGAACGAGCTGACCCGCGGCTTCTTGCGCGCCTGGGGCGGACGCACGGTGAAGCCGGACACGCCCACCACCAGTTCCTCCGCGCCCAGGCGGTAGAGCACCTCCGTCGTCTCCTCGGTGAGGCACACGACGCGGCGGGGATAGGGCGGCGCACCGGAGAGCAGCTCGGACAGGCGGGCATTCATACGGGGCCGCACCCTAACGCGGCCACCGCCGCGCTACGTGTCCGTAGCACGCGTCCGCGCGCGTGGACCGGGCTTTCTCCGCACTCCCAGTCACGACACGGCGCACGTGTGTCACCTGTGAAACGTTGTCGCGCCCGAGCCGGATTCTCGGCCGGTGGCGCACTGCGCCAACCCGGCAGGTCGCTTGGGAGGTGGACGATTGCAGTGTTAGCATCTGCCCTCATGTTCGACCGGCGTGTCACGTGCCTCACCGGTCGGTGGGGGCAGTCATGATGGAGAGCAACGCCCCGACGAATGGCGCCCCCCCCGACGTCGCGGACCCGATGCTGGGCCGGGTCCTGAACGAGCGCTTCCGCATCCTGGAGACGCTTGGCGCCGGAGGCATGGGCCGCGTCTACAAGGCCGTGCAGTCACCGCTGGACCGGCTGGTGGCGCTCAAGGTGCTCAACCCGCAGTACGGAGAGGGCAAGGACCCGGGCTTCCAGAAGCGCTTCTTCCTGGAGGCCAGCGTCACCGCGAAGCTGCGCCACCCGAACACCGTCACCGTCATCGACTACGGCAAGACGGAAGACGGCATCTACTACATCGCCATGGAGTACCTGGAGGGGCTGACGCTGGGCCAGCTCCTCACGCAGATGGGTCCGCTGCCGTGGCCGCGCGCGCTCAACATCACCCAGCAGATCGCCCGCTCGCTGCGCGAGGCGCACAAGGTCGGCCTCATCCACCGCGACCTCAAGCCCGCCAACGTCATGGTCCTCAATCAGGAGACGGACCACGACGTGGTGAAGGTGCTCGACTTCGGCCTGGTGAAGTCCTTCATCGGCGACGCGGCGCCCGTGTCCCAGGACACGTCCATCACGCAGGCGGGCATCATCCTGGGCTCGCCGCAGTACATGGCGCCGGAGCAGGCGCGCAACGTCGCCGACCCGCGCAGTGACGTGTACAGCCTGGGCGTGGTGCTCTATCAGATGCTGATGGGGCGGCCGCCCTTCCTGGCCGCGCAGAGCATCGACGTCATCGTCAAGCACATCAACGAACTGCCGCCCGCCTTCGGCTCGCTCTACCCCAACCATGGCATCCCCGGAGAGGTGGAGGCCCTGGTGATGAAGTGCCTGGCCAAGACGCCACCGGAGCGCTACCAGTCCATGGACGAGGTGATGGAGGCCATGCGCCGCACCATGTCCACGGTGGGCGTCAGTGGCGCCTTCAGTGGCGCACGCTTCGCGGGCGCGGGCATCAGCGGCGTCGGTGGCAGCGGCCCCATCAGCGGGCCCCACGGCAGCGGCCCCCACGGCGCGGCCGGCTCCGGTCCCGCCACCGTGGCGCTGGACATCTCCGTGGAGGAGGCGCCGGTCAAGGGCCGCAAGCCGCTGGGGATGATCCTCGGCGGCGGCGCGCTGCTGGTGGGCCTGGGCGTGGCCCTGGTGATGGCGACGCGCCCCACCCCGCCCGCCGAGCCCATCGTCCCACCGCCACCGCCCGCCACCGCCCAGGCCGTGCCCGAAGCCAACGCGCCCGCGGCCGCCCTCCCGCCCGCGGAGTCCGTGGAGGGTGCGTCCGACGAGGAGCTGGCCCTGGCTCCGCTGACGCGCCCCACAGTGAAGCCGGTGCGCTTCCTCATCGTCAGCGACCCCATGGGCGCGCGCGTGACGTACCAGGGGAAGGACCTGGGCGAGACGCCCCTGAACCTCGAGGTGGCTCCGAATGCCAGCGGCGTCGCGGAAGCGGCGCTGACCTTCACCCTGGACGGCTACCAGCGCGCCCGCGCCGTCGCCAGGGGCGCGGGCCCCGAAGAGCGCTTCACGCAGAAGCTCCAGCCCAAGAAGAAGGCGAGCACGCGGCCTGGAAAGGCCCCAGACTCGTCGCCCTACAAGGACGACCCGTACAATTGAAAACCCTGACAGCCCTCAAACGAGCGGGCCTCCTCGCGATGTGTCTGTGCGCGGGGGAAGCCCTGGCGGACGCCCGCCTTGAGGCCCGCCGCCACTTCCGCAGCGGCATGAGCCTCATCGCCCAGAAGCAGTACGACGCGGGCATCGCCGAGCTCGAAGCCGCCTACGCCATCAAGCCGCACCCCAACGTCCTCTTCAACATCGCCCGCGCCTACCAGGACTCGGGCCGGTCGAAGGCGGCGCTGGAGGTGTACCAGCGCTACCTCGCCAGCAATCCGCCGGACGCGGCCTCCGTGCTGCCCACGGTGGCCGCGTTGGAGGAGAAGCTGAAGGCCGAGGAAGCGCAGGCCGCCGCCGCGCAGGACCCGTCGTCGTTGCCCATGCCGCCGCCCCCCGCGGGCATGCAGTCGCAGCAGCAGCTGAGCGCGCTGCTGGAGCGGCTGGAGAAGGCCATTGAACGGGCCGAGGCCATGCCCGTGGGGAGCGCCACCATTCCCGGCCTGACGCCCACCGGGGTCGCCTCCGCCAATACGGACGACACGGCCGGCGGCGTGGACCTGGGCGCGGTGCCCTACGAAGAGCGCGTGGTGACGGCGAGCCGCCGCGCGCAGTCCTCGTTGGACGCGCCCAACGCCACCACCGTCATCACCGCCGAGGACATCCGCCTGTCGGGCGCCACGTCGCTGCCGGAGCTGCTGCGGCGCGTGCCCGGCGCGGACGTCATGGCCCTGGGCGTGGGCAGCGCCAACGTGTCGCTGCGCGGCTTCAACCAACGCATCGCCAACAAGGTGCTGGTGCTGGTGGACGGCCGCACGGAGTACCAGGACTTCCTGGGCCTCACCATCTGGTCCTCCATCCCCATCGGCCTGGAGGAGATTGAGCGCATCGAGGTCATCCGCGGCCCGGGCAGTGCGCTGTACGGCGCCAACGCCATGCTCGGCGTGGTCAACATCATCACCCGTGCGCCCGGCACCGGACCGCGCGCGCAGTTCCACGTCACCGGCGGCACCGGCAACACCGCCGCGGGCTCCTTCGTCAGCCACGGCGGCTCGGGCGCGATGCGCTACCGGGCGGCGGCGGGCTATTCGCAGACGGACAAGTGGAGCCGGGACTACGCCAGCGGCCTGCCGGACGTGACGCTGCGCGGCCCCGACCCGGACCTGGGCGCTCGCGGCGCGCGCGCGTCGCTGTCCGCCGTGTACACCTTCGCCGAAGGGCGCCAGGTGGGCCTGTCCGGCGGCGTGAATCGCTTCACCACGGAAATCTACCCGCCGGGCCTGCTGCGCAACTACTTCATCGACGGCGTCAACGCCTTCGCCAAGGGCGACGTGGAGCTGGGGCCGCTGAAGCTGAAGACGTTCTGGAACCACATCTCCAGCGACGCGGGTCCCCAGTATGAAGCCACGGGCCAGCGCTCGCTGGTGACGTCGCTCAACTCCAACCTCTTCAACGCCGAGTTGCTCTTCGCGCGCGACTTCGAGCTCGCGGGCACGCACCAGCTCAACATCGGCGTGGAGGGCCGCCTCAAGCGCGTGGACTGGGGAGACTACCTGGGCCCGCTGCGCGAGCAGGTGCACGCGGCCTTCTTCGTCCAGGACGAGTGGCGCATCGTGGAGCCCCTGGCGCTGGTGGCCAGCTACCGCGTGGACCGGCACCCGCTGCTCAACCTGGGCAGCCCGGGCCTGGCGCACTCGCCGCGCATCTCCGCGCTGTTCAAGCCTTTTGAAAACCACGCCTTCCGCGCGAGCGCGGCCTCCGCCTTCCGCGAGCCCACGTTCCTGGAGAGCTACACGCAGCTGACGGTGCCCGTGCCGGGCATCAACGGCGTCAGCACGCTCACCACCGGCAATCAGCAACTGCGCCCCGAGCGCCTCACCGCCTTCGAGCTGGGCTGGCGCGGCGAGTCCCCGGAGCTGGGCATCGACCTGGACGTGGCCGTGTACCAGAACACGGTGAGAGACCTCATCGGTCTGTCCGGGGTGTCGCGGCTGCCGCCGGGCCAGTCGTATGACCCGGGCACCGGTTCGTACCTGCTGGGCAGCTCGTCCTTCCAGAACGAGGACGCCATCTACACCGCGCGCGGCGCCGAAGCGGGCGTCACCCTGGCGCCGGTGGACGGCCTGGGCCTGAAGTTGAGCGCGTCGCTGCAGGACGTGACGTCGGACCGCGAGTCGGCGGCCGAGTGCGGCCCGTGCAACCAGGCGCCGCAGTTCCGGCTGTACGGCGGCCTCACCTACCGCTCGCGCGCGGACCTGGAGTTCGGCGTGGACGCGGCCTACACCTCCGCCTCCACGTGGATTGAGCGCGAGCCCGCCGCCGCGGACCCGACGCGCATCGAACTGGTGTCCAACCCGCTGCGCGCCTACACCGTGGTGAACGCGCGCGTGGGCTACATGGCCGTCAAGGACACCGTCACCGTCGCGCTGGTGGGCAGCCACCTGGGCGGCGCACATTCCCAGCACCCCTTTGGCAATCGCATCGAGCGGCGCGTCTACGCGACCCTGACGGTGACTCCATGAGCCGCCCCACCCTGTCCTCCTGGAAGCGGGCCGCTGGTGGCCTCGCCCTCGCAACCGTCATCGGGCTCGGCTGCGATGCACCGCCCGTGGTGCCCACCGCCGACGTGCGGCAGAACACGCGCAACGCGCGCATCGACGGCAACCTGGTGGTGCAGTCACGCGCGCGCGGCAACGCGGTGGTGTTCCTCTACGACGCGGACCGGCCTCCGCCGCCGCAGGGCACCGGCCGCCCCCTCACCTTCACCGTCGTCTCCGCCGAGCAGCTCTTCGGCCCGGCGCTGGCAAATGACACACCCGGCCCCTTCGTCGCGCCCTTCAGCTTCAGCCTGGTGCCCGAGGGCCGCTACATGCTCCGCGGCTTCATCGACGCGAACGGCTGCGGCTCGGACGCGGGCGCGGACTGCCGCCGGTCCGACTTCAACCCCTGGTACGGCGTCACCAGCGAGCCCAACGCGGGCGACGTGGGTGGCGCGGCGGTGGACGCGACCGGCAGACCGCTCACGGTGGAAGTCGTGGCGGACGCGGACGGCCAGCCGCAGCCCCTCACCGGCGTGGCGGTGAGCTTCTCCGACACCGCGAGCGTGCTGAGGGACCGGCCCGCGTTCCAGGTGGTGCAGGGTGACGGGCAGTTGGGCAGCTCGGTGAAGCAGCTGCGCCTCCAGCCGCTGTCCATCCACGACGGCGCGGTGGACCAGCGCCCGGAAGGCTTCGCCGTCAGCTACCAGGACGCAGACAACGACGGCACCCCCGATGGCTTCTGGCCGCGCGTGGTGGTGCGCAAGCTGGCGGACGACGCCAGCAACCTGGTGGACGAGAACGACCTGGACCGTGATGGCATCCCGGATGACACCGGCGTGGACTACGCCCTCGCCGATGGTTCCCAGGACGGCGTACCGGATGTCGTCGTGCTCAACGCGCGCCTGGTGCCAGACAGCATCACCGCCGCGCTCACCGACGAGAACGGCAACCCTCGCATGGAGGGCGCCGTCGTTCCGGAGCTGGTGGTGGAAGTGCGCCCCCAGGCGCTGGATGCCCGGGTACCTACCAACCCCGTTCCGCTGCGTGAGCTGCCCCGAGGTCGCTACGCGGTGGTGTTGATCCAACCCAGTGGACAGACATGGCGTGTGCCCAATGAACTGGCACCCGCCCTCGCGTCTGGACTGGGGCTTCCTGCTGTGGAAAGTCAGGCTTTCTTCCTGGAGGTTCCCTGAGTGGCGGTGCTTTGACTTCGGACGCTCCATCCGCCAACATGATCGCCGTTCCCCGGGGAACTGCCCCAATTGAGGTTGATGATCCGATGAAGGCCGGAACCCTCCCCGAGCCCCTCCCCCTCCGCAGCACGACGGAGACGACCCGCCCCCTGGGCGCGCGCCCCGCCGCGGGCACGGCTCCGCAGCGCGTGCTGTTGGTGGATGACAGCCGCTCCATCCGCACGCTGCTGAAGATCTACCTCATGGCTCGCAACTTCGAGTTCCTCGAAGCGGAGTCCGCCGAGGAAGGCCTCAAGGTGTCGGAAGCGGAGCCGGTGGACCTGGTCCTCACGGACTTCCACATGGATGGGATGAACGGCGCGGACTTCGCCGCGCAGATTCGCGCCAGCGCCAACCCACGTCTGGCCAAGGTGCCCATCCTGATGATGACGGGCGACCCGAACGTGGCGGAGGTGCGCGCGCTGGGCCAGAAGGCCGGCATCAGCGCCTTCGTCCGCAAGCCGGTGAGCTGCGCGCAGCTCATGACGCTGGTGGACACCATCCTCCCGCTGCCGCGCAAGTAGCGCGCCGCGCCCCTCTGGGCGCCGCTTCACTCACGCCGGGTTCCGGGCCGCCGCAGCGGCGCGGGCCCGGCGTTTTCGCATGGCTTCACCCACGCGGATGGCCAGCAGGAGCGCCAGCACCGCGCCGTAGATGAGCGGCTCGGTGACGTCCTTCTTCACGCGCCACACGAAGTGCACCACGCCCAGCGCCGCGGCCACGTAGGCCAGCCGGTGCAGGCGCTGCCAGCGCGGAAAGCCCAGCCGCCGCACCCACCGGTTCGTTGACGTCACGGCCAGGGGCACCAGCAGCACCAGCGCGGCGAAGCCCACGGTGATGAAGGGGCGCTCGGTGACGTCCGCCCACAGCGCGCCCCACGCCAGCCCCTGGTCCAGCACCGCGTACACGAGGAAGTGCGCCACCGCGTAGGTGAAGGCCAAGAGGCCCAACGTGCGGCGCACGCGCGCGGGCCACGTCCACCCCGCCACCAGCCGCAACGGCGTGCACGTCAGCGAGGCCACCAGCAGCACCAGCGCCAGCAGCCCCGTCTGGTGGAGCGCGGCTTCAATCGCGTTGGGCCCCAGCTCGCCCCGAGGGCCCTGAATGGCGAGCATCAGCAGCGGAGACAGGCCCCCCACGACGAGCGCGGGGTTGAGCCAGGGAGACGGAGACGAGGCCATGGCGCGGGGACTCAGTAGAACCGGCGCAGGTCCATGCCGGTGTAGAGATGGGCCACCTGCTCCGCGTAGCCGTTGAAGGGCAGCGTGGGGCGGCGCTCGAAGTCACCGATGCGGCGCTCGCTGGCCTGGCTCCAGCGCGGATGGGGCACGGAAGGATTCACGTTGGCGTAGAAGCCATACTCGCGCGGCGCGGACAGGCGCCACGTCGTCATGGGTTCCTCCCGCGTGAGGCGGATGCGGACAATGGACTTGATGCCCTTGAAGCCATACTTCCAAGGAACCACGAGCCGCAGCGGCGCGCCGTTCTGGTTGGGCAGCTGCCGGCCGTAGAGCCCCGTGGCCAGCAGCGTGAGCGGGTTCATCGCCTCGTCCAGGCGCAGTCCTTCCGTGTACGGCCAATCCAACAGGGCGCGGCGCTGGCCCGGCATCTGCTCCGGGTCCAGCAGCGTGGTGAAGGCGACGTACTTCGCGTGGCTGGTGGGCTCCACGCGCTGGAGCAGCGCCGCCAGCGGGAAGCCCAGCCACGGAATCACCATGGACCAGGCCTCCACGCAGCGCATGCGGTAGACGCGCTCCTCCAGGGAGAACCAGGACGTGAGCTGTTCGACGTCCACCGTCTGAGGCTGGTGCACCTCGCCGTCGATGACGACGCTCCACGGCCTCGGCTTCAGCGTGTGCGCGAAGCGGGCCGGGTCGCTCTTGTCGAAGCCGAACTCGTAGAAGTTGTTGTAGGTGGTGACGTCCTCGTAGGGCGTGCGCGGCTCGTCCGTGTCGAAGGGGCCCATCGCCTGCGCCACCGGTTGCTCCACCAGCCCCGCGTCCGGGACGAAGCGGTCCATGGGGCGCGTCTGCTTGCGGCCCAGCAGGTGCAGCCCTCCGGCGACGGCGACGGCCGTGCCCGCGAAGAGGCCCGCGTTCTTCAGCAGCTCGCGCCGGCGCAGGTACGTCTTCTCGGGGGTGACTTCGGAGCTGGGCGGCTCAGCGGGCGGCTTGTCGCGCATGGCCCCTGTATAACGGCCCAAGCCGCCCGCGCGTTACCGGGCAGTGCCTTCCTGTCCCGGGAGCGTCCCGGCGCTCTGCGTCAGCGCGGCCTCACGGGCACGGGCGTCCTTCAGGCGCCACAGCCGCCACCAGGGCGTGCCCGGGGACTCGTGGTGCTCCCAGTGGTAGCCGAAGAAGAAGCACGACAGCAGGGCCCACAGGTGATTGCGCGGCAGCGTGCGCGCGTGGTGCGGGGCCATGTCCGGCGTCTCCGGGCGCCGGTGCGGCAGGTAGGTGCCGAAGTAGAAGAGCTGCAGCGTGCCCAGCACCGAGGGCAGCACCCAATAGCCGAGGATGTGTGGCTGGGAGACGCCCAGGAAGAGCAGCACGTTGAACTTGGCCGCCATCACCCCCAGCTGGGGCAGCGTGGTGTAGCGGGCCATGAAGGTGCCCAGCCACGGCCAGAAGGACTGGCTGTGGATGGAAAAGTCCGGGTCCGCCTCGCTCGTGGGTCGGGCATGGTGGGCACGGTGGTTCACCACCAGCCGCCGGTAGGACAGCCCCGCGAAGAGGAAGCAGGCGACCGTGCCCACGGCCTCGTTCACCCAGCGCCGGCCGGACACCGTGCCGTGCATGGCGTCGTGGCCGGTGATGAAGAGGCCCGTGCACAGCCAGGCCTGGAGAGCGACGTGCAGCCAGGTGAGCGGCTCCACCCACGGCAGCTCCGCGCGTGTCAGCGCCCAGGCAAGGTGCCCACCCCACGCGCCCATGATGACGAGCGCGATGACGACGCCCCAGGGACCGGGCGGCGCTGGACGGAGTTGGCGGGCGGAAGTCTCCATCTCTCCTGCTTTCTGGCCATCGCCGGCCCGCCGCGCATGGGAAATGCCCAGGCGGCGGGGCGGGGCAATGGGCCGGTGGCTACTTCTTCACGTCGCGTACCAGCTCCTCCGCGGTGACGTAGCGCGGCTCGATGTCCACCGGCACGCCCTTGAGGCGCTCCAGCACGCGCTGCACGGGCGGGCGCACCACGCCGTGCTTCGCCAGCAGCGCCTCGGCGGCCTTCCGGTCGCCTCGGCCCTGAATCTCCATGAGCTGCTTCGTCAGCGAGGTGACGGCCTGCTTCATCTTCGCCGGCACCACGGAGAAGGTGCCGTCCGCGTTCACCTTCACCGCGCCGGTGTCCAGGAAGTGGTTGAGCTGCACGGCGATGCCCTTGCCGTGCGCCTCGTCCACGCCGAAGCGGATGGAGCGGAAGGCGGAGGCCAGGAACGTCGTGTACATGGTGCGCTCCAGCGACTTGTCGATGACGCCGGTGTCCACCAGGCGCTGGAGCGCCCACAGGCCGGAGATGTCCGCCTTCGCCTCTTCGATGGCGCTGGAGGCCGCCTGGAGCTCCTTGCGCACGGTGGTGGCCTTGCCACCCACGGTGATGTTGCTGGGCCCCAGGCCGTGCATCAGCTCGTGCATCAGGATGTGCGTGAAGAAGGCATCGAAGGAGACGTCCTTCTGGTCCGCCGGGGTGAGGGCCACCTTGGCGATGGGCAGCAGCACGCGCTCGAACTTGGCCTCCTGCACGTTCTTCAGCATCACGCGCTTGGAGCCCATCTTCTCCGACACCCGCTCGTCGTTGGGCAGGTTGAAGGCGGCCGTCTGCACGCCCCGGTTGCCGTCACCGGAGGAGAACAGGCTGTTGATGACGCGGATGGGCGCCAGCGCGCCCAGCTTCGGGTTGCGCAGCTTCGGGTCGATGGGGAGGTTGTTCTCCAGGCCCTGGAGCTGCCCGCTGAACTTCGCCAGCTTCTGCGTCTCCGCGTCGTCGCGCACGCCCACGAAGGCCTCGAAGGCGGCCTTGTAGTTGAACCACTCGTCCTCGTAGACCTCGTAGGGCCCGATGGTGGGCTCGATGCTGGCGTCCAGCTCCATCCACGCCACCTCGCTGGCGTAGTAGTCGTTGGACAGGAACGCGTCCGCGCGCGAGGTGAGGAACGCCTTCAGCGTGGGCTGCTGGGTGAGCGCGGCGGCCTCACGCAGCAACGCGGCGGCCTGGGCCAGCTCGCCCTGGTACTCCACGCTGTAGGGCACCGTGATGAAGCGGCCATCCGTGCCGCGGCGGATGGTGGTGTAGAAGCCGGTGGCCTCCTTCTGCTGCGCCTCGGGCAGCGACTTCACCCACGCCTCCACCTCCGCCTGGGTGGCGCCAGCCGGATAGAAGTTCGCGGACGCGGGCTTGGCCGGCACGCCCGGGATGAAGGGCCGCGCCTCGTCGAGGCTGTTCCAGGGCCCCTTGTCCAACAGGAACGCCTGCAGCCGCGCGCGGCCCAGCGGCGTCGTGTCCTGGACCAGGTCCAGCAGCAGCGACTCGTTGCCCGCCCACCGCTGACGCAGGAAGAGCGCGTCCATCAGCTTCGAGGCCTGGACGATGCGGGCCAGGGCGCGGCGCTCGGACTCCGGCAGCGCCTTCAGGTCCACCCGGAGCTCCACCGGGGCGAAGCGCGCCGTCAGGCGCTGGAGCTCCGCGGCATCCGGGAAACGGGCAGGGGGCGTCTTCTCCGCGGCGGTGGCGGCGCCCGACAGCATCGCCGCGCCGAGCAGGGACAGGAGGGTACGGTTCATGTCCCCTTCCCTACTCCAACCCGGGCCCGCCCTCCCAGCGGTCCTCACATCTGAAAACCCACCGTCCCACATTTCCCCCCTCATTCGCGCGCACCCGGAATGGACCACCCGCACACCCGTCCCTGAGCGGGCGGGCGGACGGTCCGGGCTCGACAAGCGGATTTCCATGGTTAAGGGAAAGCGACGCTGGCGCCCCACCGGGCGCCCCGGAGGCCCCTGTCACCATGACCGTCGAAAACGCCCCCCAGCGGGAGACCCACGCCTTCCAGGCGGAGATCAATCAGCTCCTCAGCCTGGTCATCAATTCGCTCTACAGCCACAAGGAGATTTTTCTCCGCGAGCTGGTGTCCAACGCGTCGGACGCGCTCGACAAGCTCCGGTTCCGCGCGATTACGGAGCCAGAGCTGCTGGCGGACGAGCCGGCCCTGGAGCTGCGCCTCATCCCCGACGAGGCGAAGGGCACCCTCACCATCGAGGACACCGGCATCGGCATGTCGCATGACGAGCTGGTGAAGAACCTGGGCACCATCGCCCACTCCGGCTCGCGCGAGTTCATCGAGGCGCTGGCGCAGAAGGGCCAGCAGAAGGACATGCAGCTCATCGGCCAGTTCGGCGTGGGCTTCTACAGCGCCTATCTGGTCGCGGACCGCGTGGAGGTGGTCAGCCGCGCCGCCGGCCAGGGACAGTCCGCCTGGCGGTGGACGTCGGAGGCCAAGGGCTCCTTCACGGTGGAGCCCGCCGAGCGCGCCGCGCGCGGCACCTCCATCATCCTGCACCTGAAGGAGGACCAGAAGGAGTTCCTGGGCGAGTGGCGGCTGCGGTCGCTCATCACGCAGTACTCCGACTACGTGGGCCACCCCATCAAGCTCCAGGTGAGCAAGACGACGGGGACCGGCGACGAGGCGAAGACGGAGACGTCACTGGAGGTGGTCAACAAGGCCAGCGCCCTCTGGCAGCGCTCCAAGTCCGAAATCACGGACGAGCAGTACCAGGAGTTCTACAAGCACCTGACGCACGACTGGGAAGCGCCGCTGGCGTGGACGCACTTCAAGGCGGACGGCAACACCCAGTTCACCGGCCTGCTCTTCGTGCCCAAGCAGCCCCCGTTCGATTTGGACGCGCAGCAGCAGCGCGGGGTGCGGCTGTTCGTCAAGCGCGTGTTCATCATGGACCGCTGCGAAGAGCTGGTGCCGCAGTGGCTGCGCTTCGTGCGCGGCGTCATCGATTCGGATGACCTGCCGCTGAACGTGTCGCGCGAGCTGCTCCAGGACTCGCAGGTGGTGCGCGCCATCCGCAAGCACGTGGTGAAGAAGTCCGTGGACCTGCTGGAGAAGCTGGCCAAGGACAAGCCGGACGACTACCTCACCTTCTGGAAGGCCTTCGGCACGGTGCTGAAGGAAGGCCTGGCCACGGAGGCAGAGCAGAAGGACAAGCTGGGCGGCCTGCTGCGCTACGAGAGCTCGCGCGAGGAGGGCCTGACGTCCCTGGCGGACTACGTGGGCCGCATGAAGGAAGGTCAGGAGGCCATCTATTACGTCTACGGCGAGTCCCGGAAGGCGGTGGCGGACAGCCCCCACCTGGAGGCGCTGAAGCAGCGCGGCTTCGAGGTCCTCTACATGACGGACCCGGTGGACGAGTGGGCCGCGCAGGGCCTGCGCGAGTTCCAGGGCAAGTCGCTGGTGTCCGCGCTCCAGGCGGACCTGAAGCTCCAGTCCACGGACGAGCAGAAGAAGGAGCAGGAGCAGCACGCCGAAGGCCTGAAGACGCTCACCACGAAGATGAAGGACGTGCTCCAGGAGTCGGTGCGCGAGGTGCGCGTGTCGGACCGCCTGACGGACTCGCCCGTGTGCCTCGTCGTGCCAGAGGGCGGCTCGCCGGCCTACCTGGAGCGCCTGCTCCAGCAGCGCGGCCGGGGCGCGGGCATGCCGCGCGTGAAGCGCATCCTGGAAGTCAATCCGAAGCACCCCGTCATCGAGCACCTGAAGGCCGTGCATGACCGCGACCCGGCCGCGGCCCAGGTGGCGGAGTGGATTGAGCTGCTCCACGACCAGGCGCTGCTCACCGAGGGCAGCACCATTGCCGACCCCAACCGCTTCGCCCGCCGCATGACGGGGCTGTTGACGCAGGTGGCGGCCCTGGCGGCGGCGCCCGCTCCAGCGCAGGCCCCCGCCTCGGCGACGGCGAGCTGAGACGCCGTCACCCGCGCCCCCTCTCGCTCCGAGAGGGGGCGCCCGCAGCCCGAGCGAGCGCCTGATGCGCCCGGCTGCTTCAGGGAGCCCCCGGCCAAGGGGCATTCCCGACCCGGGATGGGGGTATCGGCGTCCCCGGGGCGCGTCGGCTATCGTCCCTCGGAATATCGAGGGGAGTCCGACGACATGAAGCGAGTGGTTCTGGGGTTGTTCGCAGCCGTGGTCCTCCATGCGTGCGCAGCGCACGAAAAGACGGGAGACCGCGCCGCGGCCGTAGGGGATTGGAAGGCCGCGTATGCGTCCTACCGGCAAGCGCTGGCCAGCGAGCCGGACAGCCCCGAAATCAAACTCAAGTTCGACGCGGCCCGCACCAAGGCGCTCCAGGATGCGCGGCAGCGGGCGCAGACGTGCGCGCAGGTGAATGACTGGAACTGTGCGCTCGCCGAGTCCGACTTCGCCCTGTCCGTGGAGCCGGGCAACGCGGAGATTGCCTCGTTCCGCGCGCACGCGGCGCAGCGGGTGGCGATGGCGCAACTGGACACGGCCGTCGAGCAGGCGCAGCAGGGGCAGTACGCGGAGGCCGCCTCGCTGATGGACCGGGCGCTGGAGCTGTCCCCGGTGCCCGAGGTCAAGGCGCACGCGGAGGACGTGCGGCGCATCATCACCACCCAGGGGCGTGCCCAGGCAGACCGGTACCTGCACGAGGGCAACTTCATCGCGGCCCACGAGCTGGCGCAGCTGGTGCTGCGGCTGGATGCCTCCGCCTCGGCGTGGGCGCAGAACATCGCCGCGGAGTATGAGCACTTCATCACCGAGGAGGTCGAGCGGCTGTCGCGAGAGGGTGACGCCGCGCGGGCGCAGCGTGACTGGGGGCGCGCGCAGCAGAGCTACGGCGCCGCGCTGAGCCTGCGGCAGGGTGGCCGGGCCGCGCCGCTGGAGGCGTACGTGCGCCACATGGCCCTCGCCGACCAGCGAATCGCGGGCCGTGACTGGAACGGGGCGGCGGAGGCCTACCATGTGGCGCTGCGCACGGGTCAGGACGACGGCTTCGCCAACCACCAGTTGGAGCGGGTGCAGCTGCGGCCCTACCGCTTCGTCCTGCACTCCGTGCTGGTGACGCCGGGCCGGCCGGATGGACGGGCGTGGGTGGGCGCATCGAACGACATCTTCACGCGACTGGCGAACCGGGTGACCCAGATGGCCCGGCAGCGGGGCATGACGGACCTGGTGAAGGACCTGGCCATGAGCATCCCGCATGAGAATCGCCCGCAGCTGCGCATCGAGGTCCACCATCCGGATGGCATGCACCTGACGACGCAGGGCCGTCACGGCATCTACACGGACTACGGCGCCGAGTTCGTCGCCATCGCCAATGCCTTCGACAACCGGCCGGTCGGCTTCCGGGTGTACATCGACGGGCCGCACGGCAGCGAGCTGCTGGGCTCGGTGGACGTGCCCGTGCACGAGCTGGTGGAACGCCGCGACGTGTCGCTGGAGGGCGCCTCCATCCTCTCGCTGCGGCTGAGCACCGTGAGTGACAGCCGTCAGCCGGGCCCCTACGGCGGCATGGCGCACGTGGTGCCCGCGCCGCCTCCTGGTGCGCGGCCTCCCGGCGCGCGGCCTCCGCCACCGGGCCGCGGCCACGTCGCCTCACCGACTCACTGACGTCTCGCGGGGCCGGAAGCATGGCTTCCGGCCCACTGCGGGACACTGGCCGGGACACAGAAGGCTGCGAATGGGCCGGGCCTCGTTCGCCGCGCTGTCTGACAACACGGCTCGAACGGGGGGCCCGGAGCGCCAGCCAGGCATTCACGGGGCTGACGATGGCCTCCGCGCGCACCCATTAGCGCGGCAGGCGGAGCCGGAACGTAGAGCCCGTGCCGACGACGCTCTCCACCTCGATGTCCCCCCCGTGCGCCCGGGCAATCCGGCGGGACACGGAGAGCCCCAGCCCCACGCCGGGGATGTCCTTCGCCGCGGTCCGGCTGCGCTTGAACGGCTCGAAGAGGGTGCCCAGGTCGTCGGGCGGAATCCCCACGCCTTCATCCGTCACGGACACCGACACGTCGCGATCCGAGGACTCCAGCCGCAGCGACACCACCCCGCCCTCGGGCGAGTACTTGATGGCGTTGCTCACCAGGTTGGTGAGCACCTGCGACAGCCGCGTCGAATCACACCGCCAGGGCACGGGCGAGTCCGGCACGGAGCACTCCAGCCGATGATGCTCGCTCGACGGCCGGTGGAGCTCCACCACCTCCTCCACCAACCCGCGCAAGTCGCACTCCTCCAGCCGCAGCTCCAGGTTCCCCGCCTCGATGCGCGTCCGGTCCAGCAGGTCGCCCACCATCCGCTCCAACCGGTCCACCTGGTTGGAGATGCGCACCAGCGAATCCCGCACCTTCTCCGGCGGAGGCGCCGTCTTGGCCCGCAGCAGCATCTGCGCAGACAGCTTCAGCGCGTTGAGCGGCGTGCGCAGGTCGTGCGCCACGCCCGCGAGGAACTGGAGCTGCCGCGCGTCCTGACTGGCGACGGTCTCCGCCATGTCGTTGAACTCCGCGCCAATCTCCTGGAGCTCCGGCGGCCCCGCGCGCGCCACCCGCGATTCACGCCGGCCTGACTTGAACGCACTCAACGCGCGGCGGATGGCCACCAGCGGCCGGTAGATGCTCGTCTGCGCGATGGCGAGGAACAGCACCACGCCCGTCAGCACCGACACCGCGAGCAACGTTCCAATGAGCCGCCCCATTCTCCGCACGGCGGTCGCCTCGTCGCGAGCCATGCGCGCCCGCGCGATGCTGGAGTCCATCACCGCCCGCGTCGCATCCACCGCCTGCGCCAGCCGCCGCCGCCGGTCCGGCTCCGGCGCGTTGAGGTAGGCCTCGACGCTCGCGCGGGAAGCCGCCACCAGCCCGCGCTCCGCCTCCGTCTCCGTGTACATCTCGACATGGGCCAGCCGCTCTGGCACCTCGCGCACCAGCGCGTCCACCCCGACGGGCGGCCCGACGTCCGTGGGCCCGATACCTTCCACTTCGTGAGCGTACTGGAGCAGCAGCAAGGTGAATTCCAGCTCGGCCGCCGCGCGCACCCGCTCCGCCGCGTCGATGAGGCTGGTGGTCTGCCGCTGCAGCAGGGTGGTCATCCAGAAGAGTCCACCCGCGGACCCCAGCCCCAGAACCGCAAGGAGTACCGCTCCGAGGGTGAGGAAGGTCCGCAACCGCATCACGCCCTCCAGGGGAAAGCATCACCCTACCTGATGCGTGGAGCGAACGGGCATCCCAACCCGCCCACCCGCGAACGGCATCCACCAGCATCCATTACCCGTACTGCACCCGCCCTCACCGGGATGTGCACTGCTTCACGGCATGGCAACCCGGTGGCGGGATATCACCGCGCCAGGCCACATCTCCTCCGGGCCAGGGGATGCGTGCGGTACGCTGTGGGGTCCACCGTCTTCCGGGAGGAGCAGGCACCATGCGCTTCACCGTGAACGTCGACGGCCAGGAGCACGCCGTCGACGCGCCCTCCTCTACATCCCGCGCGACGAACGGGGGCTTCACGGGGCCCGGCACGGCTGCGGCGTGGAGCAGTGCGGCACATGTACGGTGCTGAGCAATGGCGTCCCCTGCGCGCCTGTGTCGTGCCTGCGCGCGCCGGATGGGACACCGCACCCGCGCCACAACGCCTTCGTGGCCGAGCAGGCCGGCCCGTGCGCCTACTGCATCCCCGGCATGCAGGGTGGTGACAGCGGCGGCCCTGCTGAAGGAGAAGCCTCCCAGGGTCCCACTTCGGCTGCGCTGGCCAATGCCCTATTCCACGCCACGGGGCCGGGCCGCGGGAGCTGCCGCTGACACCGGCGCGGCTGGCGGCGGCGCTCCAGACACGCTGAGGCGGCACCGAGGGGGCAAGCCCATGGCCCGCGCCCACGTCGACAACACTCGACGGAGGCCACGTGCCATGTGAATCTGCGTTCGAAGTGGAAGGGTGCGGCGATGAACGCCGCAGGAACTCGGATGGTCGGGCCGCCATCCCAGCCGGCAACGCAGCCGGCGGGACCCGCGTATGTCGACGACCACGCCACCGGGGCACTCTGCCCTTCCGCCCGAGGCCTGGGCCCCACTGCTTCGACTCTCCAGGCTCGCAGGCCGGCCGCTGGAGCGCTTCCTCCATATCGAGGCGGCCAGTGGCATCCTGCTCCTCGTGGCGGCGGCCATCGCGCTCCTGTGGGCGAACTCGCCCTGGGCGGAGAGCTACGCGCACTTCTGGCACACGCCACTCGGCCTCCGCGTCGGTGACTTCACCTTCGAGCGCAGCCTCGAATGGGTCGTCAACGACGGCTTGATGGCCATCTTCTTCTTCGTCGTGGGCATGGAGATTCGCCGCGAGGTCCATCAGGGCGAGCTGTCAGAGTTGCGGCGCGCCGCGCTCCCCGCCGCGGCGGCGCTGGGGGGCATGCTCGCTCCGGCGGGCCTGTACCTCCTCCTGGCGAATACCCCGGACACCCGCTCGGGGTGGGGCGTGCCCATGGCCACGGACATCGCGTTCGCGGTGGGCATCCTCACGCTCCTCGGAAGCCGGGTGCCCCCCGCCCTGCGCGTGCTCCTGCTCGCGCTCGCGGTCATCGACGACCTGGGCGCCATCATCGTCATCGCGGTGTTCTACTCATCAGGCGTGGCCATCACCGGGCTGCTCGTCGCCGCGCTGGGAGTCGTGGGTGTCTTCGCGATGCAGCGGTTTGGCGTGCGCTCGAAGTGGGCCTACATCGTTCCAGCGTTCGTCGCCTGGGCGGGCGTCTACTCCGCGGGGATTCACCCGACGATCGCGGGCGTCATCATCGGGCTCATCACGCCGGTGCGCACCTGGCTCGGTCCGGAAGGATTCGTCACCGGCGCTCGGACCGAACTCGAACACATCGCCCAGGCGCAGCCGGGCGCGCTGTCCTCCCATCACCTCTCGGAGACCTTGCGCCGGGTCGATGCCGCGCGCCGTGAGGCCATGTCGCCTTCGGAGAGCCTGATTGCCACGCTGCATCCGTGGGTGGCGTTCGGCATCATGCCGGTGTTCGCGCTCGCGAACGCGGGGGTGCCGATTTCCAGTGAACCGCTCGATGCGGCGTCGTGGACCGTGGCCCTCGCGACGGCCACCGGGCTCCTGGTGGGCAAGCCCCTGGGCGTGATTGGCGCCTGCTGGCTCGCGCTGCGCCTGCGGCTCGCGACGTTGCCGAAGGGCCTGGGCATGCGGGAGCTGCTGGTGCTGGGAAGCACCGCGGGCATCGGCTTCACCATGGCCCTGTTCATCTCGCAGCTGGCCTTCACGGAGACGAAGCTGCTCGCCGCAGCGAAGCTGGGGGTGCTGGCCGCGAGCGGGGCCGCCGCCGTCGTCGCACTCGCCCTGGGCCGGTGGTTGCTCACCACTTCGGCGCGGCCCGGCGCCGCGAGGTCCGTGGACGAGGCGGAGCGCTCGACGGCGCTGTAGCGCATCGAGGTACGCCGACCCGAGCTCGCGCACTTGGACGCCTCCTGGCGACGCCTCCAGGGCTCGGGCACTATCCCGGTCACGAGCCCCGATGGCTCGTCGAACTCTGCGGGGGCACGTGATGCGGACATCGATGAAATGCATGGGACTGTTGTTGCTCGTCCTGGGGGGCGCGTGCGCGAGCACCCGGTCCGCCGTGACCGAGCCCGTGCCTCCCCACCAGACATTCACCCTCGAGTCCGCGAAGCTGAAGGAGCCCCGCCACATCACCGTCTACCTGCCGCCGGGCTACACGACGGCGGCGGAGAGCCGCTTCCCGGTGCTCTACATGCCCGATGGCGGCCTGAAGGAGGACTTCCCGCACCTGGCCACCACCGTCGACACGGCCATCCGCGCGGGCGAGCTGCGCCCCCTCATCATCGTGGGAATCGAAAACACCGTGCGGCGACGGGACATGACGGGCCCGACCACGGTGGCGTCGGACCTGGAGGTCGCCCCCGTCACGGGAGGCTCGGCGACGTTCCGCGCCTTCATCCACGAAGAGTTGATGCCGGAGGTGGAGCGCCGCTACCGGGTGACGCAGGAGCGGGCCATCATCGGCGAGTCGCTCGCGGGCTACTTCATCGTGGAGACGTTCTTCCTCCAGCCGGACCTGTTCGACACCTACCTCGCGCTGAGCCCCAGCCTGTGGTGGAACGCGGAGTCGTTGGTGAAGGGGGCGGGTGAATGGTTCGCGGCACGGCCGGACCTGCGCGCGGGACTGTACGTGTCCTCCGCCAACGAAACGGACGACATCGTCCCCGCCGTGGCGAGGCTCCAGGGGGTCCTCCGCACCAGCGCGCCCTCGGGCCTGAAGTGGGAAGTCGAACCCCGGCCCGACTTGCGCCACGACAACATCTACCGGGAGAGCTCGCCCAGCGTGCTGCGCAAGTGGCTGCCTCCCGTGGTGGCCGCCGAACGCGCGCCCTGACGCAGCGCCCACGCGCCGCGCGGAAGCCCTGGGCATCCACGCGGCGCGCCACGCCCGCTGATTACTGCGGAGGCATCTGGTTCGGGTCCATCCAGGCCACCTCCCAGTGGTGACCGTCCGGGTCGTAGAAGCTCCCGCCGTACATGAAGCCCATGTCCATGGTGTCCGCAGCGGGCGAACCACCGTTCGCCAGCGCGGTCTTCACCAGCGCATCGACATCCTCGCGGCTGGTCGCGGACAGCGCATAGGTGCCCGCGGTGGTCTGGTGCGCGTCGTGCAGGGGCTTCTTGATGAAGTCCTTGAAGCGGGTATGCGTGAGGAGCATCACGAACGCGTCCTCGCCCACCACCATGCAGGTGGCGTGCTCGTCGGTGAAGTCCTTGTTGAACTCGAAGCCCAGCTTCGTGAAGAAGTCCACCGACCGCTTCAGGTCGGCTACGGGCAGGTTGAGGAAGAGCTTGCGGGGACGGCTGACCTTCATGTTCGCCTCCAGGGCGGGTGGGTTACGAGGCCTTTGACTCCCAAGGCGGACCGAATTCATCGGTCCTTTTTCAGAAAGATTTTCCGCGCCCCGCCTACCGAGGGAGCTCCTGGGGAAGGCCGAACCGCGGGAACAACGCCTCCGTGTCGAGGAAGTGGGTCATCGCCGCGATGCGTCCACCGGACAGCTCCAGGACGATGAGCGACCACGGCTTGAAGGGGCCGCCGTCGCTGCTCGCGTGGTACTGGCCATAGGCCGGTGAGCCACAGGCCTCGGTCCGCACCAGCCGGGAGTCCCTGCAGACCGCCCCTCGCCCGAGGAACCAGCCGAGAATGGACGCGTGCCCCTGGAGCCACAGCGTGTAGGGAGGCATGGAGAGGGTGACTTCCTCGTGGAGAATCGCGGTGAAGGCGTCCATGTCGTAGCGCTCGAACGCATCCACGTAACGATTCAGCAACGCCACCTGCGCGTCGGACTGAGGCACCCGGAACTCGGAGTCTTCCAGCCGCAGGTCCGACACCGTCGCCCGGGCACGCTGGAGCGCGCTGTTGACCGAGGCGACCGACGTCTCCAGCGTCTCGGCGATCTCCGTGGCTGGCCAGCCCAGGACCTCGGCCAGCAGCAGCACCGCGCGCTGCTTGGGGGGCAGGTGTTGGAGCGCCGCCAGAAACGCGAGCCGGATGCTCTGACGCAGCGACGCCTGCTCGGAGGGGTCCACGTCCGACGGCACGGCCAGCGCGTCCGGAATGGGCTCAATCCAGCTGTTCGCCGGCAGCGGCGTCAGCGGCCCGTCGATGGAGTACGCGGGCCCCAGCTCCATTGGCCGCGCGCGGCGCCCGCTCGCCGACAAGGCGTCCAGGCACACGCGGGTGGCGATGGAGTACAGCCAGGTCCGCGGAGACGCACGGCCCTCGAACCGGTCCATCGCGCGCCAGGCGCGCACCATCGTCTCCTGGACGGCGTCATCCGCCTCCGAGACAGAACCCAGCATGCGATAGCAATGGCCCATGAGCGCCGAGCGGTGCGCCTCGAAGCCGAATGCCTGCTTCCCAGAATCCGGAAGGTCCTTCATCAACGGGCGGTCTATCAGGCCCATCAGGTCATGTCAGGGGCTCGGCCAGACGGCCCATGTCAATCCGCGCGCGGAGGAGCTCACCCCATGCACGCTGAGTGCCTGGCACGGGCTCCAGGGCCTGGGTCCCAACCCCACCCCACCAGGACGTCCCCGGCCCTGTGGTGTCTCATTCGCGCTCCAACTCTCTCAGGACGGCCTCCGCGGCGCGGCGGCCCGACACCAGCGCGCCGTCGATGGAGGCATTGTCACGGTGGTCTCCACACACGAACAGTCCCGGTGACAGCCGCACGGGCCGGCGAGGCGGCTCCAACACCTCCGGAGGCTGCGCGGGCAGCGCGAGCGGAATCGCATAGGTGCGCAGGTGCCGCCATGCGGACACGGCCGGACCGAACCAGCCCGTCAGCTCCGCGAGCACCTCGGCTTGCAGCGTGGCCAGGTCCGGCGTGGCGCCGACCACGGACACGGACACGAGCGCCTGTCCCCGCGGCGCATATGCCGGTGACACCTCGCTCATCACCGCCACGTTGTTCACCCGGCCCCGGCCCTCGCCATTGAGCAGCAGCCAGGGCCCTTCCACGGGCGGCTCCGGCGCGGCGAAGTAGAGGCACGTCACCCGGTTCATCACCGGTGGCACCATGCCCGGCAGCAGCCCCACCGCGCTCGCCGGGTCCGTGGCCACCACCACCGCCTTGGCGCCAATCAACTCTCCGTCCGCCAGACGCACGCGGTGTCCCCACACCTCCGCCACCGGCGCGCGCATCCGCAGCAGGCCCGACGGAAGGCGCGCCGACAATTGCGCTGGAATGGCGCCCATCCCCGACTCCGGAACCGCCGCGTATCCGGATGAGAACATGCGGAAGACGAACTCCAGGAAGCGGCTGGATGTGGTCAGCTCCCGCTCCAGGAAGATGCCGGCGAAGAAGGGGCGCAGGAACGACTCACGCAAAGCCTCCGTGAAGCCCAGCTCGTCCAGGTAGCGCCGCGACGTGCGGGACGGCCGCTGCCACACGTCCTCCACTTCACCGGAGAGCGCCAGCTGCCTCAGCTCCAGGATGCGCAGCTTGTCCCCGAACGTCCCCACGGGAGCAAACAGGTGCCCGAGCGCCTCCAAGGGGCGGCGCAGCGGGTCCGCGACCGTGTGCAACTTGCCACCCCGCCACACCTTCGCGCCGGGGACGAACCTGCGCAACGTCAGCGCCTCCAGGTCCAACGTGCGCCGGCCCTCCGGATACGCGGACAGGTACACCTGGAAGCCTCTGTCTAGCAGGAAGCCCTCATGGACATCCGTGCGAACCCTGCCCCCCGGTGCGTCGCTTCCCTCTAGCAACAACACCTTCACCCGTGACGCGACGAGCGCCCGCGCGCACGCCAACCCCGCGAGCCCTGCCCCGACGACGATGACCTCCGGATTCGACACGCACGCGCCTCCACGCTTCCTGCTCAAGAAAAGCGCCCACGCTCGCTTGATAAGCGTGGGAGGCGCAAGGGAGACTCGGAAGCGGTTGCGGGCAACAGACACTTGATGCAGAAACACCGGCTGTTGCCCGTCCCACCCATGCAACCAAGCGCCGGAATGCTCCCGGCCCACAACACCCCTCGGAGCGAGAGAAAGCAGGCAGCCCCATGTTGATCGTGATGCGACCCGACGCGACGGCCCAGGACATCGAGCGTGTGAACGACGAGATCCGCCGCCGTGGTTGGCAACCGCACGCGATTCCAGGGGGCACTCGCACGGCCGTTGGCATCACCGGAAACCCGGGCGCGGTGGAGCCGGAGCCCTTCCGCGTGCTCCCTGGCGTCGCTGACGCCGTGGCCATCTCCCAGCCGTTCAAGCTCGTCAGCCGCGAGGTGAAGCCGGACGACACGCAGCTTCGCATCGGCGACCTGACGATTGGCGGCTCCGCCTTCCACGTCATCGCCGGCCCGTGCTCGGTGGAGTCGCGCGAGCAGATTCTCTCCACCGCCCACGCGGTGAAGAAGGCGGGCGCCACCATGCTGCGCGGCGGTGCGTTCAAGCCGCGCACCAGCCCCTATGAGTTCCAGGGCCTCAAGGGTGACGGCCTGGCGCTGCTGGCCGAGGCGCGCCAGGAGACGGGCCTGCTCGTCACCACCGAGGTGAAGGACACCGCGACGCTCCAGGCCGTCGCCGACGCCACGGACATCCTCCAGATTGGCGCGCGCAACATGCAGAACTTCAGCCTGCTGGAGGCCGTGGGGGACCTGCGCAAGCCGGTGATGCTCAAGCGCGGCATGAGCGCCACCATCAAGGAACTGCTGATGGCGGCCGAATACATCGTCGCCCGCGGCAACACGCAGGTCATCCTCTGCGAGCGCGGCATCCGCACCTTCGAGACGATGACGCGCAACACGCTGGACCTCAACGCGGTGCCCATGCTGAAGGCGCTCTCGCACCTGCCCGTCTTCGTGGACCCGTCGCACGGCATCGGCGTGCGCAAGGCGGTGCCGGCGATGATGCGCGCGGCGACGGCGGTGGGGGCGGACGGCATCATCGTCGAGGTGCACCCCGACCCGCCGCGCGCGAAGTCGGACGGTGCCCAGTCGCTGGACTTCTCCGAGTTCGAGAAGTCCATGAACGAGGTCCGCGCCATCGCCCAGGCGATGGGCCGCGAAGTGGTCAGGCTGGGATAGGCCATGACACTCAAGGAAGCGCTGGGCAAGGTGGTGGGCCGGCGCGACCTCACCCGCGAGGAGATGACCCGCGTCATGGGTCTGATGCTCGCCGGGGAGGCTTCGCCTGCCCAGGTTGGCGCGCTGGCGACAGCGCTGAAGATGAAGGGTGAGACGGAGGATGAAATCCTCGGCGCGGCGGAGGCCATGCGGGCCTGCGCGGCGAAGCTGTCCCCGCGTGCCGACGTGGTGCTCGACACCTGCGGCACCGGTGGCGACGGCGCGCACACCTTCAACATCTCCACCGCGGTGGCCTTCGTGGCCGCCGGGGCCGGAGTGACGGTGGCCAAGCACGGCAACCGCGCGGTCTCCAGCCGATGTGGCAGCGCGGACGTGCTGGCGGCGCTGGGCGTCTCCATGGAGCGCCCGCACGAGCGCGTGGCGCGGGACATCGACGAGCACGGGGTGGGCTTCCTCTTCGCGCCCTCGCACCACGGGGCCCTGCGGCACGTGGCGCAGGCGCGGCGGGACATGGGGTTCCACAGCGTGTTCAACCTGCTGGGGCCGCTGACGAACCCGGCGGGCGCGCGCTACCAGCTCCTGGGGACGTTCGACGGCAAGCGCGTGGAGCAGACGGCGCGCGTGCTGGGCCGGCTCGGAAGCCGCCGCGCGTGGGTGGTGCACGGCCATGACGGGCTGGATGAAATCTCCCCGTGCAGCGCCACGCAGGTCGCGGAGCTGCGCGAGGACGGCACGGTCCACACCTTCACGGTGTCGCCCCAGGACGCGGGGCTGGACGTGGTGCCTCGCGAGGCCATCGCGGGTGGCGACGCGGAGGAGAACGCCCAGCGGCTGCGCGCGCTGCTGGACGGCGAGCGCTCGGGGCTGCGCACGGCGGTGCTGCTCAACGCGGCGGCGGCGCTCGTCGTCGTGGGACTGGCGGCGGACCTGCGTGACGGCGTGCGGAAGGCGGAGCAGGCCATCGACTCGGGCGCGGCCCGCAACAAGCTGGCGGCCCTCATCGAGGGGGGCTTGTCATGAGCACGACAGGAACGTTGGACCGCATCATGGCGCGCAAGCGCCAGGAACTCGCAGCGCGTCCGCCCATGGCACCTCGCACCCGGCCCATGCCCCGCGACTTCGCCCAGGGGCTGGTGACCCACCGCTCCGGGCGGCGAGTGAGCGTCATCGCGGAAGTGAAGCGCAAGAGCCCTTCGGGCGGGGACTTCCCCCACGCGGACGTGGTGGCGGTGGCCCGGGCCTATGAAGCCGCGGGCGCCAGCGCCATCAGCGTGCTGACGGATGGGCCGGACTTCGGCGGCGGCCTGGAGGACCTCGTGGCCGTGCGGGCGGCGGTGTCGCTGCCCGTGCTGCGCAAGGACTTCCTCGTGGCGGCGCGCGAGGTGGAGGAGAGCGCGCAGTGGGGCGCGGACGCGGTGCTGCTCATCGCCGACGCGCTGGAGGATGGCGAGCTGCGGGAGATGGTCGCCACCGCGAAAGCGGTGGGCGTGGCCGCGCTGGTGGAAGCCCACACGGAGGCGCACGCCGAGCGCGCGCTGGCCGCGGGCGCGAAGCTGGTGGGCATCAACAACCGCAACCTCGCCACGCTGAAGACGGACACGGGCACGGCCCTGCGGGTGATGCCGAAGCTGCGCTCCCGGGCCCGGGTGCTGGTGGCGGAGAGCGGCCTCAAGTCCCTGGCGGACCTGGTGGCGGCGCAGGAAGCGGGAGCGGACGCCGTCCTGGTGGGCGAATCCCTGCTTCGGGAGCCCGACCCCGGACATGCGCTGCGGAGGCTGCTCGGGGTGAAGGACGCGGCGCCGTGAGTGTCCGCGTGAAGGTGTGCGGCGTCACGCGCCTGTCCGACGCGGTGGCAGCGTGGGAGGCGGGCGTGGACGCGCTGGGCCTCAACTTCTACCCGAAGTCGCCCCGCTACCTGGACCTCCCCACGGCGGCGGCCCTGGCCCGTACACGGCCGCCCCTGGGCACGGTGCTGGGCGTGTTCGTCAACGCGGCGCCGGACACCATCCGGGAGACGGTGCGCGCCTGTGGCCTCACGGCCGTGCAGCTCCATGGGGACGAGCCCCCGGAGGCCTGTTCGGGGTACGGGGTGCCTGTCGTCAAGGCGCTGCGAGTCGCGGGGCCGGAAGACGTGGCCCGGGCTCGAACGTATGTGGGCGTAGGAGACGTCGCGGGGCTGCTGCTGGACGGCGCGGCGCCGGGGTATGGCGGCGGCGGCGTGGGCTTCGACTGGTCGCTCGTCGCGGGGCTGGCGGGAAGCGGCGTGCCCGTGCTGGTGGCGGGAGGCCTGCGGCCCTCCAACGTGGCCGAGGCGGTGCGCGCGACGCGGCCGTACGGCGTGGATGTGGCCAGTGGCGTGGAATCCGCCCCTGGCATCAAGGACGTGGAAGCGGTTCGCGCCTTCGTGCGCGCCGCGAAGTCCATCAACCTCTGGGAGTGACAGACATGACCACGGAGACTGCCGCCGGCCGCTTCGGGCGCTACGGCGGACGCTACGTTCCGGAGACACTGGTTCCCGCGCTGCAGGAGCTGGAAGAGGCCTATGCCACGGCGAGCGCGGACCCGGCCTTCGGCGAGGAGGTCACCCGCGTGCTGCGCGAGTACGTGGGCCGCCCCACCACGCTGACGCCCGCCCGGCGCCTCACGGAGGCCTGGGGCGGCGCGAATGTGTGGCTCAAGCGCGAGGACCTGGCGCACACCGGCGCGCACAAAATCAACAACACCGTGGGTCAGGTGCTGCTCGCCAAGCGGATGGGCAAGAAGCGCATCATCGCGGAGACGGGCGCGGGCCAGCACGGCGTCGCCACCGCCACCGCGTGCGCACTCTTCGGCCTGCCCTGCGAGGTGTACATGGGCGCGCTGGACGTGGAGCGGCAGGCGCTCAACGTCTTCCGCATGCGCGCGCTGGGCGCGGTGGTACGGCCGGTGGAGTCCGGCTCGCGCACGCTGAAGGACGCGATGAACGAGGCCATGCGCACCTGGGTGTCGCAGGTGTCGGACACGCACTACGTCATCGGCAGCGCCGCCGGGCCGCATCCGTATCCGACGGTGGTGCGCGACTTCCAGGCCGTCATCGGCCGCGAGCTGCGGACGCAGGCCCAGGCGGCCTTTGGCGGCCTGCCGGACGCCATCATCGCGTGCGTGGGGGGCGGCTCGAATGCCATTGGCGTGCTGCACCCGTTCATTGGCGACGCCAGCGTGCGGCTGGTGGGCGTGGAGGCGGGAGGCCACGGCCTGGATACGAAGCAGCACGGCGCTTCGCTGACGCTGGGGACGGAGGGCGTGCTGCACGGCTCGCGCTCGCTGGTGCTCCAGGACGAGGACGGCCAGATTCAGGAGGCGCACAGCATCTCCGCGGGCCTGGACTATCCCGGCGTGGGCCCGGAGCTGGCGCACCTGGCGAAGACGGGCCGCATGGAGGTCCGCATCGCCACGGACGACGAGGCGCTGGCGGCCTTCTACGAGGTGGCGCGCCTGGAGGGCATCCTCCCCGCGCTGGAGACGTCTCACGCCTTCGCGCGCGGCCGGGAGCTGGCGCGTGAGCTGGGGGCGGGCAAGCACCTGGTCATCAACTGCTCGGGCCGCGGAGACAAGGATGTGGCCACGATTTCCGCGCGGGGCGTGCCTCCGCCGGTGGGGGTGAAGGCATGAGCGGCGAGATTGCACAGACGTTCGCCCAGGCGAAGGCACGGGGCGAAGGCGTACTGGTGACCTATGCCATGGCGGGCGACCCGGACCTGCCCCGCTCGGTGGACG
Source organism: Myxococcus virescens (assembly GCF_900101905.1). NCBI lineage: Bacteria > Pseudomonadati > Myxococcota > Myxococcia > Myxococcales > Myxococcaceae > Myxococcus > Myxococcus virescens. The sequence goes on along the minus strand of NZ_FNAJ01000010.1, from coordinate 70,063 downwards.
TGTTCGCCGCGCTGGTCGAGGGCGGCGCGGACGTGCTGGAGATTGGCGTGGCGTTCAGCGACCCCATCGCCGACGGCCCCGTCATCCAGGGCGCGGCGGAGCGGGCGCTCAAGGCCGGCTCCACGCTCAAGCGCGTGCTGGACGAGGTGGTGCCGGCGGTACGCAAGCGATGTCCCCAGACGCCGCTGGTCATCATGACGTACGTCAACCTCATCATGGCCATGGGCGAGGCGCGTTACGCGAAGCTCGCACGCGAGCGCGGCGTGTCTGGCACCATCCTCCCCGACCTGCCGCCCGAGGAGAGCGCGAGCCTGCGCGCCACGTTCGACGCGGAGGGCATGGACCTGATTCCCCTGTGCGCCCCCACCACGCCCCCGGCGCGGGCGGAGGCCATCGCGAAGGATGGCCGTGGCTTTGTCTATTGCGTGTCCGTGTCGGGCGTGACGGGCATGCGCGCGGAGCTGCCGCCGGACCTTTCACAGCGTTTGGATTTGGTGCGCAAGGCCGCGTCTGTCCCCGTGGTCGCAGGCTTTGGCATCTCCACGGCGGAACAGGCACGCACACTGTCTGCCCATGCGGATGGCGTCGTGGTGGGCAGCGCGCTGGTGCGTGCCGCGCACACAGAGGGCCTCGATGCGGCGAAGGCGCTCTGCGCCGACATCAAGCGCGGCCTGCGGCGCTGAGGCACGGCTGCAAACGCTCTCTTCACTCTGAAAATTCAGGGATAATCCCACACCCCGTATAAGCACTCCGGCTCTCCGCATGTGCCCGCATCAGGCGGGCATTTGCGCGAGGACATTCCTCCGGAGGCAATATGCAGCAACGGCGAAGGCCGTCTTGGAGCAGGACGTGCCTGCTGACAGCAGGTCTGTTGGCAGGGGCGGGCTGTGGGGGCAACGCGGCGCCCACCGAGCCCGAGCAGCACAGGAGTCAGTCGCAAGGCCGGGGCTTTGGCCCCGACCTCGTGGTTCGAGAGCTGCGAGGCCCCAGCAGTATTCGATTCGGTGAGCCCTTCACGACCCTCGTGAAGGTCTGCAACGAAGGCACAGCGCCCGCGCAGAGCCCCATAGGTCCCACCCAGATGGACTTGTACCTGTCCACGGATGGCACGCTCTCCTGGCCCGACCCGAACGTGCCACCCCCGACGGACCAGGTCTTCCTCGCCACGCTGGACGTCAGCGAGCTGGAGGCCGGCCACTGCGAGACGCGAGCCATCACCAGTTCCGCCACGCCGCCTGGCCCCCAAACGGACGGGACCTACTACCTGGGAGCCATCACCGACGTGCACCAGACCCTCGTCGAACTGGACGAGGCCAACAACACCGCGGTGACCGCGCTGGGCATCGGAAACCGGCCGGACCTCGTCGTCACGGAGCTTCGTGGCCCCACGAGCGTCACGAACAGCGGGACGGTCACGTCGACGCTCAAGGTGTGCAACCAAGGCACCCACGTGTCGGACGACACCATCGTGGAGCTGTACCTCTCCACGAACGGCACGCTGTCACCGCCAACGACGGGCGGACCTCCCCCCACACATCAGGCCTCACAGGGAACGGTGGAGGTGCCCGAACTGCTCCCGGCCCACTGTGCCATCCGCCGCGCCTCTTTCCCGGTGATATTGCCGCCCGACGCGACACCCGGTCAGCTGCTCTACCTGGGCGCCATCGCCGATACGCCCGAGTTCTCCACGGAGCTGAACGAGGACAACAACGTCTTCGTGGGGGACCTCGTCGCCATGGGAGCGGGACCGGACCTCGTCGTCACCTCGGTACACGGCCCCAGCAGCATCCAGAGCGGTGACCTGCTTGGCGCCTCTGTGAGGGTTTGCAACCACGGCACGCTGCCCGCGAATCCCAGCTCGCTCGAGCTGTACCTCTCCGTGGATGGCAACGTCACCATGCCAGACAGCGGCAGCCCACCGCCGCCTGGACAGGAACGGGTGGGCCAGACGGATGTGCCCATCCTGAACCCTGGCATTTGCATCACTCGCAATGTCCAGGGCGCCGCGACGTTCCCAGCCGGCGCGCCCCAGGATGGCGCCCTCTTCCTGGCCGCCCTCATCGATTCCACGCAAGACATCCCTGAACTGCGCGAGGACAACAACGCCTTCACCCAGGGGCTCATCGGCGCGGGGGCGCGCCCGGACCTCGTCGTGACCGCGATTCGCGCTCCAGCCAGCGTGCCCCCTTCGGCATCTTGGACCCCTGTCAGCGTCACCGTTTGCAACGTGGGGACCGTCTTTGCCCCGGCGGCCGAGGTGGATATCTACCTGTCCATGGTGCCGACGCTGGACTCGCCCTCCATGGAGGGACCGCTGTACGGGACCCAGTTCAGGGTCGGCGGATTCGGCCTCTCCGGCGTCGAAGCAGGGCGTTGCGTCACACGCGAGGAGCCCATCACCCTGGCCCGTCCACTGGGTGCGCCACCCCAACTCCAAGCATTCTACGTGAGCGCCATTGTCGACCCCGGGTCGAACATCGTGGAGCTGCGCGAGGACAACAATGTCTTTGTCGGTGAGCAAATGGGTCTCGGAAACAGGCCGGACCTGGCCATCACCTCCGTGAAGGGCCCCGCCAGCAGCATGCCTGGCGACGTGCCTGTCACCGCCCGCATCTGCAACCAAGGCACCGTGGCCTCACAGAACACCCAGGTGGAGTTCTACCTGGCTGCGCATGCCTTCCTGAATGCCCCGATTCAGGGGGGCTCGCCTTACAACGCCGACCCGCATACGGCGTTCTCCATTGGGATGCACCAGGTGCCATCGTTGGATGCGGGCGAGTGCAGGACGATCTCCACCCTTGCTACCGCGATGAGCTTCCCCGCGGAGTACATCGACAAGGCGCTCAAGCTTGGAGCCATCATCGACCCACAGGCGCAGGACGAGGAACTCCGCGAAGACAACAACACCTTCGTCGGAGACTTCATGGGCCTGGGAAACCGTCCTGACCTGGTGGTCACTGCCATCGACGGTCCCGCCAGCGTGAGCAACAGCACCACCTTCGCGACCACCCTGACCGTCTGCAACCAGGGCACCGATTCCTCCGGGCCCACGATGGCGCAGGTGTATCTGTCCACCGAACCCCGCCTGGTGCTTCCAGATTGGAGCGGGCAAGGAACTCCGTTCACATGGAGTCAAACGCCCGTGGGCGACGTGAGCATCCCTCCCCTGAACGTCGGGCACTGCTTCACAGGGCAAGTGACTGGCGCGGCCTACATCCCGCCCGGCTCGCACGGCGAGGCCATCTACCTGGGCGCCATCATCGATGCGAACGACTCCATCGAGGAGCTTCGCGAGGAGAACAACGCCTTTGTGCGCGGCCGCATCGGCGTAGGAAACAAAGCGGACCTCGTCGTCACCGCCATCAACGCTCCACCGAGCGCGCGAATCCATGGTGCCTTCACAGCCACCGTGACGGTCTGCAACCAGGGCACCGAGTACGCGAGTTCCTCGGAGCTGGAACTCCACTTCTCGACCCTGCCCACGTTGGAACTGCCACGGTGGTTCGGTTCGGGCTCCCCCCTGCCCGACACCCAGGCCTCCATCGGCAACATCTCAGTGCCACACCTGGACGCGGGCCATTGCATTTCCCAATCCATCCAGGCCGCTACACAGTTGCCACCCGATGCACTGTTTGCCCAGCCCTTGTACCTGGGCGCCATCATCGACGGATGGGGCAACGTCGAGGAACTGCGCGAGGACAACAACACCTTCGTGAGCGGAATCATGGGCGTCGGTGATGGCCCTGACCTTGTCATCACGGCGGTGCAGGCGCCCCCGAACGTCGGGCCGTTCGCGACGTTCCACCCGACCGTCACGGTTTGCAATCAGGGGACAGAGCCCTCGAACAGCACCCTCGTGGAGTTCCACCTCTCCACGGAAGAGGCGCTCGTCATGCCGCGCTGGAGTGGACCCGGCAATCCACTGCCACCGACGCAACAGTCCATTGGCGAGCTGAATGTCCCCTTCCTGAATCCAGGGAGGTGCTTCACGGGAAGCGCTGTCGCAACACTGACGCCGCCGCCCGCGACAGCCCCTGACCAGAAGCTCTACCTGGGTGCCCTGGTCGATGGGATGCAATCCCAGGCGGAGCTGCGCGAAGACAACAACATTTTCATGAGCGGTCGCATGGGCGTGGGCCATGCATCCGACCTGGTCATCACGTCACTCACAGGCCCCGCGAGCGTCGAAGCCAACGCCGCGTTCACCGCCACGGTCACCGTCTGCAATCAAGGCACGTCTGAATCCTATCCCACGGAACTGGAGGTCCACCTCTCCACCGAAGCAAGCATGGCCATGCCCGAACGGTACGGCCCGGGAATTCCGATACCCGCCAGCCAGGTGTACGCCGGCGAGTTCGGAGTCCCCGCCTTGGGTGTCGACGATTGCGTCACGCTGCAGGTGCCCTCCTGGTCGAACCTTCCTGTCCTGGCTCAGCCCGAACAGCCCTTGTATCTCGGCGCGGCCATCAATCCGGACCCGCTCGCTGGTGAGCTGCGCGAGGACAACAACACCTTCGTCGGTGACATCATGGGTGTTGGCGCCGGTCCCGACCTGGTTGTCACCGCGGTGCAAGCGCCCGTCAGCGTGGAACGCAACGGCAACTTCACTGCCTCGGTGACGGTCTGCAATCAGGGCACCCGGGTATCGGGCAGCGAGCAGTTGGACCTGTACTTCTCCACCCGGGCCCAGGTCGTGATGCCTCAGTGGAATGCACCAGGTTTCCCCTACCCGCGCACGCAAGCGCTCATCGGCGCCTGGAACGTGCAGCCCCTGAATCCGGGACAATGCACCACAGAGCCCGTCCTCGCGTGGGTGGAACTGCCCGAGGAGGCCGAGCCCCATCACCCGCTGTATCTGGGCGCGGTCATTGACCCGAACCAGGCGCAGGCCGAGCTGCGCGAAGACAACAACATCTTCGTCAGCGGACTCATGGGTGTGGGCAGCCAGCCAGACCTGGTCGTCACCTCCGTCTCCGGCCCCAACTCCGTGAGAACGGGCAGTGCCTTCACCGCCACCGTGCAGGTCTGCAACCAGGGCACCACACCCACCCACGGCTCCATGGATGTGGCGCTGTACCTGTCGAGCAACAACACGCTCGAATTCCCCTATCAAAGCTGGCCGGGCGCTCCCCCCGACAGTCAGAGCCAGATTGGAGTGATGACCGTTCAATCTCTGGGCGCCGGGCAGTGCATCACACGCAACACGCAGGTGACGGTCAACACGCCTCCGGATTCTGGCCCCACTGGGTTCTTCTACCTGGGCGCCCTCGTCGACCCATGGCAGAACCTCGAGGAACTGCGCGAGGACAACAACGTCCTCGCGGACCGGTTCATCGCGGTGATGCCGTAGTCGTCGCAGTCTGAGAACGGGCCCGGCTGAGCGCACCGACGTTCGGCCGGGCCTTGTTTCGAGGTCGCATGCATTCCAGAAAGAATGCCAGCCACCTGCCTGCAATTCTTACACGCCCGCGTTGCCGCGTTCCGTCCTCGGCGTCAGGTACCTCCTGACATTGTGTGCCCATCTGGCTGGGAGTTCCGGACAAGAACAAGTCCCCCGGGCCATCCTCCCGCCACTTCCAAGACATCCCCAGACAACGCCATTCGACATCCGGGCGCCCTTGGGGGCACACGTATCAACCTCCAAGAATAACAATAAACAAGAGAACAACTGGCACATCGACTGCAGCCGTCCCTTGTCCCCCAGCAATGACGGACGAGGAAACCCCCATGATGGATAGGAAGTGGCTCGGGCTCCTGTTCATCGGCGCCGTCTGGGCCTCGAACGCCTGGGCCAACGACTTCCGAGCCGAGAAGCTCGTGAACGGGCTCAAGCAATACACGGTCGACACCTACCCGGAGACGCTGCGCTTCACGTTCACCGTCACCAACATCGACCCGACGCTCCCCTCCGAGCTGCTCTCCGCGACCGCGCCCCTGCTGAATTCCTGCACGCTCTTACCCACGTCCCCCCTCGTGGTTCCAGCGGGAGGCCACTTCACGTATCAGTGCGAAATCGAGCTGGAGAGCTACGACGCGTGTCTCACATTGGGGATACACGATGCGAACCCCGTGACGCCCAACCACGAGGTCTCCTTCACCAGCACCTTCAGCATTGGCTGGGACGCAGGCGCCAGCCAGGCGGGGGCCAACGTGCTCTGCCTTCCTCAGCCCAACCTGTTCTGTGACGACACCGTCTACCTCTCCACGGCCTCGCGCTCTCCGGAAGGACGGCCCGCAGCCCCCTCACGGCTCTACATCTTCGACCCCGCCACCGGCACGCTGACGCTACAGGGTGAAGCCGGGCTTCCCTACAACGCGCTGGCGTTCAACCACTACGACAACATCCTGTACGCCATCGCCTCGGACGGCGTCAGCGCTCCCAGCTTCATCCGCGTCGACGCCACCGGCTCATCGAGCATCATCGCCCCGCTGGACACCACGGCACCTCGCTCGGCCATCTGGACCGCGGGAGCCGTTCTCAAGGATGGCTCCTACGTCGGCTTCGAGCACAGCACCCATCGCCTCATCCGCATCAACCCCAGCACCGGAGGCACTCTCTCCGAGCAAGTGGTGACCGTCTCGGGGGACTTCCAGTTGGCGGACTTCGCGATGAATCCCCGGGACGGACAGCTCTACGCCTTCAACAACGCCACCCAGCGGATGACCCGCATCGACCCGCTCACAGGCGTGGCCACGGACCATCCCGAACTCGCGCGGATTGACGGCAGGCCCGCGGAGAACCCCGTCATGAGCGCTGCCGTCTTCACACGCGACGGCGAGCTCTTCCTCTACGGAACCAGCGGCCCCGACACCCACAGGGTCAGCGACTTCCATGCCGTGGACGTGACGACGGGCAACCTGACCCGCCTCCTCACGCGGCCGGTGCCCCAGCTCGCGAACGGCGCGATGTGTGGCGTCTACTCCTGGGGCTCACCTCGTCCGCAGCCGATGACCCGGGACCGCGGATTCTTCGGCGCCAGCGAGAGCGCGCTCTTGGAGTGCCTGGCATACGGCCCCATCTCCCTCGGCGCTCTCGGCGAAGTCTCCACCCTCCCAGGCGCCCTGGGCATCCTCTGGGCCAACCCCGCCATCGCCTCGAACAACGCGCGCCGCACGGCCCTGGAGTCCTTGAAGGTCCGGACGGCGCGCGAAGCGCTGACGGCGGTCTGCAACGAGCGCGTCTTCAACACGCGCGCGCCTCCCCTGTCCGCGCTGGAGAATCCGGCCTCACTCGACCCCGGCCGGATGGAAGAGCTGCGTCAACGGCTGGAGCGGCACAACCACTCCGGCAAGCGGACCGCCATCCCGCTGCGAAAACGAATCTTCGCGGTGGACCCGCTGCAAGCCATGGAGCGCGCCGAGGAACCTCGGTTCTGAGAGGGAACGTGGCCATGAAGATTCCATCCCAATCCAGGTGGGTCGCGGGCCTGCTCGTGGCGCTGGGAACAAGTGCCTGCGATACCAGTGAAGACGATTTGATGCGGGCGCTGGGAGACCCCGTGCTGGACGCCTTCGAAATCCGCCTGCGAGGCCAGGACGCGGCACAGTACGAGAAGGTCCTGCTGGGAATGGGACAGGTCGAGGTCACGTCCTTCGGTGAACCCGTCCGCTTCGAGCCCTCGCCCAACGCACGCGCCATGGATTTGACGGACACGGACCACGCCCACCTCCTGGGGCGCTTCTTCCTGCCCAGGTACGTGAAGCAGGTGGACATCACCGTGCGCCTGGACGACGTGGGCGCGTTCAAGGAAGACAGCCTGGCGGGCCTCATCAATGCCCAAGCCGGAACCATCCAGTTCTCGACCACGCGCAGCGCCCTGGAGCAGCGCTCACGCGTCGTCATCCACCTGCACCTGAAGGACAGCCTCTTCGACGGCAGGGGCGGAAAGACGCTCCTGCCGGCGACTTACATCGCCCACTGAAAGTCCCGACGCCCCGAAGGCCCTCTGGCTTCCTCCTGCGCGCGAGCCCGGGCCCTGCCAGAATGCGCGCCATGAAGACCCCCGGGAAACAGGTGGTACTCGTCCGGCACGGAGAGACGGAGTGGAGCCGCGCCGGTCGGCACACAGGGCGGACGGACATTCCGCTCCTGAGCTCCGGAAGGGAGATGGGCCGCCTGCTCGGCGCGCCGCTGAAGGCCTGGCGCTTCGACGCCGTCTACACCAGCCCACTGAGCCGCGCGGCGGACACCTGCGCCCTGGCCGGCTACGGGGACTATGCCCAGCCGCGCGAAGACCTCATGGAGTGGGACTACGGCGACTATGAGGGGCGCACCGGCGCGGAGATTCGCGCCGAGCGGCCCGACTGGACCATCTGGACGAACGGCGTCCCCAACGGAGAGACCGCGGCGCAGGTGGCCACTCGCGTGGACGGCGTCATCTCCGACGCACTCCGGACGGACGGGGACGTGCTCATCTTCGCCCACGGGCACCTGCTTCGCGTGCTCGCGGCGAGGTGGCTGGGCCTGCCTCCGTGGGAAGGCCGCCTCTTCCTGCTGAGCACCGCGTCCATCAGCGTGCTCGGCCATGACGGCGACAGGCGCCGCCCGGCCATCGTGTCGTGGAACGACACCACGCACCTGCGCGCGTAGCTACAGCCGTCCCTCCAGGAAGTTGCGCACCAGCGCGGGGCCCTCGGGCGTGAGCACGCTCTCCGGATGGAACTGCACGCCCACCACGGGCCGCTCGCGATGGCGCAGCGCCATGATGAGGCCATCCTGGCTCCAGGCGGTGGCTTCCAGCTCGGCGGGCAGTGACGGCGCCTCCACGATGAGCGAGTGGTAGCGCGCCGCCGCGAAGCCCTCGCTGAGCCCGGCGAAGAGCCCCGTGCCGCCATGCCGGATGTGCGCCGCCTTGCCGTGCACCGGCTCTGGCGCGCGCACCACCTTGCCGCCGAAGGCCGCGCCAATGGACTGGTGCCCCAGGCACACGCCCAGCACCGGCACGCGTGACTGGGCAATGGCCGCCACGCTGACGCCCGCCTCGTGCGGAGTGCAGGGCCCCGGCGAAATCACCAGGTGGGACGCGCCCGAGGCCGCCACACCTTCGGCATCCAGGCCGTCGTTGCGCACCACCTTCACCTCTGCCCCCAGCGTGTACAGGAGCTGCACGAGGTTGAAGGTGAAGGAGTCGTAGTTGTCGATGACCAGAATCACCGGCCACCTCCCTCGCGCGCCAACCGCAGCGCGGCGGCCATGGCACCCGCCTTGGCTTCCGTCTCGTCCGCTTCCTTCGACGGCACCGAGTCCGCGACCACTCCCGCGCCCGAGGTCCACATCGTCCGGTCTCCGTCCACGAAGAAGGTGCGCAGCGCAATCGCCACGTCCAGCGTGCCGCAGAACGACAGGTAGCCCACCGCGCCCGAGTAGGGCCCGCGCCGCTGGACCTCCAACTCGTCGATGATTTGCATCGCGCGAATCTTGGGCGCGCCCGACACCGTGCCCGCGGGGAAGGTGCTGGCCAGCGCATCCAGCGCGTCGTACTTCGCGTCGAGCTTGCCGCGCACCTGCGACACGATGTGCATCACGTGGCTGTAGCGCTCGATGAGCATCATGTCCTCGACGCGCACCGAGCCAGGCGCCGCCACGCGGCCCACGTCGTTGCGCCCCAGGTCCACCAGCATGATGTGCTCGGCGCGCTCCTTCTCGTCCGCGAGCAGCTCCTTCTCCAGGGCCAGGTCCTCGGCCTCGGACGCGCCACGGCGCCGGGTGCCGGCGATGGGCCGCACCACCACGTCCCCGTCGCGCACCTGCACCAGCAACTCCGGCGACGCGCCCACCAGCGCGCGGGCCTCGCCCAGCTCCACGAGGAAGAGGTACGGCGATGGATTCACCCGCCGCAGCGCGCGGTAGAGCGACAGCGGCGGCGGCGCGCCCCGGGATTCGAAGCGGCGCGCGAGCACGACCTGGAAGATGTCTCCGGCGCGGATGTACTCCTGCGCCTGTGCCACCGCCGACTCATACCCCGCGCGGTCCCAGCACGCGGTGGGCGCCACGTCCCCACGCATGCGCGGCGCGGGCGCATAGGCCTCCGGAGACAGCGGCTTCAGCAGCCGGTCCGCCATGGCCTGCGCGCGCGCCTCCGCGTCCTTCAGCGCGGCGGCCACGCTGCCGTGCAGCGACGGCCGGGCAATGGCGGTGGCCTTGAGCGTCCCGGTGCGGGTGTCGTGCGTGACGAAGTCCTCGCACACCAGCCATTCCGAGTCCGGGAAGGAGATGTCGCTGGGGTGCCGGTCCGGCACCGTGGGCTCCAGCCACGAGAAGCAGTTGTAGCCCATGTACCCCACGAGCCCGCCCAGGAAGGGCGCCTCACCGGGAAGCCGGGCCACGGCCAGCTCGCGCCAGAGCTGGCGCAGCACGTCCAGGGGCTTGCCGTCCCGGCGCTCCTCGCGCGAGCCGCGCCACAAGGTGGCACCGTTCCGGTCCAACCGCACGCGGCCCGCGGGCTCCGCGCCGATGTGGCTGTAGCGGCCGAACTGCTCGCCGCCGTAGCACGACTCGAGGATGAAGCCGCGCGAACCACCGCCCAGCTTCAGATAGGCCGACAGCGGCGTATCGAGGTCCGCCGGCAGCTCCACCGACACCGGCACCGCCTCACCCTGCTCCGCGCGCTGCCGATAGGCTGACTTCCGCTCCTGTGCATCCATCGTCTTTGACTCACGTCCCACCGCGCATCACGGCAGGGGGAATGGGGTGGCCCGTCTCGGCTCCGATGAAGCGCTTCACTGGCGACGTTGTGGATTCGCGGACAGCAGCAGGACGGGCGCCATCCCTGGGTTATCCCCCGTCCGAGGGAGTCCTCCAAGCGGTCCGACATTCCCCGCCCCCCATCGCGCAAGCCCCCGGGCCAGCGGGTGCCCGGGGAGCAGCCCGGGGAGCTCCCGCCGATGAGGCGGCGTCCACCCCCGGGTGGTCCGGCTCCAACCCCCTCGCTATCTGAATGGGACTTTGAGTGCCGCTCCTCCCGCTCCATTGATGACGGTGACGCCTCAGGGGCTCTACTGCGTTCCCGGCGGCTTCCACGTCGACCCCTGGCGTCCAGTGGACCGGGCGCTCATCACCCACGCGCATGGAGACCACGCACGCAGCGGCAGCCACCGCTACCTGGGCGCCCGGGCGGGCAAGGGACTGCTCCACCGGAGATTGGGCGCGGACGCCACCATCGACACGCTCGACTACGGCGAACGGCTGCGCATCAACGGAGTCACCGTCAGCTTCCATCCCGCGGGCCACGTGCTGGGCAGCGCGCAGGTGCGCGTGGAGCACGGCGGTGAGACCTGGGTCGTGTCCGGCGACTACAAGCGCGCGCCGGACCCCACGTGCGCGCCCTTCGAGGTCGTCCCCTGCCACACCTTCATCACCGAGGCGACGTTCGGCCTGCCCATCTTCCGCTGGGACGCGACGGAGCAGGTGGCCGAGGACATCCTGCGCTGGTGGGACGCCAACCGCGCGCTGGGCCGCGCGGCGGTGCTGTTCTGCTACGCGCTGGGCAAGGCGCAGCGGCTGCTCGCGGAGCTGGCGAAGCTGACCGACCGCGCCGTGTTCATCCACGGCGCCTTGCACTCCCTGGTGGACGTATACCGGGACGCGGGCGTCCGCATGCTGCCCACGCACTTGGTGTCCGAGATGGAGAAGGGCACCTCGTTCGCGGGAGCGCTGGTGCTGGCGCCGCCGAGCGCGAGCGGCACCCCGTGGATGCGCCGCTTCGGTGAGCACGAAACCGGCTTCGCGTCCGGCTGGATGCGCGTTCGAGGCAACCGCCGCCGCCGGGGCTTCGACCGCGGCTTCGTGCTGTCGGACCACGCGGACTGGCCGGACCTGCTGCGCACGGTGAAGGACACCCGGGCGGAGCGCGTGCTGGTGACGCACGGCTATGCCGAGCCGCTGGCCCACTACCTGCGCGAGCAGGGCGTGGACGCCGAGCCCCTGGCCACGCCCTTCGAAGGCGAAGCGGAGGACTGACGCGTGCGGCGACTGGCGGACCTCTACGAAACGCTGGACCAGACCACGTCCACCAACGCCAAGGTGGAAGCGCTCGCGCGCTACTTCAAGGAAGCGCCCCCGGAGGACGCGGCGTGGGCGCTCTACTTCCTCACGGGGCAGAAGCTGAAGCGGCTGATTCCCACGAAGCTGCTGGTGGGGTGGACGCAGGAGCTGACCGGCATCCCCAGCTGGCTCTTCGAGGAGGTCTACGCCTCCGTGGGTGACCTGGCGGAGGTGATTGCCCTGCTGTTGGATGCCCGTGAGCGCCCGGCGCGGACCGAGGAGCTGCCCCTGTCCGTCTGGCTGGAGCAACGCCTGTTGCCGCTGCGTCAACGGGACGCCGCCGGGCAACGCGAGCAGGTGGTGTCCTGGTGGCACGCCATGCCCCGGCGTGAGCTGTTCCTGCTCAACAAGATGCTCACCGGTGAACTGCGGGTGGGCGTGTCCTCCACGCTGGTGGTCCGCGCGGTGGCGCAGGTGGCGGGACTGCCCGCGCCCAGCGTTGCGCACCGGCTGATGGGGACGTGGACGCCCTCGCCCGCCTTCTTCCGGCAGCTCGTGTCCCAGGACGTGTCGGACAGCGACAGCTCCCGGCCCTACCCCTTCTATCTCGCGTCACCGCTGGAGCAGCCACCAGGGGACCTGGGCGACCGGGCGGAATGGCAGGTGGAGTGGAAGTGGGATGGCATCCGGGGCCAGCTCATCCGCCGCAAGGGCAGCGTGCACCTGTGGAGCCGCGGCGAGGAGCTCATCACCGAGCGCTTCCCCGAAATCGCGGACGCCGCCGCCGCGCTCCCCGAGGGCACGGTGCTGGACGGCGAGGTGTTGGCCTACGCGGACGGAAGGCCCCTTCCCTTCGCCCTGCTCCAGCGGCGCATCGGCCGGCAGAAACTGACGCCCAAGGTGCTGGCCGAAGCGCCCGCGGCCTACATCGCCTACGACATGCTGGAGCTGGGAGGCATTGACCTCCGGAGCAAGCCGCTGCGCGAGCGGCGCGCGAAGCTGGAGGCGCTGTTGGAAGGCTTGCCTCGGCTTCCCGTCTCCCCCGTCGTGCAAGCGGCGACCTGGGAGGACCTGGCCACCGCGCGAGGCGAAGCGCGAGAGCGCAACGTCGAGGGCTTCATGCTCAAGCGCCTGGAGTCGCCGTACCTCACCGGGCGCAAGCGGGGCGACTGGTGGAAGTGGAAGATTGACCCGTTCACGGTGGACGCGGTGTTGCTGTACGCGCATCCGGGCCACGGCCGGCGCTCGTCGCTGTACACCGACTACACCTTCGCGGTGTGGAACGGCACGGAGCTCCAGCCCGTGACGAAGGCGTACTCCGGCCTGACGGACGCGGAGATTGGCCGGCTGGACCGGTGGATTCGGGCGCACACGCGGGAGAAGTACGGCCCCGTGCGCTCGGTGGAGCCTGAACAGGTCTTCGAACTGCACTTCGAGGGCATCCAGTCCTCGCCGCGTCACAAGTCGGGCGTCGCGCTGCGCTTCCCCCGAATCGCCCGCTGGCGGACGGACAAGAAGCCGCAGGACGCGGACACGCTGGACTCACTCAAGGAGCTGCTCCATGCCAGCGGGTAGACCCCGCTCGCTGCGGGCGCAGATTGCCGCCAGTCGCAAGGCCCTGCGCGCCACCACCGAGCCTCCGGCCGCAGAGGCGCCGCGCAAGCCCAGGCGACCTCGCGTCCAGCGCGCATCGACTCGAGCGCAAACGAATGAACCACCCCTGGAGCGGCTGCGCGGCTGGTTCCGTGCGAAGGGTTGGACGCCCTACCCGTTTCAAGAAGAAGCCTGGGCCGCCCATGCGCGCGGCGAAAGCGGGCTCATCCACGTCCCCACCGGCGCGGGCAAGACGTACGCGGCCTACCTGGGTCCGCTCGCGGACGTCGCGGCGCATGGACAGCCAGGGCTTCAACTCCTCTACGTGACGCCGCTGCGCGCGGTGTCCCGGGACGTGGAGAAGGCGTTGCGGGAGCCCCTCACCGTGCTGGACGCGGACATCGCCGTGGAGAGCCGCACCGGCGACACGTCCTCGTCGGTGCGCCAGCGTCAGCGGGAGCGCCTGCCGCAGGTGCTCATCACCACGCCGGAGTCGCTGTGCGTCCTGCTCACGCATGAGCGGGCCCCGGAGCTGTTCGCGTCACTGCGCTCCGTCATCGTGGATGAATGGCACGAACTCCTCGGCTCCAAGCGGGGCTCGCAGCTGGAGCTGGCGCTGGCCCGCCTGCGCCGCTTCGCGCCGGGCCTGCGCACCTGGGCGCTGTCCGCCACGCTGGCCAATCTGGAAGAGGCCGCCCGTCACGCCGTGGGCACCGGCCAGACGCCCACGATTGTGAGCGCGGCGTTGGAGCGGCCCATCGTCGTCGAGACATTGCTGCCCGAATCCGTGGATGCGTTCCCCTGGGCGGGCCACCTGGGCTTCTCCATGCTGGCCCGCGTGGGCGCGTGGCTGGACGCGGAGCGCTCCACGCTCATCTTCACCAATACGCGCTCCCAGGCCGAGCGCTGGTTCGAAGGCCTGCGCTTCGCCCGTCCGGAGTGGGAGCACCTCATCGCGCTCCACCATGGCTCCATCGAACGCGAGGAGCGTGAGCGCGTGGAGAGCGGCCTCAAGGAAGGCTCGCTGCGCATCGCGGTGTGCACCTCGTCGCTGGACCTGGGCGTGGACTTCGGCCCGGTGGAGCGCGTGGTACAGGTGGGCAGTCCCAAGGGCATTGGCCGCACGATGCAGCGCGCGGGCCGCAGCGCCCACCGCCCGGGCGCCACCTGTCACATCCTCTTCGTCCCCACGCACGCGCTGGAGTTGGTGGAGATGGCCGCCGCCAAGGACGCGCTCCTTCGCCGCGAGGTGGAGGCCCGCACGCCGCCGGGCAAGCCGCTGGACGTCCTGGCGCAGCACCTGGTGACGTGCGCGTTGGGCGGCGGCTTCACGCCCGACGCCCTGCGAGACGAGGTGCGCACCGCGGCGGCCTTCGCCGGCCTCACCGACGAGGAGTTCGCGTGGACTTTGTCCCTGGTCCGCGAAGGCAGCCCGACGCTGCGCGCCTACCCGGAGTTCCGGCGCGTGGTGGAGCACAAGGGCCGCTGCGTCGTCGCGGACGCGCGCGTGGCCCGCCTGCACCGCCTCAACATCGGCACCATCACCTCCGACGCGGTGGTGCAGCTGCGTTACTGGAGCGGCGGGCGCCTGGGCAGCGTGGAGGAGTCCTACGTCAGCCGCCTCAAGCCGGGCGACACCTTCATCTTCGCGGGGAAGAAGCTGGAGTTCAGCCGCCTCCAGGACATGACCGCCTACGTGCGGCCCGCGAAGACGAAGGTCACCCGGACGCCGCGCTGGGGCGGCAGCCGCCTGCCCCTGTCCGGCTCGTTGGCCGCCGCCGTTCGGCGCACGCTGGACACCGCGCGCCACGGCGATGTCACGTCGGACGAACTGGCCGCCGCCTGGCCCGTGCTGGACGCGCAGGCCCGCCTGTCCCGCATCCCCGCGGCGGACATCCTGCTGGCGGAGACGTGCCAGACGCGCGACGGGCACCATCTCTTCCTCTATCCCTTTGAAGGACGGTTGGTGCACGAAGGACTGGCGGCGCTGCTGGCACTGCGGCTGACGCGCCTGCGCAAGGCCACCTTCAGCCTGTCGGTGAATGACTACGGTTTGGAGTTGCTCACGCCCACGCCCTTCCCCTTCGAGGAGGCGCTGCACCCCGCGCTCTTCACCCGCGAGCGCCTGGAGGCGGACGTCCTGGAGAGCGTCAACGTCGGCGAGCTGTCAAAGCGCCAGTTCCGCGACATCGCCCGCATCGCCGGGCTGGTGCTGCCGGGCCTGCCCGGCGCGCGCAAGTCCTCGCGGCAGGTCCAGGCCAGCGCGTCGCTGCTGCACGACGTCTTCATCAAATACGACCCGGACAACCTCCTGCTCGTCCAGGCCCGCCGGGAGGTGCTGGAGCAACAATTCGAGGAGGGGCGCCTGGAGCGGACCCTGGAGCGGCTTCAAGCCGCGCCCCTGGAGCTCATCCATGTCCGCCGGCCCACGCCCCTGGGCTTCCCGCTCGTCGTCGAGCGCATCAGCGCGAGCCTGTCGAGCGAGTCCCTGCTGGAGCGGGTGGAGCGATTGAAGGAGCGATGGACTCGCGAAGATGCCAGGTCCGCGTAGAGGGCACCCTGCTGGAGCTGCTCCCGGAGCGCGCCCTGTACTGGCCCGACACTGGCACCCTGGCCGTGGCGGACCTGCACTGGGGCAAGACGGAGAGCTTCCAGCAGCACGGCATCCCCCTGCCCACGGGCGTGCTGGAGGACGACCTGGCCCGCCTGTCCGCGGCGCTCACCACCACCGGCGCCCGCCGCCTGCTCCTGCTGGGTGACCTCATCCATTCACGCCAGGGCCTCACCCCCGCCGTGGTGGAGCGGCTGGCGGAGTGGCGGGAGTCCCACGCCTGGGTGGAATGCGTCCTGGTGCGGGGCAATCATGACCGGCACGTGAAGACACTGCCTGTCCGCTGGCGCCTGGACGTCCGCGAGTCCTCCATCGACGAAGGCCCCTTCCACTTCGCCCACCACCCGGAGCCCGTTTCAGGTCGCTATGTATGGGCAGGTCACCTCCACCCCATGGTGCGGCTGGGCGGCAGGAGCGACACACTGCGTCTTCCCTGCTTCCAGGTGGGACGCGGCGTGGGCGTGCTTCCGGCATTCAGCGCCTTCACGGGCGGAATCAACGTCTCCCGCCGCGCGGGCGATCGCATTTTCGCCGTCGCCGGCCCCGCAGTCGTCGAGGTGTAGGATGAGCTACGCCAAACGCCGCAAGATACTGGGTATCATCGAAACGGATAATACCTTCGAGCGCGCCAACCACCGGGGCCGCGAGGCGTGGCTCGGCAAGTGCTTGCACTGCAACGCGCACTTATGGGTCGGCCTGGATGGCGAGCCGATCAGCCGCGCCACCATCGAGCACATCCTCCCGAAGACGGCCGGGGGCACCGAGGCGCTGAGCAACCTGGGTCTGGCCTGCGCCCGGTGCAATCAAGGCAAGGGCACCCGGCACGACGCCCGTTATCACCGGGACGCGCGCGCCCGGGAGCTGGTGGAAAGGCTTCTGGCCCGGCGCCTCGCGCGCTGGCGGAAGCCGGAGACCGACGACGCGCCGTGAAACACCCGGAGTGATCCTCCCCGACGGGTGCTTTGCTCAATCGTCCCTACCTCCCTCCAGAAGAGAGATTCATCACCGCGCGACCGCGACTTTCCGCCCTCGCACGAGGAAGTGGTATCCCCGTGCCGCCACATCTGAATGGTTGACACTGCCGTGTCGATGCCCGATGGTCCCGCGCCGCATTAGGGCAGGGAGAGGAGGAGGGCCCCGCCCACGGCATTACTAATAGAGGTTTCGTTGGACGTGTCCGCTTCGCCTTCAGTGCGCCAGGAGCTACCGCCCACCCGCCCCAGTGGGGCCGGGAATGCCCCTCCGCTCCCTGTGCCCGGTAACGCCCACGCCTCGCCTTTCGTTCCCTTCACGAGTGCTGTTGTCGAAGCCCCCTTGCCCATGGTCCAGGTATGAGCGGCCCTCTCTTCCCACGTTGGACGAACACGGTGTCGCGGCTGTCCGCCGCGGCGCTCCTTGCCGTGCCCGCCATCGGTATTGGCGGTCTCATGGCCTACGTGCGCTCGCCGTACGTCACTGGCCAGCAGCGGCCCATTGAACAGCCGATCGAGTTCGATCACCGCCACCACGCGGGTGATGAGCAGATTGACTGTCGGTACTGTCACTGGTCGGTCGAGGAGTCGCCCTCCGCGGGCATCCCCTCCACCACGGTGTGCATGTCCTGCCACGCACAGGTCTGGAACAAGAGCCCGTACCTCAACGAGGTCCGCAAGGCGTTCTTCTCCGACCAGCCCATCCCCTGGGTCCGCGTGCACAACCTGCCGGACTTCGTCTACTTCAACCACTCCATCCACGTGGCCAAGGGCGTTGGCTGCGCCACCTGCCACGGCCGCGTCGACCAGATGGCCGCCGTGGAGCAGGCCGCGCCGCTCACCATGGCCTGGTGCCTGGATTGCCACCGCAATCCGGAGCCCCACCTGCGTCCGGCGGAGTTCATCACGTCCATGACGTGGACCCCGCCCGAAGACAAGGCCAAGGCCGCTGAGCTTGGCCGCCAGTTGGCTGAAGCGTACGACGTCCACTCGCGCGAGAGCTGCTCCACATGCCACCGATGAACACGAAGCGCGACGGCGCCCCGTCGCAGGACACCCCCTCCTCCTTCGCGCTCCCGGTCGTCACGGACCGGCCTGCCGCCAAGTCCGACGTTGTCGGCGAGGCGCTCGAGCACGCGGCCGCCAACGCCTCCCCCTCCGAGCCCGGCTATGGCCAGACGTACTGGCGCAGCCTGGAGGAGAAGCTCGGCACGCCCGACTACCTGGAAGAGACGCGGCCGGAGTTCCCCGTCGGCGCGGACCTGGCCCCCACGGGCTTCGCCCGCCGCGAGTTCATGCACCTGCTGGGTGCCTCGCTGGCGCTGGCCGGCGCCACGGCGTGCAGCACCCGTCCGGTGGATGAGCGCATCCTGCCGTACACCAAGACGCCCCCCGAGCTCGTCCCGGGCAACCCGCTCCACTACGCGTCCGGCATGACGCTGGCCGGTCACACCTCCGGTCTGCTCATCACCGCCCGCGAGGGTCGCCCCGTGAAGATCGAGGGCAACCCGGACCACCCGGTCAACCAGGGCGCCGCTGGCCCCTGGGAGCAGGCGTTCCTCCTGTCCCTGTACGACCCGAGCCGCGCCCGCGTGCTCCGTCAGGGCAAGAGCCCCCGCGCCCTCCGCGCCCTGCGCGAGGAGCTGATCAACGCCACCAGCAAGGCCGCCGCCAATGACGGTGGCAGCCGCGTGCGCTTCCTGTCCGAGCCCGGCAACTCGCCGCTGACCGGCGACCTGCGCAGCCGCATCCTGAAGAAGCTGCCGAACGCGCGCTTCCACAGCTACACCGCGCAGACGCACGACACGCAGGACGAGGCGCTCCGCGCGCTCTTCGGCGGACAGCCCGTTTCGGCCGTCTACGACTTCGCCCAGGCGGACATCGTCCTGTCGCTGGACGCGGACTTCCTGGAGAGCCGCCCGGAGAACCTGGGCTACGCGCGCCAGTTCGCCAACCGCCGCGACCCGAACAACGGTCCGCTCAACCGGCTCTACGTGGCCGAGGCCCGCTTCTCCATCACCGGCGGCATGGCCGACCACCGCCTGCGCGTGAAGTCGCAGGACGTGCTCGCGGTCGCCGCCGCCGTGGCCCAGGCCGTGGGTGGCCCCGCCGCCTCGCTGGCTGGCGCCGCCGCCAACAAGGCGTCGCTGAAGTCGGACCACACCGCCTGGGTGCAGGCGGTCGTCGCGGACCTGCGCGCCGCGCGTCCGGGCCGCACCCTGGTGGTCGCGGGTGAGCGTCAGCCGGCGGCCGTCCACGCGCTGGCCCACGCCATCAACGCCGCGCTGGGCAACACCGGCACCACGGTGAAGTACGTGCAGTCGTCCATCGCGGAGCAGGAGGGCCTGAGCCAGGTCCGCGCGCTGGTGGAGGACATCACCGCCGGCCGCGTGGACACGCTGGTCATCACCAGCTGGAACCCGGTGTTCTCGGTTCCGGCGGACACGGGTCTGAAGGAGCTGCTGGACCCGGCGACCAACCCCAACCGCGGCAACCTCACCGTGCTCTACACGGGCCTCTACGAGGACGAGACCAGCCAGTACGCCGACTGGTTCGTCCCCGCGGCGCACCCGCTGGAGACGTGGAGCGACGGCCGTTCGTTCGACGGCACCGTGGCCATTGCCCAGCCGCTCATCCAGCCGCTCTACAACGGCGTGCCGGAGTCCGAGCTGCTGGCGATGTTCCTCGACGAGCCCTACCGCCCCGCGTACCAGATGCTGCGCGACTACTGGCAGGGTCAGTCCGAGGGCCAGGGTGACTTCGAGGCCCGCTGGGAGAGCTGGGTGTCGGACGGTGCCATCCCCGGCACGCAGGCCGCTCCGGTGCAGGGCGCTCCGGACTTCGGCGCCGCCTCCGCGCTGGTGACGGGCTACACGGCCCCCGCCACGGGCGAGCTCGAGATCAACTTCGTCTACGACTACAAGGTCTTCGACGGCCGCTTCGGCAACAACTCCTGGCTGCAGGAGCTCCCGGACCCCATCACCAAGATGACCTGGGACAACGCCGCGCTGCTGAGCCCGGAGACCGCCAAGGGGCTGAGCCTCGAGCCCGGTGACCTGGCGGAGCTGACCTACGGCGGCCGCAAGCTGACCGTGCCGGTCTGGATCACCCCCGGCCACGCGAACGACACCGTGACGATGGCGCTGGGCTACGGCCGTGATGGCCTGCACGAGCAGGTGGCCAAGGCGGTGGGCTTCAACGCCAACGCGGTGCGCACCGTGAAGGCCCCCTGGTTCGACGGCGGCGCCACGCTCACCAAGGTGCGCGGCAGCTACAAGTTCAGCCTGACCCAGACGCACTGGCGGATGGAGAACCGCCCGCTGGCGCTGGACATGCCGCTGTCCGAGCTGAAGAACCCGTCCATCGCGACGCAGCACACGCTCCACCGCGTCAAGAGCGAGCTGAAGTTCGGCGTCCAGGACAACCTGCCGGCCTTCGACTACAACAAGGGCCCCAGCAACCCCCAGGGCTACAAGTGGGGCATGGCCATCGACCTGTCCCGCTGCACCGGTTGCAGCGCGTGCGTGATTGCCTGCCAGGCGGAGAACAACATCCCCGTCGTGGGCAAGCAGCAGGTCTCCGTCAGCCGTGAGATGCAGTGGCTGCGCATCGACCGCTACTTCGAGGGCAGCGAGAGCGACCCCCGGATGGTCATGCAGCCGGTGATGTGCGTGCACTGCGAGAAGGCCCCCTGCGAGTACGTCTGCCCGGTGAACGCCACCGTGCACTCGGACGAGGGCCTCAACGACATGGTGTACAACCGCTGCGTCGGCACCCGGTACTGCTCGAACAACTGCCCGTACAAGGTGCGCCGGTTCAACTACCTGCACTACACGGCGGACAAGACGGCCACCGAGAAGATGCTGATGAACCCGGACGTCACCGTCCGCAACCGCGGCGTGATGGAGAAGTGCACGTACTGCGTCCAGCGCATCGAGCGAGTGCGCATCGACGCCCGCGTCGAGAAGCGCCTCATCAATGAGAAGGAGCTGCAGACGGCCTGCCAGCAGACCTGCCCCACGCAGGCCATCACCTTCGGCTCCCTCAACGACCCGCAGCAGCGCGTCACGCAGCTCCACGAGGACGAGCGCGCGTACAAGCTGCTCCACGAGCTGGGCACCCGCCCGCGCACCGCGCACCTCATCCGCGTCCGCAATCCCAACCCCGCCCTCGAGCCCGCCGCGACGGCCGCTGCGAACCAAGGGAGCCACTAAGCCATGGCTGAAACTGCTTCCACCACGTATCACGACCCGCTCGAGCCACGACCCCTCGTCGCGCCGCACCATGACGACGCGACCCTGAACGAGACGCTGCTGGACCATGTCTGGCGCAAGCCGGGCAAGGGCTGGTTCATGCTCTTCGGCCTGTCGCTCAGCGCCCTGGGCCTGCTCGTCATCGGTGTCACCTACACGCTGGCTCGCGGTATCGGCGTGTGGGGTAACAACCAGCCTGTCGGCTGGGCGTTCGACATCATCAACTTCGTCTGGTGGGTCGGTATCGGCCACGCCGGTACGCTCATCTCCGCCATCCTCCTGCTCTTCCAGCAGAAGTGGCGCACGAGCATCAACCGGTTCGCGGAAGCCATGACGCTGTTCGCCGTCATGTGCGCCGGTCTGTTCCCGCTGCTGCACACCGGCCGTCCCTGGTTCGCCTTCTGGCTGTTCCCCTACCCCAGCACCCTGGGCGCGTGGCCGCAGTTCCGCTCGCCGCTGGTGTGGGACGTGTTCGCCATCTCGACGTACCTCACGGTGTCCGCGCTCTTCTGGTTCGTGGGCCTCATCCCGGACCTGGCGGCGCTGCGTGATTCGTCCAAGACGAAGCTCCAGCGGACCATCTACGGCCTGTTCGCGCTCGGTTGGCGCGGCTCCGGTCGGCACTGGCACAACTACAAGATTGCGTACCTGCTGCTGGCCGGTCTCTCCACGCCGCTCGTGGTGTCCGTGCACACCATCGTTTCGTTCGACTTCGCCGTCTCCCTGCTGCCCGGCTGGCACGCCACCATCTTCCCGCCCTACTTCGTGGCCGGCGCCGTGTTCAGCGGCTTCGCGATGGTGATCACGCTCATCATCCCGGCGCGCAAGTACCTGG
This sequence comes from Myxococcus virescens, assembly GCF_900101905.1. Taxonomy (NCBI): domain Bacteria; kingdom Pseudomonadati; phylum Myxococcota; class Myxococcia; order Myxococcales; family Myxococcaceae; genus Myxococcus; species Myxococcus virescens. The sequence goes on along the minus strand of NZ_FNAJ01000010.1, from coordinate 47,817 downwards.
GTCTGCGGGACGTCATCACGGACCGCCACCTGGAGAACATGAACAAGGTCATCCTGGCGACGGGCCTGCTCGTCTCCTACGGGTACCTGATGGAGCACTTCGTCGCCTGGTACTCGCAGAACCAGTACGAGCTGTGGACGTTCTACGTGAACCGCGCCACGGGCCCCTACGCCGGCGTGTACTGGCTGATGATCGCCTGCAACGTCATCACCCCGAACATCTTCTGGTTCAAGAAGTGCCGCACCAGCATCCCCATCATGTGGGTGGCGTCCATCGCGGTGAACATCGGCATGTGGTGCGAGCGGTTCATCATCATCGTCACCTCGCTGAGCCAGGACTTCCTGCCGTCCTCCTGGGGCATCTACACCCCGACGTGGGTGGACTGGTCCATCTACATCGGCACGCTGGGCCTGTTCGGCACCCTGTTCCTCCTGTTCCTCAAGTTCGTGCCCGCGGTCGCCATCAGCGAGGTGAAGGAGCTCCAGCTCGAGCTCAAGCACGCCGCTCACCAGCACGGCTCTGATGATGCGCTCGCCGGCGCCGGCACCCTCACCCACGGAGCTCACTAAGAGCCATGGAAGCCACCGTTCTCGATTCCTGGGTCCTGGCGGAGTTCTCGACGCCGGACGCCCTCGTGACCGCCACCCGCCAGATGCGGGAGAAGGGCTTCGAGGGAATGGACACCTACTCTCCGTACCCGCTGCACGGCGGGTCGGAGGCCCTGGGTCTGCCGCCCTCGCGCGTGCCCTTCATCGCCCTGTGCGGCGGTCTGACGGGCGTGGCCACGGCGCTGGCCATGCAGACGTGGATGAACACCATCGACTACCCGCTCAACATCGGTGGTCGCCCGCTGCTGTCGCTGCCGGCGTGGGTGCCCATCACGTTCGAGCTGGGGGTGCTGTTCGCCGCCTTCGGCATCTTCTTCGGTCTGCTGGGGCTCAGCCGCCTGCCCCAGCCGTACCACCCCGTCTTCGAGTCCGAGGAGTTCCGCACCGCCTCCACGCACGGCTACTGGCTGAGCGTGCCCCAGGCGACGGGCACGGACGCGGCGCCGGTCATGGATCAGCTCAAGGCCCTGGGCGCGACCCAGGTGACCCTCGTCACGGGAGAGAAGGAATGAGGTGGCTCATCCCCGCCGCCGGACTCGCCACGCTCACGGGCTGCAATGTCAGCTCGGAGTTCCTCCAGCGAATGGAGCACCAGGCGAAGTACGAGTACTACGAGGCGTCCGACTTCTGGGCGGACGGTCGCTCCATGCGCACGCCTCCCGTGGGCACGGTTCCGCGTGAGCGCTTCGACAAGCTCCCCGAGCTCAAGGACCCCACCCAGCGCCAGGTGGCCCTCACCGGCCGCAGCGCCGGCCAGCCGGTGGCCCACCTGCCCATCACGGTGGACCAGAACCTGCTGACCCTGGGTCAGAAGAAGTACAACATCGTCTGCTCGCAGTGTCACGGCGTGCTCGGCGATGGAAACAGCATCGTCGCGGAGAACATGGCCCTGCGCCTGCCTCCCTCGCTGCTGGACCTGGAGAGCAAGCCGGACGGCCACTTCTACGTGGCCATCAACGAGGGATACGGCGTGATGCCGTCCTTCTCTGGTGAGCTCGACCTGCGCGAGCGCTGGGCCGTGGTCGCCTACGTCCGCGCACTCCAGACGGCCCGCAATACCCGCACGGACGGCCAGCAGCCCGTTCCGCAGGAGAACCGATGAGTCCCCCCGTCACCAACTCGCACACCAACTTCGGGCCGTACACCGGCACGCCGAAGCTCATGGTGCCCGCGTTCGCCGTGGGCATTCTCTGCCTCCTGGCCACGCTGGGTGGCTTCTTCGCCACCGACGCCAAGGGTGAGACGGCGCACGCCTATCTGATTGGCTTCACCTACTGGGTGGGCATCAGCGTCGCCTTCCTCATCATGCAGGCCATCTTCCACACGGCGAAGGCCAAGTGGCTCATCGTGCTGCGCCGGACGATGGAGACGGCCTCCGCGGTGGTGCCGGTGTTCTTCGTGCTGGCCCTGCCGCTGCTGGCCATGGCCACCTACCTCTACCCCTGGTGGGAAGGCTCCGAGCTGACCAAGGGCTACTCCAGCCTGGAGCTGGAGCACCTGAGCCACAAGCAGCACGGGTACCTGAACAACCACCTCTCGTTCCCCCCCGGCGTGGGCGTTCGCCACATCATCTACTTCGGCGTGTGGACCTTCGCGGCCTGGCGGCTGCGGTCGTGGAGCCTGAAGCAGGACACCGAGGGTGGACTCGATTTCACGGTGAAGCAGCGCAAGTTCTCTCCGGGTGTGCTGCCGTTCCTTGCCCTCACCATCACGTTCGCTTCTTTCGACTGGCTGATGAGCCTCACGCCGCTCTGGCAGTCGACCATCTTCGGCGTCTATTACTTCGCCGGAAGCTTCCTGGCGGCCTTCTGCATCCTGACCATCGTCACGGTGAGCGCCCAGGGCAAGGACCTCTACGGCAGCGTCGTGAAGCTGGACCACTTCCACAACCTTGGCAAGCTGATGCTCGCCTTCACCGCGTTCTGGGCCTACATCGCCTTCTCCCAGTTCATGCTGGTGTGGATCGCGAACATCCCGGAAGAGGCGCCCTGGTACGGCCTGCGCATGTTCGGCCCGTGGCGGTCGATGTCCATCGCCCTGTTCTTCCTCCACTTCCTGCTGCCCTTCGGCATCCTGCTGTCGCGCAAGCTGAAGCTGCAGCCTCGGAAGCTGGCGGTGGTGGCCGTGTACCTGCTCATCATCCACGCGGTGGACCTGTACTGGCTGGTGTGGCCGGCGCTGACCGGCGCCGCGGGCCCGACGTTCCACTGGTCGCTGCTCACGGCCTTCTTCGGCGTGGGCGGTATCGCGGTGGGCTTCGCCCTCTTCCTGGCGCGTGGCCACTACACGCTCACGGTGAAGGACCCCTACATCGCCGAGTCCTTGAGGTACGTGCAGCCATGAAGAAGACCCAGGTTGAGCTCGAGTCGCGCGTCATCGTCGGCGCGCACGGCGTGGCGGCGGAAGAAGACCACCTGGTCATGGGCAAGGTGGTGGGCGTCGGCGTGGGTGCGCTCGCCATCTTCGCGGTGGGCATCGTCTGGGCCTACACCATCCAGGTCCGGACCATGGCCGACATCCAGCCAGACGGTCCGCCGCCGCGTCCCGCGGCGATGGGCCAGTACGAGGTGGGCATCGTCAACCAGCGCCAGTTCGAGCAGGACTGGCACGCCGTGGACAAGATCAGCGGCCAGGACCAGGCGCTGCGCGCCGGCTGGGGTGACCAGCCGGGCGTGAAGCAGCACCCCGGCATCGACGCCGCGATGAAGACGGTCATCGAGCAGAAGCGCAACCCGCCCCCTGCCCCGACCCCCGCGCCCACCCCGGAGACCCCTCCCGGGCAGACGCCTCCGGCACCGCAGCAGTAGCCTTCACCGCTCCCCTGTCGTAAGAGCCGTCCTGCAATGATGTCCACCCGCTCCTACATCCTTCCGCGCGCCCGCCGCGCGGGCTTCCTCGCCGCGGCGGCGCTGGTGCTGGCCGTCGCGGTGCCGGCCTCCGCCATGCCAGGTGCCGGGAAGACGCCCCGGGCCATCCTGGAGGCTCAGCAGGACCTGCCGCCCCCCATCCAGGGTGTGGACGTGCAGGAGCATCTGGGGGAGCTGGTGCCCATGGACACCCGCTTCCTCGACGCCTCCGGGCGCGAGGTGCGCCTGGGTGACGTGGTGCCGAAGGCGCGGCCCACCCTGCTGACGCTCGTCTATTACAACTGTCCCATGCTCTGTAACCTGGTGCTCAACGCCCAGGTGCAGTCCATGAAGGAGCTCGGGCTCGAGCTGGGCAAGGACTACGAAGCCGTCACCGTCAGCATCGACCCTGACGACACGCCCGCCCAGAGCCTGGAGCGGCGGCGGCGGCACCTGCAGTCCATGGGCAAGCCGGAGACGGCCCCCTGGCACTTCCTGACCGGCACGGACGCGGAAATCCGCCGGCTCGCGGACGCCCTGGGCTTCAAGTACACCTACGATGAGAGCACGAAGCAGTACGCCCACGCAGCCGTGGTGCACGTGCTCACGCCGGAAGGCAGCATCTCCCGGTATCTCTACGGGACGACGTTTCCCCCCTCGGACATGAAGCTGGCGTTGCTGGAGGCGGCCAATGGCCGCGTGGGTACCAGCTTCGACCAGATCATCCTGTCCTGCTTCAAGTATGACACCGCCAGTCGGCGGTATGGCTTCTACATCTTCGGGTTCATCCGCCTGGGCGGCATAGCCGTGTTCTGCGCCCTGGCGACGATGCTGATCTACTTCTGGAGGCGCGAGCTGAAGAAAGGCGCGGCGGCATGAGCGAGCTTCTCAACAATATCCTGTTCCTCCCGGAGGCCGCGTCCACGTTCGCGGAGCGAATCGACACGCTGCATCACTTCGTCGTGGGTACGACGATGGTGATGTCGACGGCGGTCGGTCTGGCGGCCCTGTTCTTCTTCTTCCGTTACCGTCGTCGCCTCCCGGCGCAGGCGACGGAGTACATCGTCCCCACCCTGAAGACGGAGTTTCTCTTCGTCTCCGTTCCCCTCGTGTTCTTCCTGGCCTGGTTCGGTATCGGGTTCCGGGACTTCACGTGGGTCACCACGCCGCCCAAGGACTCGATGGATGTCTACGTCATGGGCAAGCAGTGGATGTGGAAGTTCTCCTACCCGGAGGGCCCCAACGGGGTGAACGTGCTGCACGTGCCGGCGAACCGTCCGGTGCGTCTGCTCATCACCTCGCGTGACGTGCTGCACTCCTTCTACGTGCCGGCCTTCCGCATCAAGATGGATGCGCTCCCGGGCCGCTACACGCAGATCTGGTTCGAGGCGACCAAGCCGGGCACGTACCAGGTGCTGTGCACCGAGTACTGCGGCCTGTCGCACTCGAAGATGCTGGCCGAGGTCGTCGTGCTTCCGCAGGAGGAGTACGAGAACTGGATCCAGGAGCAGCGCCGCGGCCGTCTGCAGGACCGTCAGGACGCGCTGGCGGACAACTCCCTGGTGCCGCCGGTGGCGCGCATGGTGGAGCAGGGCCAGGTGCTCGCGGGCACCCAGGGCTGCCTCAAGTGCCACTCGGTGGACGGCTCGCAGCACATCGGCCCCACCTTCCTGGGAATGTATGACCGCGTGGAGCAGCTCGAGGACGGGCAGACCATCCGCGTGGACGAGGCCTATATCACCCAGTCGATGATGGACCCGGGCGCCCACCTGGTGGCGGGCTACCAGAACGTGATGCCGACCTACCAGGGCAAGCTGCAGGGCCCGGAGACGGCCGCCATCGTCGAGTACATCAAGTCGCTTCGCACTCCGAACGTCCGTGAGGGCGCCTCCGAGGGACCCGCCTATGACGCCATCCAGTAGCATTGCAGCCCCGGGCGCCACCCCCGCGCCCGAGGAGCATCACGACCACCACCCGAACTACCTGGTCGACGGCACCACCATCAAGTCGTGGCTGCTGACGGTCGACCACAAGCGTATCGGGCTCATGTTCCTGTTCTGGGTCCTGCTGTTCTTCCTGGTGGGCGGCATCTTCGCGCTGCTCATCCGGGTGGAGCTGCTGACGCCGGGCCCGACCATCATGGACGCGATGACGTACAACCGTACGTTCACGCTCCATGGCCTGGTCATGATCTTCCTGTTCATGATTCCGGCCATCCCCGCCGTCTTCGGCAACTTCATGTTGCCGCTGATGCTGGGTGCCAAGGACGTGGCCTTCCCCCGGCTGAACCTGCTGTCGCTCTACATCTACCTGGCCGGCGCGGTGTTGGCGCTGTGGGGCATGCTCAACGGCGGCCTGGACACGGGCTGGACGTTCTACACCCCGTACAGCGCGCACACGACGGCCACGGTGGCGCCGGTGCTGTTCGGCGCGTTCATCATCGGGTTCAGCTCCATCGTCACGGGCATCAACTTCATCGTGACGTGCCACACCATGCGCGCGCCGGGCATCACCTGGTTCAAGATGCCGCTGTTCGTGTGGGCCATCTACGCCACCAGCGCCATCCAGGTGCTGGCCACGCCGGTCATCGGCCTGCTGCTGGTCCTGGTGACGGTGGAGAACCTGTTCGGGTTCGGCATGTTCGACCCGGCGCGCGGCGGCGACCCGGTGCTCTTCCAGCACCTGTTCTGGTTCTACAGCCACCCGGCCGTGTACATCATGGTGCTGCCGTCCTTCGGCGTGATGAGCGAGATCGTCGCGACCTACAGCCGCAAGAACATCTTCGGCTACCGCGCGGTGGCGTACTCCAGCCTGGGCATCGCCTTCGTGGGCTTCTTCGCCTGGGGCCACCACATGTTCGTGTCCGGCCAGTCCACCTTCGCGGGCGGTCTGTTCGGCGTGCTGACCATGCTGGTGGGTGTGTTCACCGCCATCAAGGTCTTCAACTGGGTGGGCACCGTCTACAAGGGCGCGGTCGAGTTCAAGACGCCCTTCGCCTACTTCTGCGGCTTCCTGTTCTTCACCGTGTTCGGTGGCATGACGGGCATCGCGCTGGGCACGGTGTCGCTGGACGTCGCCTGGCACGACACCTACTTCGTGGTGGCGCACTTCCACTTCATCATGGTGGGCGCGACCATCATGGCCTTCCTGGCCGCCCTCCACTACTGGTTCCCGAAGATGTTCGGGCGCACGTACCACGAGGGTTGGGGTCTGGTGTCCGCGGCGCTCATCATCCTGGGCTTCAACGCCACGTTCATTCCCCAGTTCCTGCTGGGCAACAACGGCATGCCGCGCCGCTACTACGAGTACCCGGAGCGCTTCCAGGCGCTGAACGTGGCCTCCACGGCCGGCGCGACGCTGCTGGCGTTCGGGTTCATCATCATCGCCATGTACCTGACGTACGCCCTGATCTACGGCAAGGCGTCCGGCAAGAACCCGTGGCGCAGCAAGGGCTACGAGTGGCTGTCCGAGTCGCCGCCGCCGACCCACAACTTCGTGGGGCCGCAGCCGGTGTTCCCGGAGGAGCCCCACTTCTACGTGGACCCCAAGAAGGCCGAGGTGCCCGATGCAGTCTAGTTCTCACGCCGCCGGGGGCGCCGCCCTGCCCGTCCCCCGGCTCGCCGGCCACTTCGCCTCGCTCGAGGTGCAGAACCACGCCGCGCGCCTGGGCATGTGGCTGTTCCTGGCGACGGAAATCCTGCTCTTCGCCGGCCTCTTCATCTGCTACGGCATCTACCGCTTCCTCTTCCCGGAGGCGTGGGCCGCCGCCAGCCGCAGCCTGGACCTGACGCTGGGCACCGTCAACACGGTGGTGCTCATCACCTCCTCGCTCACCGCGGCGCTCGCGGTGCACTACGCGAAGGAGGGGAAGAACAAGATGGTCGCGGTGCAGATTGGCCTCACCCTGGTGATGGCCGTCGGCTTCCTCGTCATCAAGTACTTCGAGTACCACCACAAGTTCGAGATTGGCACGCTGCCGGGCCGCTTCTACTCGTACGAGGGCATCCAGCTTCCGGGCGTGCCCCTGTACTTCACGGTCTACTTCTGCGCGACGGCCCTGCACGGCATCCACGTCGTCATCGGCATGATCGTGCTGGCCTTCTCCATGGTCCGCGCGCTGAAGAAGGCCGACTTCGGGCCGAACAACTTCACCATGGTCGAGCTGGGCAGCATGTACTGGCACCTCGTCGACCTGGTGTGGATCTTCCTCTTCCCGATGCTGTACCTCGTTTGAAGGGTTCCTCCACCATGGGCATTGCCAACGAATCCCGGCAAGAAGAACAGAACATGCGCGAGGAGCACCACGGAGCGGGCCGTTACTGGCTCATCTGGGGCCTGCTGCTCGTGCTGACGGTCGTCACGGTCGTCACCGGCCGCATCCACATCCCCACCTGGGGCCTGGTGCTGGCGCTCGTCATCGCCTCCACCAAGGGCACGCTGGTGCTGCTCTACTTCATGCACCTGGCTGACCACCGCGGCGCCAACCGACTGGTATTCGCTGTCTCCATCATCTTCGTGGTGCTGATGCTCGCCATTCCGATGGTGGACCTGGGCACCCGCTTCCGCGGCGCCACGCCTCCGGGTTCGACGTACAGCGACCTGCAGGCGATCGACATCGGCGCGGACGCCGAGGAAGGCCGCTACGGCGGCGCCCTCCGCAAGCAAGGGAAGATGGGCGAGGAGTCCGGCGCTCCCAAGCAGTAAGGCGGTCGGGGCGGCCACCGCCCCACGCCACCCACACGCGGCGCCGAGGGACATCCCCGGCGCCGCGTTGCTTTTGCGGGCTACAGCATCACTTCGAAGTTCAGCGCCAGCGCGGTGTCCGTGGACACCTTGCCCGGAGGCGGCGCGCTGTCGTGCTTCACCAGGAAGCTGGTGCCCAGCGACAGCTGCTTGGTGAGCCCCACGGAGAGCTGCGTCTGGCTGTTGAAGAGCATGCGCGAGTCGCCGATGACGCTCACCAGCACCTCCACGTCCTCCTTGAAGGTGACGTTCTGCGCCAGGCCGTAGCGGAACACGGCGCCGAAGCGAGGGCCGCCCAGGTCGACGTCCGGCAGGTTCAGCCGCGTGGGGTAGTACTGGAAGCGCGTCTCGTTGGCGTAGCGGAAGGCGGCGTCCGTGCGGAGGTAGGACTCGCGGCCCTTCTCCTTCTTCTCGTCCCACCACAGCACGCCCAGACCGCCTTCGCCGAAGGTGCGCGACTCCACGCTCTTCACGTGGTCCGTCTCCGCGCCCCCCAGCAGGTAGCCGCTGATGACTTCGGTGAAGCGCCGGTCGCCGCGCAGCTCCAGGCCCGCGTTGAACGCCACCACCTGGGACTCGGCCTCCTCGCCCGTCACCTCGGGCGGACGGCTGCGGCCATAGGAGCCGTAGGACTTGATGGCGTAGATCCAGTTGTCCGTCGTGCGCTGGGCGCTGGCCAGGCCGCTCACCGTCAGGGTGGAGGCGTTACCCGTCAGCGAGATGAGGCCCAGGCCGACGGTGACGTCCCACTCCCCCTGCTTCTTGTCGGTGGCGGGCGCGGGCGCGGCCGCGGGGGCCGGGGGCGGAACGGTGGCGGCGGCGGCGCGCTCGGCGGCCTCGGCGGCACGGGCGCTGGCCTCGGCGGCGCGCTCAGCCGCGATGGCGGCGCGCTCGGCGGCGATGGCGGCGCGCTCCTCCACGCTGGGGGGCGCGGCGGGCGCGGTCTCCGCGGCGGGAGCCGGCGGCGTGGAGGAAGTGGGCGCAGGCGTCTGGGCCTGCAGGGACGTGGCAATCAAGAAGGCAGCGGAAAGCATCGGGTCTCCAGGTCAACGACGCCGGCAAAAGCCTGAGTCCGGGTGTGGAAGTCCTGTGTTCCCCCCCGATGCCGACGCAGCTCCCTTCCTGCTTCAAAGGCCCGCCGCGCTTCAATGGCTTAATGGTCGAATTCGGACACGCCCCGCCGCCACCGCACCGGGTGGGTCCGTTCCCACCGCCGTCCAGGCAGCTGTTGAAAGAAAAAGGCCCATGCCCCTGCGCCCCGCTCCGCTCCTGCTGCTCTGCGCCCTGCTCGTCCCCGCCGCGGCCTCCGCCCAGCGCGTCACCGTCCCGGTGGACGTGGGGGTGGGGCCCGCGGCCTTCGCCTTCTTCGGCCCCGTCTTCGACGACCAGCCCATCCACACCGGGCTGAAGCTCTCCGTGGAGGCGGTGCTGGACAAGGAATGGCTGAAGAAGAACCAGCGTCGCGTGCCCCAGCGCTACCGCAAGTACGCCAAGAGCCTGGATGAGGTCCGCATCTCCCCGTCCATCCTCATCCCGGACGCGCTCATCATCTCCCCCAAGCTGCGCAATACCGGCATGTACGGCGCCACCTGGAAGCCGCTGTCGCTGGGGGTGCCGCTGACGTCCAGCCCGGCGCGGCTGTCGCTCGGCGCGGGGCTGCTGCTGACGTACGTCTACATGCACTCGGACACGCTGCCCAACACGCACTTCCTGCGGCCCGGCGCGGAGGTGGGCATCGACCTGGAGCTCCAGCTCTCCAAGAGCTTCCTGCTAGGCGTGGGCTGGGAGTCCGCGTTCTACGTCCCACAGGAGCTGGGAGGCCTGGGCCTGCCCGAGCGCCTGCGCGATGGCATCTTCCACGTGGGACAGGCCTACCTTCAGCTCCACTTCCGGTTCCCCTACACCGTGCGCTTGTAAGGCGGAAGGCAGGCAGGCCTCGCGGGCCCTCCAGGGCTGCTGCGAAGCGTCGCGCGCGCGACTACCCTGCCCCGCCATGCATCTGGTCGTCGCCAACGAAGCACAGAAGGCGGAGAGAGACCGCCACACCTATACCGCCTGGGGGTCGCCCCTCACCGTCGAGCAGTTCCTCGAACGGGAGCAGCGGCTGCGCGCCCATCCCTGGAGCCGGGACACCATGCGCACCTGGCTGCTGTGCGATGACGCCGGCCGCGTGCTCACCTCATGTGAGACGTTCCGCACGCCCAGCTACCTGCGCGGCCCCGACTGTCAGACGACGCGCGGCGACAGCTTCGTCATCGCCAGCGTCTACACCGAGCCGGCCCTGCGCGGACACGGCCATGCCACGCGGCTGATGGACCAGGTGGCCGCGGAGTTGGAGCGCACGGCGCCAGACGCCCAGGCCGCCGTGCTCTACTCCGACGTGGGCGCCCGCATCTACCGGCGCTCTGGCTACCAGGAGGTCCCCGCCTGGGACTGGCACCTGCCGGTGGGCAATGGGCCCGTGATTCGCAAGGTGGACGCGCTGTTGGAAGACGCGGACGTGCCCTCGGCGCTCGAGCGGATGCGGCGGCCGGAGGTGCCCTTCTACCTGTGGCCGGACGCCACGCAGGTGGACTGGCACCTGGAGCGCGAGCGCATCTACGCGGAGCTGCTGCGCCGCCCCCGGCCCCGGGCCTGCGGCGCGGTGGTGGGCGCGTCCACGGCGCTGTGGGCGATGATGGCCCGCCAGGGAGAGCTGGTGGTGCTGATGCTGGACGCGCGCTCCGAGGACGACGCCGCCGCGCTGCTGGAGGCCGCGGGGGCCCAGGCCCACAAGGCCGGACTGTCCAAGGTGGTGCTGTGGGAGGAGCCCGGCACCATGCCGTGGGTGGCCCGGCTTCCAGAAGCCAGCCGCGAGGCCCGGGATGGCTCGCTGCCCATGGTGCGGCCCCTGCGCGAGGGCCTGCCCACTGCCGCGGACATTCCCTTCGCTCGCGCGCTGTGGGCGTGAGCGTGCGGCTAGGATGCGCGCATGGCCCGCAGAACCCGCATCATCGAAGGCACGGGGAACTGCACCTCGTGTGACACGAAGTCGATTCGCGCCCGGCACAAGCGCTGCCCCCCGTGCAACAACCCGCGCGAGCTGACGGGCCAGGAGTCGGAGTTCGACTTCGGCGGCGTGGACGCGGCCAGCGGGACGTCGCGCGCGCGCCTCACCGTGACGAACCTGGGCACGGGGGAGAAGGTCGTGCCCCGATGAGTGCCCCCCACGCCAAGCCCGTGGAGTGCACGCGCTGCGGCGCCTGCTGCGTGGCGCCGGACATCGCCGCGCTGGACAAGCCGCTGGGCCTGCGCTGCCCACACCTGCAAGAGGACAACCTCTGCGGAGTCTACGAGGAGCGGCCCGCCATCTGCCGCGACTACCAGGCGGATGAAGTCTGCACCCTCATCGAGGCCCCCACGCTGGAGGAGCGCGTGGAGAAGTACCTGGGCCTCTTCGGGCTCCAGGCGGAGGCCCACGCCTTGCGCGAGCAGGGCTGTGCGTCCATGCGCATGGCCCGCCGCCTGGCCCCCCTGCGCCGCCCTGATGGCGCCAAGGACTAGGCGCCTGGCGGCAAGAGCGCTTGTCGTCCCCGCGCACGGGCGTTATCCCCCCGGCCGTGCGATTCCAGCCCACCCAACCCTTCGTGCCCGCACCCGGCCTGGCCAACGAGCACGCGCAGACCATCTACGCCTCGCTCGTGCGCCCCACCCGCACGCCCGCGCTGCGACGCGAGCGCATGGAGTTGCCAGACGGCGACTTCGTCGACCTGGACACCTTCGACGGCGCGGCGGGCGCGCCGCATGTCGTGGCGCTGCACGGCTTGGAGGGCTCGTCCCGCGCGGGCTACGTCACCGCCATCCTGCGCGGTGCGAGGACGCGCGGCTGGGGCGCCACCGCGCTCAACTTCCGCTCATGCAGCGGCGAGCCCAACCGGCTGGCGCGCTCGTACCACTCGGGCGACATCGACGACGCGCTCCGGGTGCTGAACGAGACGCGCGCCCGCGTCACCGGCCCGCTGTTCGCGGTGGGCTTCTCCCTGGGCGCCAACGTGCTGTGCCGGCTGCTGGAGACGCTGGGCGACGACGCGCCCGTAAAGGCCGCCGCGTCCGTCAGCGCGCCGTATGACTTGAGCGCCTGCTGTCGCAAGCTCGACGCGGGAGGCCCCTTCCACCGGCTGTACCGCGAGCGCTTCCTGCGGACGCTGAAGCAGAAGGCCCGCGAAAAGCTGCGCCACTTTCCGGAGGCCTTCGACGGCCGGGCCATGGAGGCGGCGCGCACCATCCGCGCCTTCGACGACGCGGTCACCTCCGCGCTGCACGGCTTCCGCGACGCCGCCCACTACTATGCGGAGTCCTCCGCCGGCCCCCGGCTGCACGCCATCCGCCGGCCCACGCTGCTGCTGAGCGCCGCGGACGACCCGATGCTGGAGACGCCCGTCATCCCGCCCGCCGCCGCCGCGAATCCCCACCTGAGCGTCGTGGTGACGGAGCACGGTGGGCACGTCGGCTTCGTCGGCGGCCAGGTACACCGGCCCCACTTCTGGGCGGAGGCGCAGGTGCTGGCCTTCTTTGACGCGGTGCTGTCCCAGCCGCGCGCGAACTGAGGCAGCGGCCTCGGTTCAGCCAAAGGACAACAGGATGCCGAGCTTCGCGGTGGGCTCGATGTTGCTCAGGCTCCAGCCGTGGAAGTTCGCGGGCTCCAGCGCGTCGCGGAACTGCTCGTCCACGCCGACGATGCCCGGGCTGTAGAGCCGCATGATGCTGAAGCCGCCGCGCACGAAGAAGGTCAGCCGCTTCGGGGCCTGCCATTCGAAGCCCAGCAGGGCGCTCGCGTAGGAGTAGCCCACGCGCTCCAGCGAATGGATGGGCATCTGCGTGCGGTCCACGATGCGCCGCTCCAGGCCTTCACCATTCGCGGGCCGCGCATGCCCAGCCTCCAGCGTCAGCGCGGGCGTCAGGCGCCCCTTCAAGGGCAGCAGCGTGAGCCCCACGCGCGCTCCGGGACGGACACCATTGTGCGTGCCACCCACGTGGAGCCGGAGCATTCGCGTGGGCCGGAAGGAGAGTGACAGGCCCGCGCCTTCGGGTGCGCTGGCGTCCAGCATCAATCCGAAGGGAGCCAGCCGCTCCGGGTCCTGGGTCCGCCGCTGGAGCCCCGAAGCTAGCGCTGCCTGTGCCGTCAGCAGCACCCCTACCGCCGCCAGCGCAGATACCACCCCCATGCCCTGCCTCCCGTGACGCATGCCCCGTCCCGCCCATCCTCCCACACCGCCGCCATGACTGGCTTCTCGGGTGAAGCGACCGCTCACTCGCCCCCTCCCTGCATCCGCGGCCATGGAGTCCCCTGACTGCCCGCCTGGCCAGCGGCGGGCGGGAGCCTTGCTCCACCCGCCGCGACTGGACCGCGAGCGAGGGAGAAGACGCGACGGGCTCCGAGAGGCCCCCACCTCACCGGAACCCGCGCCCCTTTTCTCCATGCCGTCGAGTCCCCGCGGCGCTCCGCCCCCACGAAGCACCCCGGCCCCAACCGTCACGCCCCCCCAATCCGTCCTGCCCCGCCCTGCTGGCGCGAACCCGCCGCGCTTCGCCCCCACGAAGCGCGGCAGGGTCCGCCCATCCGCCGTCCTGTCCCCTGTCCCACCGCGAGCCAGGCCCTGCCGCCACGTCCGCCGCCGCCCTCGTCCCCCAACGAAGCGCCGGCATGCCGCGCCGTCCTCCTCCCCCATCCCACCGAGGCCCGCCTCCCCACTCCAGGCGCCGCCCCAGCTCCGTCCCGCCCTTGCAACCCGCGACCCGCACCGGCGTCCCACACCCGCCAACCATCCCCATCCGCCGGCCCGCGTCGCACCGTGCCCAACGCCATAGCATTCGCCGTGCCGTGCCCGCCGGGGCACGGAACGCGAATCATTTCAGCCAGTTACAAGAAGTCGAAGCCAGGGGGCGGAAGCGGAGCCAGACGGCGGCCGGAAAAAACTACCTTCGCGGGCCGAACAGCCTGCCCCGGCGTACCGGTCCCCTGTTGATGCGACGACGAAGCCCTTCAGGCGCGCCCGACGGGTGGGCGCCACAGCCGGAGCAGGTCCTGGGCGAGCAGCTCGTGCATGGCCTGTTGAAGCGAGACGAGCATCTGATGGAGTGACTCGGCGGTGTCACCGTGGGCTTCGAGCACACGCTCGTGCCGCCCGTCGAAGACGCGCAGCCTGCCCGGGACGAGCGCGATGACGGGAAGCGTCGGGTGACGTTTGCGGAGCAGGCCCAGGAAGAGCGGGTGGTCCTCATCCGGGCGGCGCACGTCCACCACCACCAGCGCGGGAGGCCGGGACGTCAGCGAGGCGAAGGCGTCGTCCGCATCCCCGGTGACGGAGATGGCCAGGTCTGGCGCCTCGAGGATACGGCGCAACAGCTCGCGCGAAGGCGCGTGAGGACTGACGATGAGGACCCGGCGCATCTTGCAACTGAATCTAGCCCTTCCAGACGGCGATGGTGGCGCCGATGAAGGCGAGCCCGGAGCCCAGCACCCGGGGGAACGTCACGGGGCGGCCTTCCACCATCGCATCCCACACGAGGCTGGTGAGGAGCTGCGCCGCCATCAGCAGCAGGACGGACTGCACTGCCCCCAGGCGGCTCATGGCCAAGGGCATGCCCAGGACGATGATGACGCCGCACAGCCCCGGCAACAGGTGCCAGGGCGTGAAGCCACTCAAGCGGCCCTGGCCCGCCGCGGCCTCCGGCCAGAGCCCCGGCACCGTGCGCACGACGAGGTACACCGCGAAGGTGGCCACCGTCGCCACCACCATGTTCAGGAGCACGGCGCTCATCAGGCCCCACTGGCCCCCGAAGCGACGGTTGAGACCAGCCTGAGCCACGACCGCCAGGCCACACAGCATCGGAACGAGCGAGACGAAACGCATGCCGCGCGTTGGGTACCGTGAACAGCGCATGCCTGCAAGCCTGCCTTCCGGGCCTTCGATGAGACTGGCGAAACCCAGGATGACCGGCTAGGTCCCTACACGCCGATGCCGTCGCCCACCGAGCTCCACTTCGACTGCGGCACCCTGGTCGCGCCCACACTGCCGGAAGATGCCCGCCTGCGAGCCCTCTTCCAGAAGGACGGGCGCACCGGCGTCTACCGCGCGCCCGCGTGGCATTACCGCGAAGCGGTGCTGCGGCTGCGGGAGCTGGGCATCCCCTACGAGGACAAGGCGAAGCGCTTCGAGCCGCTGGAGCTGCCGCTCACCTCGCCCATCCAACCCTTTCCGCATCAGCAGCAGGCGCTGGAGGCGTGGACACGCGCGGGCGGGCGTGGCCTGGTGGAGCTGCCCACGGGCGCGGGCAAGACGCTGCTGGCGGTGCTCGCCATCGCCCACGTGAAGCGGCCCACGCTGGTGGTGGTGCCCACGCTGGACCTGATGACGCAGTGGCAGGGCGTGCTGGCGCGCCACTTCTCCGTGCCAGTGGGCCTGCTGGGCGGCGGCGTGAATGACCGGCAGCCGCTGACGGTGACGACGTACGACTCCGCGGCGATGCAGACGGAGTTCCACGGCAACCGCTTCGGCCTGCTGGTGTGCGACGAGTGCCACCACCTGCCCGCGCCCAGCTACCGCTTCATCGCGGAGGGCTCGCTGGCGCCGTACCGCCTGGGCCTCACCGCGACGCTGGAGCGCGCCGATGGCGGCGAGCGCGTCTGCGAGGAGCTGTTGGGTCCCCGCGTGCACCGCTCGGACATCCGGGAGCTGCAGGGTGAATACCTGGCGCCCTATGACGTGAAGCGAGTGGAAGTCCCGCTGACGCCCGACGAAAAGGCGCGCTACGACACGGCGCGCGCGCTGTACCTGGGCTTCGTGCGCAGGCTGGGCGTGCCGCTCTCCGCGCCGGACGGGTGGGCGCGCTTCCTGGCGCAGAGCCAGCGCAGCGACGAGGGCCGCGCGGCGTACCGCGCCTACCGCGAGCAACGGCGGATTGCGCTCACGTCCAGCGGCAAGCAGGAGGTGCTGTGGCGCATCCTCCTGGAGCACCGGGACGACCGTGTCCTCGTGTTCACCGACGACAACGAGACGGTGTACACGCTGGCGCGCCGCTTCCTGCTCCCCGCGCTGACGCACCACACGCCCGTGCCCGAGCGCAAGGCGTTGCTGGCGGCCTTCGCCTCCGGGGAACTGCCGGTGCTGCTGACCTCGCGCGTGCTGAATGAAGGCGTGGACGTGCCCGAGGCGCGTGTGGGCGTGGTGCTCAGCGGCAGCGCGAGCGTGCGCGAGCACGTGCAGCGGCTGGGGCGCATCCTGCGCAAACGGCCGGGGAAGCGCGCGCTGCTGTACGAGGTGTGCTCCGCGCAGACGGCGGAGAGTAGCATCAGCGAGCGGCGACGCCAGCACGGCGCCTATCAGGAGGGCGGCTGAGATGCTGACACGCGAGCTGCTCAACTTCCGCGTGCGCCAGGGCGTCCTGCGCCCCGTCTTCGTGAAGCGCGATGACACGGAGCTGCTGACCTTCGCCCAGGACCTGCTCGCGGAGGTGGCAGCGTCGCGCGGCGGCCAGCGCGACGATATCGAGGAGTCGCTGGGCTTGAAGGCCGGTGCCTTCACCAGGCCCAAGGTGGCGCGCGGCCTGGTGAAGCTGGTGCTGGACCGGCTCCTCTTCGACGAGCCCGCGCCCGGCGTGACGGAAGCCCGTTGGGAGCGAATCAAGGCGGCGGGGCAGGTCCTGCGTGCACTGCCTCCCGACGCCACGGTGGAGGACTTCGAGGCACGGCTGGCCCAGACGCTCCCCGTCCCCCTTTCCGAGGCCCGAGAGGCGCTGTACTCGGACCTGCCCGGCCACCGCCGGCTGGTGGGGTGGGACGGCGAGGCGCTGGACGCCCAGGACCTGCTGGACCGCTACAACCTGGCGCTGGCGCAGGGCCCCCTGCTGTCCGCGCGGCGCCTCCGCCTGCGAGCCCAGGCGCCGGACCTGCTGCGCGTGCGCAAGGTGCTCCGATGGCTCAAGTTCTGCCGCCTGGTGGCCGAGGTGTGGCGCGACGACGACAACTGGGCGCTCGACGTGGAGGGCCCCGGGGCCATGCTGGCGCTCCAGAAGAAGTACGGCCTGCAACTGGCGACCTTCCTGTCCGTGGTGCCGGTGCTGGAGCGCTGGGAGCTGACCGCCACCGTGGAACCTTCAAGGCGACAGGCCACGCTGATGCTCAGCCACAAGGACCCGCTGCGTTCGCCCCTACCCGCCGCACTGGGTCACATTCCTCCGGAAGTGGCCTCCCTCGCGGAGGGCTTCGCGGATGACGCCTGGGAGCTGGACCTGACGCCGCTTCCCCGGCACGTGGGCGCCTCCGGACTGTGCGTGCCGGACCTCACCTTCCGCCACCGTGCGTCCAAGAGAGAAGTCGCGCTGGAACTCTTCCACGCGTGGCATGCGGCGCCCCTGGCCCGGAGGCTGACAGAGCTGCGCTCGCGGCCGGACGCGGGCCTGCTGCTGGGCGTGGACCGGGCGCTGGCCAAGGAAGCCATGGAGCGAGAGACGCTGGAGGCCCACCCGCAGGTGGTGCTCTTCAACGGCTTCCCCTCCGCGCGCAAGCTGAGGGAGCGCCTGGCGAAACTGGAGCCCGGGCGGTGAGCGCCGCGCTCACCTGCCGGCACCATGCGTCAGCCGCGCGGCCTGAACTGCGCCGCGAGCACGCTGAGAATCCGAATGGACGTCCGGTCCAGCTGCTTGGCCCGGCGCATGAGCCGCCGCAGCTCCGCGGACTCACCGTAGTCGCTGGGCGGCTCGGCGGCCCACTTCACCTCCTGCACCGGCTTGAGGCCCAGCGCCTCGTCCGCGGAGATGGAGAGCACCGTGCACAACCTGCGGAACGTCTGGATGCTCGGCAGCATGTGACCGCGCTCGAGCCGGCCATAGACTTCGCTCGCGATGCCAATGCGCTCCGCCACGTCGGCCTGGGTCAGGTTCAGTCGGGTCCGAGCAAGGCGAGCCGCTCCGCCAAGGCGGGATGCGAGAGTCTTTTCCATGGGTCGTTAACCTAGCGGGTCCGCACATGTCGATATGACTTGAGAGGTTGGCATCCAAGAACTTCCTGAGTAGTCTTGTAGGTAGGCAACCTCGTGCGTTTGGCCAACCACACAGGTCTCACCCTGCTGGCGCGAAGACCATGCTGACCTTCTTGTTCGTGGACGAAGACCCACGTTCACTCGCGGCGCTGCGGCGCCTCGTGAGGGATTTACCCGGCGGCAAGCGCTTCGCCCGCTGCGTGGCGGAGGCCCTCGCGCTCGTGAAGGAAGAAGCGCCGTCCGTGGTGGTGACGGGCGATCTGCTCCCGGACGGAGACGGGCTGGGGCTGCTGGAGCAGGTGCGTGCGAGCCACCCCCGCACCGCCTGCGCGCTGCATGCGGTGATGCCGCCCCTGGCGCGGGACATCACCTGGATGGACCGCGCCGCGCCACCCTCGGAGGTGCATGCCCTGCTGCGGATGCTGGGCATCGGTGCAGCATCGATGGGAAGCCCGCGTTAAGGTGCCCGCTCGACGCGCCATGAAGCTCTACGCCATCAGCGACCTGCACTTGCGCCACAACGACAACCGCCTGGCGCTCCAGGCGCTTCCGGCCCATCCGGAGGACTGGCTCATCGTCGCGGGGGACGTGGGCGAGACGCTGGCGGAGATGGAGCTCATGCTGAGCACCCTCACCCAGCGCTTCCGCCAGGTCATCTGGGTGCCCGGCAACCATGAGCTGTGGACCCTGCCGTCGGAGCAGCCGCAACTGAAGGGCGAGGCGCGCTACCAGCGGCTGGTGAGCCTGTGCCGCAGCTACGGCGCCCTCACGCCGGAGGACCCCTACCCTCGCTGGCCCGGCCCTGGCCCCGAGCGCGTCATCGTCCCCATGTTCCTGGGCTACGACTACACGTTCCGCCCGGACCATGTGCCCGCGGACAAGGCGCTGGAGTGGGCCTGGGAGGATGACCTGCTGTGCACCGACGAGGTGCTGCTGCACCCCGAGCCCCACGCCAGCCGCGCAGCCTGGTGCGCCGCGCGCGTCGAAGCCACGCGGGCCCGGCTGGACGCCCTGCCCCCGGGCTGCGCCACCGTCCTCGTCAACCACTACCCGTTGCGCTACGAGCACGTGCGGCTGCCGCGCATCCCCCGCTTCTCCATCTGGTGCGGGACGAAGCAGACGGAGGACTGGCACACCCGCTACCGCGCGGAGGTCGTCGTCTCCGGCCACCTCCACATGCCCGCGACGCTGTGGCGTGACGGCGTGCGCTTCGAAGAGGTGTCGCTGGGCTACCCCGTGCAGTGGAAGTACCGCGGCGTGCACGCGTGGGAGAGCTGCCTGCGCGTCATCCTCCCCGGCCCCACGCCGTAGAAAGCACGAAGCCCCGGGCGCCGCGTGAAGCGGAGCACCCGGGGCCTCACCGGCGCGGACCCAGGCCGCGCCGTCACTTCAGGCTACTTGGGCAGCGGCTCGAGGAAGGAGCCGATGAGGACGATGCCCTCGAAGCCATCCTTCGCGCCGTAGACCTCGATGTAGTAGCGGCCGGCCGGAGCGTTGATGAGGTTGCACTTCTCCGACTGGTGGTCCTTCACGCTGCGGCAATCGTAGTCCGCGTGCGTCGGGGCGCCACCGCGCTTGACGTAGAGGTCGGGGTTGCCCTTGCCCTCGCCCGTCTGGATGTAGATGTTGTTCTTCCCCTGGCCCGGGCGACGCTCCGGAACGTCGAGGATGAACACCTGCGAGGAGCCCGCCGCGCCCGAGAGGTTCTCCACGGCGACGCCGCTCTCGATGGGGACGTAGCCACCCTCCCAGGTCACGGTCAGCGTGGCGCCGGAGTACGCGCGGAAGCCGTTCAGCATCGCGTACCACTTGCCGTGCTGCGGAGCCGCGAAGTTGCAGACCTCGTTGTTGCCACTGGCGTACGGGCGGCAATCGTACAGCGCGGTGGTGGGCGCGCTGTTGTAGCGGACGTACAGGTCGGCGTCACCCGTGCCACCCGACAGGGTGAAGCGCAGGTTGTAGGCACCTTCCGGCACCGTGACCTCGAAGTACTTCTTCTCGTTGGCGCCACCCGACACGACGACCGGCGTGTCCTTGCTGATGGGGTCCGTCGGCGGAGGCGGAACCGGGACGCTGACGCCAACGGCCTTCCACGCGTTCGACACCGACTCGATGGTGGCGGCGTCGTAGCCGAGCTGCGCCGCGGCCTGCTCCGAGATGGTCTTCGCGGCCTCGAAGTTGGACGTCGGCACCATCAACGTGTTGGCCTTGTAGAAGATCTGCGCGGCCTTCTCGATGCCGATGCCCGCCACCACGATGGTGCTCTTGCCGCGCGGGTGCGTGCCACCCTGCGACAGGAGGTAGAAGGCCAGGTTGGAGATACCGGAGCTGTAGTGCACGCCGGTACCGGGCACGTAGTTGTGGTAGTGGTCGAGCGAGTCGCCATCCAGCGCCGGGTCGTTCATGTAGCGCAGGGCGTCGTTCGGGATGGACGGGGTCCACACGTCGTCGCCAATCAGCCAGTGACGCGGGGAGACCTCATCCGCGCCGTCGCCGTACCACTCGCACACCGCGCCGAACACGTCGGACATCGACTCGTTCAGGCCGCCGGACTCACCCGAGTAGATGAGGTCCGACTCGTTGTCCGTCACGGCGTGGGTCAGCTCGTGCGCCGTCACGTCCAGCGAGTTGGCCAGGTTGGTGGCCGTCACGCCGTCGCCATCGCCGTACACCATCTGGGTACCGTCCCAGAAGGCGTTCACGTAGTTGACGCGGTGGTGCACGGTGCTGATGAGCGTGCCGCCCGCGTTGTCGATGGAGTCACGACCGAACAGGGTGTTGTAGCAGTCGTAGACGGTGCCCAGGTGGTCGTAGTTGGTGTTGACCACGGGGTCCGCCACCGGCGCCTGGCCCTCGGTGCGAACGACCGGACCCGGCAGGGTGGTGGTGTTGTTGCCGTTGTGGAGGCGGCGGTCGAGGGACTCCTTGATCTGCGGGATGCGCAGCATCACATCCGCGTTGCGCGCGTCCACCAGGACCCAGTCGCGAACAGGCGTGCCGTCCGCCTTGTTGCCGTGCTGGACGACCTTGTACATCAGGCGCAGCTCGTCATCGATGCGCCAGTACACCAGCTCCGGGTTCTTGTCGGTGACCCAGCCCTTGAGCGTCTCG
Source organism: Myxococcus virescens (assembly GCF_900101905.1). Lineage (NCBI taxonomy): Bacteria > Pseudomonadati > Myxococcota > Myxococcia > Myxococcales > Myxococcaceae > Myxococcus > Myxococcus virescens. Next base: position 26,490 of record NZ_FNAJ01000010.1, on the reverse strand, counting down.
CGGTCGGAGTCCACCGCGGACGTGGCAACCTCACCCGCGATGGTCGCCTTCAGCTCGGCGCGCAGGTCGCTGCGGACGTTGGTGTTCGCCGCGAAGACCTTGCCGTTGCGCGCGTGCAGGATCAGCTCGCCGCCCAGCACCGGGATGTCGTTGTGCTTCACGGCATAGCGGTAGTGGCTGTCACCCTGCTTGTCCGTGTGCGCCTTCTTGAAGACCAGGTTGCCCGGCTCCAGGCGGAACGTCGGCGCCACGGCGTCGACGACCGAGGCCAGCGCGGACGCGTTGAGCGCCTTGGGACCCGCGGCCGGAATATCCGGCAGAGCAATCGACAGACCGGTGACGAACTGCGCCACCTTCTGGTTGTCCGTCAGAATGACCTTCGCGCCATTCTCCAGCATCGCCGCCTTCGCGGCATCCGTAGGCTTGTCGGCCTCGGGGGCAGGGGTGGACTCGTTGCAACCGACAACGACAGACAGCGCCGCGATACCGAGCGCTCCGCGCACTCTCTTCTGCACCATGTAATCCTCCTAAGCGGAAAGATTAGGAGGCACGATGACACAGGGATGACGCGTATTTCAAGGTTGCGCGATTATTTCAGTTTCTATCCTCTTCTTAGATTTCAGGCTATTTACGATTATTCCTTTAGTTTCATGGATTTGCGAGGTCCACTGCGAGTGAGAGCCACCTTCCACGTGACGTGACAGGTCGTCCAGGCAGACCTCGGTTTTCCACAGGTCGTGTGAACTTTGTGCCGGACTCGGGGTCCGCCCGCGCGCGTGAGGCAACACTGGCATCGACGTGGCTGGCCATTACGCTTCCTGTCCGGGAGGCAACGATGCGCGCATTGCAGCTACAGCGGCTGGACGGCCCTGACGGGCTCCAACTGGTGGACGTGCCCGAGCCCGAGGCGGGGGACTCGGTGCTCATCGACGTGGTGGCGGCCGGGGTGAGCTTTCCGGACCTGCTGCTCACCCGGGGGCAGTACCAACTCAAGCCCGCCCTGCCCTTCATTCCGGGCGTGGAGGTGGCGGGCGTGGTGCGGCAGGCCCCCGCGGGCGCGGCGGTGAAGCCCGGGCAGCGGGTGATGGCCTTCAGCTTCGGGTTGGGCGGCTTCGCCGAGGTGGCCGCGATTCAGCCGGAGATGGTGTTCCCCATCCCCGCGGACTGGAGCTTCGAGGCGGCCGCGGGCGTGGTGATGAACTACCACACGGCGCACTTCGCGCTGCACCGGCGAGGCCGGCTCAAGGCGGAGGAGCGCGTCGTGGTCCATGGCGCCGCGGGAGGCGTGGGCACGGCGGCGGTGCAGGTGGCGCGCGGCGCGAAGGCGCGCGTCATCGCCGTGGTGAGCGACGAGCGCAAGGCGGACGTCGCCCGGCGGGCCGGCGCGCACGAGGTGCTGCTGTCGACCGGAGACTGGGTCGCGCAGGTGCGGGAGAAGACGGGCGGCCTGGGTGCCAACGTGGTGGTGGACCCGGTGGGCGGCGACATCTTCGACAAGAGCCTCAAGTGCCTGGCGCCCGAAGGGCGGCTGCTGGTGGTGGGCTTCGCGAGCGGCCGCATCCCCGAGGTCCCGGTGAACCGGCTCCTGCTGCGCAACATCGACGTGGTCGGCGTGGCCTGGGGCGGCTTCCTCCTGCACGAGCCATCCCTGACGCCCACCATCGCCAAGGACCTGGAGGCCATGGCGGACCAAGGTGTGCTCACGCCCGTCGTGGGCCCGGTGTTCCCGCTGGAGCAGGGCGCGCAGGCCCTGCGTGAACTCGACGCCCGGCGCGCCACGGGCAAGGTGGTGCTGCGCATGCGCGAAGGCTGACCTGGCCTGGAGGCACCGGCGCGAACGTGCTCGCGCCCGGTGCCCGTTGATTGATCGCCGGGCATGCGGCCTGCCGCGTGTGGCCATGCCCGGCGCTGCCGACTTCGCGGAGGGGACACCACCTTGGTGCAGGAGGTGACGGCACCATGACGGATGACATTTTGGAGCGGCAGCACCAGCGCGAGCGGGAACAGGAGCGCAGGCGGCTGCGCGAGGAGGAGCAGAAGGACCTGGACGTGGAGTCCCACCGGGGACCGCGTCCCCTGGAAGGCTACGCAGGGGGCCACACCTCGTGGACGGACCAGCAGGATGACGACTCCGCCCGTCAGGTTCATGCGGGCGATGCCCAGGCCTCCTGGGAAGCCAGCGAACGACAGGCGCGACTGGAGCCGGAACCCGAGCCCGCGCGCCGTGAGGACGAACCGCCGCCGGGTGGCGAGCGCTCCCGGTGAAGCGCGGCCCACGACGCGTGGGTCAACGAAGCTCGGGCACCTCGCGCTCCAGCGTCTCCGCCGCGCGTGCATCCTTGGGCAGGCCGAAGCGCTGGCGCGAGCACGCCAGCAACTGCCCCGCGTAGACGGTGTCCTCGAGCGCCTCCTGGAAGCGACCCAGCCGCGCCAGCGTGCGTGCCCGCTCGTCCACCAGCCGTGCCAGGATGCGGGCCTGCTCCGCGTGTGAGAACAGGCGGACCACGGAGCGCGCGTCGAAGCACACCAGGGTCTCGAACTCCATGCCCAGCGCGGCCGTGCAGGCTTCGCGGATGTGCAGGAGGCTCGTGTCCAGAGCCGCCTCCGCCCGTGCCCGGGCGATGTCCGGAGCCAGACGGCCGAGCTCACGCACGGCATTCAGGGTGAAGGCGTAACGCAGGACGGGCATGCGGATGGGAACTACACCCCAGCCGCGAGGATTCATCCAGTCGCCGCGTGTGTCGAGTGTCGCCCCAGGCCCGCCCCGGGGCGCTCCCGCGAAAGAACGTCACTGGCCGGGATGGAATGGCGCCGACTACAGTTTCTCGTCGCGTTCCAGTCACCCCCACCAAGGACGACGAGACATGAAGGACCTGGACGCCATCCTCCGCGCGCGGGCGCAAGCTCGCGGCCCCCTGGTCCTGGCCACGGTGGTCGAGGTATCGGGCTCCGCCTACCGGCGGCCGGGTGCGCGGATGTTGATGAGCGAGGACGGATGGCTCGCGGGCGGCATCAGCGGCGGCTGCCTGGAGGCCGACGTCGTCCGCAAGGCCTTCTTCTGGACCAACACCGGGCCCCGCCTGCTGCGCTACGACTCCACCAGCGACACCGCGGAGGACGAAGGTGCCTTCTCCTTCGCGCTGGGCTGCAACGGCGTGGTGGACGTGCTGCTGGAGCGCTGGGAGGCGGGCGCGGGCGAGGCCCTCGCCTTCGCCGCCGAGGCGCGAGAAGCGGGACGCCGGGCGGTGGTGGCGACGGTGTACCGGGGCCCCGCGAACGCCGTGGGTGCCCGCTTGAGGCTCCGCGATGACGGCACCGAAACGGGCCAGCTGTCCGGCGCACTGGGAGACGCCGTGCGCGAAGCCGCACGCGAGGCGCTGGAGGCGGGCCGGACGTGGAGTGGCCCCTGCGGCGGCGCGGACGTGCTGGTGGAAGTCGTGGAGCCGCCCCATCCCCTGGTGCTCTTCGGCAGCGGCTTCGACGTGGCCCCGGTGGTGAACCAGGCCGCGGCCCTGGGCTGGCATGTCACGGTGGTGGCGGACCGGCCCGCGCAGGCCCTGCGGCGCCGCTTTCCCCAGGCCCATGCGGTGGTGTCGGCGAAGGCTCCGGACGCACCCGGTGCGGTGCCCCTGTCGCCCCGTGCGCTGGCCGTGCTGATGACACACAGCCTGCCGCAGGACCGCGAGCTGCTGGCGGGGCTCCTCCCACGGCCCCTGCGCTATCTGGGCGTGTTGGGACCTCGCTCGCGCACCGAGCGATTGCTCGCGGAGCTGCCCTCCCCGCCCACCGACGCGCACCTGGAGAAGCTGCACGCGCCCGTGGGCCTGGACCTGGGCGCGGAAGGCGCGGAGGAAATCGCCCTGTCCATCATCGCCGAGCTTCAAGCGGTGGTCGCCGGACGCGAGGGCGGCAAGCTTCGCGAGCGGCGCGCGCCCATCCACACCGCCGCGCCCCCGCCGGTGCGGAGGCTCGCATGACGGTGGGCGTGGTGCTGCTGGCCGCGGGCGGCTCCTCGCGGCTGGGCCACCCCAAGCAGCTGGTGCGCTACCAGGGCTCGACGCTGGTGCGGCGCGCCGCCGAGGCCGCGGCATCCTTGCGGTGCGGCCCCGTGGTGGTGGTGCTGGGCGCGTCGCGGGATGCGGTCGCAGCGGAGCTCACGGGCCTCGCCGTGCGCACCGTGGACCATGCGGACTGGGCCGCGGGCCCTGGAGGCTCCCTGCGCGCGGGGCTCGGCGCGCTGCGGGAGACGGAGCCCCCCGCGCTGGACGCCGTGCTCGTGTTGCTGTGCGACCAGCTTCGCGTGGATGCCGCGCACTTGCGCACGCTGCTGGATACCTTTGAACGGACTCGCGCGTCCGTGGTGGCCTCCGCCTACGAGGACACGCGAGGCGTCCCCGCCCTCTTCGCGCGTGACGTCTTCCCGGAGCTGGAGGCGCTCAGCCCGGACCAGGGCGCGCGCGGTGTGATTGCGCGCGTGGCCTCGCGCGTGGTGGACGTCCCGCTGCCCGGGGGGGGCGACGACGTGGACACGCCCGAGGATGTCTCGCGGCTGACGTGAACCGAGGCCGCATCCGTCGCGCCGCGAATACGCGCATCGGCCCCGAGGCGGGCCCTCTGGTACGTCAGTGCGTATTGCCACCGCCGCGCACCGCTCCCCACCTTCTGCGCGCAGGACTTTCAGCAAAGGGGGGCTCATGTCCAGACTCAGGTTCCCGGCGGCGCTGGCCGCCTCGGCGGTGATGTGTTTCTCGGTCGGCTGCTCCAGAAATGCCAAGACATCCCAGGGCGGGATGCCACCCACGGCGCAGCAGATGCCACGGCAGGGCGAAGGCCTGCCGCCCAACGCACAGGCGGAGATGAAAACGGACTGCCCCATGGACGTGTCGGGCGCGCAGGCGCGGGCGGAGGACATCCCGGAGGGCGTGGCCCTCATCATCGTCACGCCGGAAACCGACAAGGTGGCGGACCTCCAGCAGCGCAGCCGGAGGATGATGCAGTTCCAGCAGGAGCACGGCACGGGCGGCAGCGGCATGGCCCAGCCACCGGGCGTGGACTACAACGAGATGGGCGGCCGCGAGGAGCCGGGCTCCGCGGGCGCACCGTCGGTGCCGTCCATCGCCAGCGTGCATGACTCACCGGAGGGCGTCGTCATCGTCTACACCGCCGTCGACCCGGCCCGGCAGGACAAGCTGAGCTCCGAAATCCACCGGAACGCGAAGTACCTGGACACGGGCAAGTGCCCGGGGATGGCGGCGGACTGAGCGCGACCTGAGGCCAGCGCCCGAGGCCCTGCCCCCCGTCATCCAGGTGGGCCGTGCGCTGGCTTCAACCTCCGAAGACGCCCGCTGTCACGCCAGTGGCGGCAGGTGCGTCAGGAGCCGCTGCAGGTCCGGCTGAAGCTCGTCCGGTGAGGCGCTCGCGAGCACATCCACCGGATGCGTGCCCCAGGTGACGGCGTAGGTCCGCAGCCCCGCGGCCTGCCCCGCGCGCAAGTCCAGCGCGGTGTCCCCCACCATCCACAGCCCGCCCGTGCCCAGCGCCGCCAGCGCGTGGTGGATGACGTCGGGCGCGGGCTTGTGCGGAAAGCCATCCGTGCCCTGGACGTGGTGGAGCAGCGAGCCCAGGCCCATGGCGTCCACGAACTTGCGCGCCATGTCAGGGCGCTTCGTGGTGGCCACCGCCAGCAGGTAGCCCCGCTCGCGCAGCGCGCGCAGCACCTCCACCACGCCCGGATAGGGCCGCGAGCGCCGGTGGAAGTTGAGCGGGTAGTGCTCACGGTAGGCCACGCACAACGCGGGGACGTGGTCCGGCGCGAACTGGCCGTACATCCAGTCCAACGGATGGCCGATGAGCGCACGCACCTGCTCGTAGGTCGGCGCCGGAAGCCCCAGGTGCCCGAAGGCGTGGAGGAAGCTGTCGATGATGTCCGGCAGCGAGTCCACCAGCGTGCCGTCGAGGTCGAAGAGGATGCCGCGAGAAGAGGAAGCGCTCACGCACCTTCCATACCCCCTCTCGCGCCCCCTGTCCTCCCTCCGGACTCAGGGCGAGGCGCGCTCCAGCGGAGCCGCGGGCGCCTGCTCCAGGACGCACATCCACAGTCGCTCCTCCTGCACACAGCGCGTACCGCGAATGGCGCGGAACTCATGGAGCCGCTGCGGAATGGAGAGGTAGAGGGTCTCCGGGTCGAGCTTGCCCGCCCGGATATCGTCGTCGAGCCCCAGGCAGTAGGGCTGCGCGCGCGCGTCATCCAGTCGCGCGACGTAGCCGCTGTTGAAGGTGAGCCCCAGCAGGTAGGCGCGATAGGCCCAGCGGTGGAAGTCCATGGGCCCGGCGCGGCAACCCCGCCCGGAGCCGTCATGTATCTGCGGCGGGTAGAGCACCAGGTGCTTGCGTCCCACGGCGGCCTCGCGCAGCGCCTCGGACGGCTGCGTGTTCCAGGCCGGCCCTTCCTTCGCTTGGTGGCCCCGCCCCAGGTTCACATCGAAGCCCTGCAGCACCAGCGCCAGGGCCAGCAGCGACGGCGCCACCGTGGGCCGAGGCAGGCGGATGAGCGCGAGCGCGGAGCCCAGCGCCAGCAGATAGTACAGCGGCCACACGAAGCGGCCGGAGGAACGGAAGGGCTCCACCCACCGCATCACCGGCGCATAGAGGCCCGTCAGGTCCGCGATGAGCTCGCCTTGCAGGGTGATGCGCGAGGACAGCGCGAAGAAGCCCAGGCCCAGCGCCACCAGCCCCACCGGCGCCAGCCTGCGCCACTGCCGCGCGACGAGCGGCGCGTCCCGCACGAGCAGGATGAGCGCGGCCCAGAGCGCGAAGAGCACGCCCAGCCCCAGGTAGCCGAAGCCTTCGTACTGGGCGCCCTGCCTCGGCAGCGCCCCCAGGAAGCGCGACCAGGACTCCCGGTAGCCCATCGGATTGACGAACGCCAGGAGGTCCGCGGAGAACCCACCGAAGGCGCCAGCGCCCAGGGTGCGGACCGTGCCGAGGTAGCCCAGCACGTAGAACAGCACCAGCACCACGCCCACGTTCACCACGGCGCCCAGCAGGGGCCACCGCCAGGGCAGCCTCCGCTCCAGCGCGGTCCGCATGCACAACGCCAGCGCGAGCGGCAGCACCATGGCGGTAATCACGGGGTGCACGCCCGCGGCGAACACGCACAGCGCCAGCGCGATGCCCAGCGCCTGCTTCGCCTCGCGCGCATCCCGATGCGGAATCAGGTTCAGCCCCACCAGCAGCACGATGGCCCAGTGCGCGCACAGCGCTTCGTGCGCCATGCTCATGCGCGCCAGCAGCGTGGGCGACAGCACGAGCAGCGCGCCCACCAGCCACTGCTGCGGCACCGTCGCGCCCATCCGCCGCGCCACCCACGCGGACGAGGCGCCCTGGAGCACCAGGCACAAGCACATCCACGGACCGATGTATTGGAAGTCGGCGGGCAGCAGGCTGGAGAACGGCCGCAGCAGCAGCGCCACCCAGGGGATGGCATCCATGTAGCCGAGCGTCGTCCCGAGCGGATGCAGGTAGCCGTCGATGGCGCCCAGCGGGAAGCGGAGCGGCTCGTTGCGGAAGAACAGCCAGCCCAGCAGGTGCTGGCTGAAGTCGTCACGGATGAGCCACGACAGGCGGGTGGGATTCAGCGCCGCCGGACCGTAGATGGCCAGGAACGCCAACAGCCCCACCCCAGCGGCCCCCAGCGGGCCCGCGTGCGCCACGACGAACGATGCAACCGTGTCCAGGATGCGCCGCAGCCGCTCGGGCAGGGCGGGCCTCATGGGCGGCACTCACGCGAGGCGACGGAGACGAAGGTGACGCGCGCTTCGGGCATGGAAGCGCCGCTTGAAGCACAGCCGTTTCAGGGGCGTCAAGCAGCCCCGGCGCAGACAGGGGCGCCCCGGCCCTCCACCTCCAGGGCCTCCACGTCCTCGGGCTCCGAGGTGAGCCGCCACAGGGCTTCCTCCAGAAAGCCCAGCGCGCCACGCAGGTCCGACGAGGCGGCCTCTGGCGGGGCGCTCCGGGCCCGCGCGATGCGCTGGCGGACCGACTCGAAAGCCCGCTGCACCCGCGCGACGTCGTCCCGGGCCGCCCTGGCCTCCGCCAGGTCCACCACCGCGCGAAGCAGCGCGGCCAGCTCACGCAGCACCGGGTCGTCCCGCAGCTCCGGCGCGCCCTCCAGCACGACGAAGCTCGCCTCCGCCGCCGCTGCGTCTCCCACGCACGCCTCCACCACGGCCCGGTACACCGCGAAGCGCAGCACCTGCCCGCGCGACACGCGCCCCAGGCCGGACACCGCCTCCGACAGCCGGGCCCAGGCTTCGCTCCACGACCCCAGGGCCAACTCCGCGCGCCCCAGCTCGCCCAGCGCGGTGCCCTCCAGCAGCCGCTGCCCCAACTGCCGGCCAATGCGCGCAGCGGCAAGCAGGTGCTCGCGCGCCTCCTGCGGGCGCCCCTCCTCCAGCAGGTAGCAGCCCAGGTTGAGGCGAGCCAGCGCATGCCCCGCCCGGTCTCCCACACTGGCCGAGCGCACCATCGCGTCCTCCAGCAGGCTCATCGCCTCGCGCGTGCGCCCCATCTCCCCGATGGCCACCGCGCAGTTGGACAGGAAGCCCACCTCGAACGTCACGTCGCCCACGCCGTGGAAGAGCGCCTGCGCCGCGCGCAGGTGGGGAATGGCAGCCTCCGCGCCGCAGCGGGCCTGCTCCACCAGCCCCAGGTTTCCCACGGTGTAGGCGTCCAGCCAGCGGTCGCCCTCCGACGACAACAGCCGCGCCTCGCGCACCAGCGCCCAGGCCTGGGACAGCTCACCTTCGTGCCGAGCCACAATCGACAGGTCCACCAGCACGCGCTTCTCGCCCGCCACCGCGCCCAGCGTCCTCAGTGATGCGCGTGCGCACTCCAAATCCCGGCGGGCCGACACCAGGTCGCCCGCCTCCAGGAACACGCGGCCACGCACCGCCACGGCCTCGGCCACCAACCTGGGCGCGCCCATCACCCGGTCCGTCAACGCCAGCGCCGCGTCCAACCGTTCGAGCAACAAGCGCACCGGGCCGCGCGTCACCACCTCCGGCTCCAGCGCCACCAACGCCTCCAGCGCCCGCTCCACCGAACGCGACGTCGCGGGCGTCACGGCCAGGGCGTTGTCACACGCCGCCAGGAGGTTCTCCCGCTCCAGGGCCAGCCGCTGCAAGGCCTCCGCGCCGCCCTGGCTGCGCACCTGCGCGCGCAGGCCGTGGGCCAGCGACAGGTACCAATCCGCGTGCCGCTCCGCCAACGCGGCCGCATTGCCCACGCCCTCTTCGGCCAGCCGGGCCGCGGCGTACTGACGGATGCTCTCGTACTGGCCCAGCCGGGAGTCACCGCCGGGCAGCTCCGCCTCCAGCACGCGCAAGAGCGACTTGACGCGCAGCGACTGGAGCACGTCCAGCACGGAGGGCCCGTCCGGGGGCAGCCCCAGCACCGCTTCCGCCGCCTCCAGCGAGAAGCCGCCACGGAACACCGAGCAGCGCGCCAGCGCGGCCCGCTCCTCCGGCTCCAGCAGGTTCCAGGACCAGTCGATGGCTCCTCGCAGCGTCGCCTGCCGCGCGCGGCCATCACGCCGTCCCGTGCGCAGGAGCTCGAAGCGACGCGTGAGCCGCTCCCGAAGCTGGCTCACGCTCAACAGCGCCATGCGCGCGGCGGCCAGCTCGATGGCCAGCGCGATTCCATCCAGCTGCCGCACGATGTCCGCGACCATCGGCGCCTCGCCGGCCGTCAGCTCGAAGCAGCCTCGGGCTTCACGCGCCCGCTGCGCGAACAGGCGCACCGCGTCCGACCGGACCAGCTCCTCCAGCCGGGACTCGCCCTCCTCCGGCACCGAGAGCGGCGCCAGGTCCAGCAGTCGCTCCCCGGGTAGGCTCAGTGCCTCGCGCGACGTCGCCAGGAAGCGCGCGCGAGGCGCCAGTTGGAGCCAGCGCCCCAACGTGGCGGGCAGGTGCTGCACGGCCTGCTCCAGGTTGTCGAGGATGAGCAGCACGTCACCACAGTCGTTCAGCGCGCGCCCCAGCCGCTCCGCCGGCTCGGTCGGGTCACCATCCGCGCGCAGGGGGATTCCCAGCGCATGGCCCACCGACAGGCAGAGCGCCTCCGCTGTCTGGGCCTCGGCCAGCTCACACAGCCACACCCCGCCCTCCCATTCCCCCGACTCCAGCTCCAGCGCACCAAAGGACGTGGCCAGCCGGGTCTTGCCCATGCCACCCGGCCCCAGCAGCGTGACGAGCCGCGCGCCATCCGCGAGCCAGCGGCGGAGCTGCCCGAGTTCGAGGCCTCGCCCCACCAGTCCCTCTTGGAGCACGGGCACGTTCCCCTGGCGATCTCTCGGCGCACGTGGAACCCCGAAGCGCCGCTCCGACAGGTGCGCGGGCAGCACCTCCACCAGGGCCACGGCATCATCGATGCCCTTCAATCGGAACGCGCCCAGGGGACGCACCGCGGGCCGGCCCAGCGGCTCCAACGCCTGCGCGGCCTGCGCCCAGGCGCCGCCACTCACCAGGACCTGACCTCCATGGCCCGCGGCCGCCACGCGCGCCGCCACGTTCACCATGCGGCCCAGGTAGTCCGTCCGGCCGGAGCGCGCGTCCACGCGGCACTCCGGCTCGCCCACGTGCACGCCCATGCGGACCCGCAGGCCCCGGAACAACAGGCCTCCGGGCCCCACCTCTTCGGCGGCCTCGGGCTGGGAGAGGATGTCCACCGGCCAGGGCGCGCGCAGCAGCGCGTCCTGCGCAGCCAGGCACCACGTCAGCGCCTCCAGCACCGAGGGGAACGCAATCATGAAGGAGTCCCCCTGCGTCTTCACCTCGTAGCCGGTGCTGCCGACCAGCAGGGAGCGCAGGACGCGGTCATGCACCTCCAGCGCATCACGCATGCCCGCGCCACAACGCTCCCACAGCCGCGTGGAGCCCTGGACGTCGGTGAAGACCAGCGCCACGGAGCCCTCGGGAGGCGTCGCGGAGGCCGGCTGGGACTCCTGGCCGGGCAGTGCCCTCAGCATGCCCGCCGCGGAGCCTGCCAACCTTCTGGAGGACACATCACCCATCGCACGCTCCTGCGATGCCCGTTCCCGCTGAAGAGATGACACCACGCGGAACGAACACCGCCCATGCGTGACGGGCACATGCTCCGGGCCTCAACACAGACAGCATCCGGCACGAGACGCTCGCGCGCGGACGCGTCCACAACGCCACGGCACCCTCGCCCCAGGAGGCACCGCCAGTGTGAACCCCCTGCCCACCTCCAGCACGCCTCGACTGTCAGCGACTACAAACATTGCCCGCGGGTACGGGTTGCCCGCACGCATCCCTGGTGCAATTTTTCGCGCCGGCCACCCTTCACCCTGCCCGCACTCCTCGGGGTGGCCCCGCCCGGACACTTGCACCGCGAGCCGTCCGGCGACCTGGACCCACTGGGGAGTCGATGAAAAAGACACTGCTTCCGAAGACGTTTCCGATGCTCGCCCTGACGATGCTTGGCATTGCTGGCTGCGAGCCTCCGCCGCCAGACGCCGCGTCCCCGACCGGCGCGCGGACGCAGCCGCAGGAGTCGTTCAACGGGCTGTCCTTCAATGGCCTGTCATTCAACGGGTTGTCCTTTAATGGATTGTCATTCAACGGGCTGTCCTTCAATGGCCTGTCGTCGGAGGCCTTCAACACCTGGTTCCAGGCCAATCCCTCACTGGCCGACATGGCGATGCGCTACGTGGTCCGCTGCGCCGTGCCCGCGGGGCAGACGCGGACCTACACAGAGCCCGTGATGGAGCTGTCGTACATGTGGGAAGGTGGCCTGGGGCTGGCGCCGGACTGGGCCAGCGGCAGCCCGGCCACGCTGGCCGAACAGCAGGTCGTCTCCGCGTGCCTGGCGGCCCACGCCAACCGGCTGGGCGAGGAGCTGCTCATCTCCATCCTCGGCCTGGACGGCGCTGGCGCCGTCATTCCCTACACGGCGCAGGAGCTCGCCACGCATTCCCGGCAGGAGTCGTGTTTCTTCGGCAACCTCTTCAACTCCGAAGGCGTCCACGTGGGCGCGGAGCGCGCTCCGCTGAGCCCCCAGGAGAGCACCTCGCGCGCCTGCGCGGGCCTGCTCCACGATGGCACGGAGACGCTCGTGCCCTGCGCCCCCATGGTGTACGTGGGCGCCTGCACGTCCCACTGCGCGCTGGACTCGAGCGGCCTCTACTACGAGACGTGCACGCTCGGCGGTGTCACCTACCGCCCCATCACCACGCGGCTGTCCCCCACGAATGTGAATGTGTGTGGAGACAGCGTATGTCAGGCCACGGAGCAGTGTGGCACCTCCAACCGGTACGACAGTTGCGCACAGGATTGCGGCCCCTGCCCGTGAGGTGAGCCGCGCGAGCGTCTGCTGTTGGACGCTTGACGCGTGCGCGTGGCGGAATGGATTGGAAGGCGCATGGGCGTGGCTACTTCCCTCTCTCATGCACCTCACCCCATCCCGTCCCATCCCCCTGGGCCTGCCCCGCGCGCTGCTCGTCGCGAGCGTGCTGCTGGCCTCGACGTCCCACGCCCAAACCACGCCGCTGGAGGACAACAACCGCATCACCGCGGGCTACATCGAACTGGCCTATGAAATCGGCGGGCTGTTGGACCCCACCCTCACCCCGGGTGGCACCAGCGCCGTGCGGCCCAACTGGTTCGTCTTCGCGCCGCATGCCTCTCGCACCGGCGGCGAAGGCCTTCTCGGCGCGTCACTGGCCCGCAGCGTCATCCGCGCCGCCCGCGTCCAGCCGTCCCTGTCGCTTCAGCAGGCGCTGGGACGCGTGGGCCTCACGGGCGCCCTGCATCTGTCCGTCCAGCAACTGGGCCTGCAACTGGTGCTGTCGGGCCTGCCCTTCGACGTGGCGGCGTCGCTCGCCTCGCTCACCACGGCGCTCAATGGCGCGGCCCTGCTGGACGCGCGCACGTTGCTCACCACCACGGCCCGCTTCGCCGCGCTCTACGCGAGCGCGCCAGGCGTGCTCCCGCTCGACAAGGCGGAGCGCATCGTGGACACGCTGGAGCACACGCTGAACGAGAGCAACCTCGCCATCTTCACGGACATTGGCGGCTCGGGGCGCCTCTACATGGACTGGCGCGCGGGGGCCGGCGTGGTGACGCCCGAGCGCGTGCTCACGGAGTTCACGCTGGTGGACGCGGTGCCCACCCAGTCCCGTCAGGCGTATGACTACGCGCTCGCGCACGCCTTCGACACGCCGCGCCCGTTCGAGTTCGACACCCTCTTCCCCGGCATGCACTGGAAGAGCCTGCTGGTGGCGGCCTTCGCGCTGTACGAAGAGGCCCGCCTGGCGCCCACGCCGGCCGCGCGTGACGCGCTGATCGCCATGGGAAACAACTACATCGCCTGGCGTGAGCAGCACGACATGGCCCAGCCTGTCTTCTCCCCCGCCGTCCAGCGCCCGGACGAGGTCTCTCGCGTCGAACTGCTGCGCGCCATCACCCCGCTGCTGACCACGGACTTCGGGACGATGACGTGGACGTACGCGGACTTCGCCTACAGCCAGCCGGACCGCGACGGCAACCCGCTCACCTCGCCGCCCACTGAGTACAACTGGGCCCTCTTCTGGGACCGCTGGACGGGCATTCTCTTCGCATTCGACGCGGCCTATCTTCAGCCCACGGCGCTCTGGGTCATGCCTGAACCCCTGGTGGACCCCACGGCGGCAGCGAACGGAGGCTGAGCGCGCATGGGCGAGTCGGGGCGGCCTGGGGGGGGCCGAAAACGGGGGCGCAGGGACCGGCGCCGTGAGCCTCCTGACTCACCAGGAGCCCCCGCGAGCGCCACGCCGGGCGGCTTGACGCCTCCGGATGGCCGGGAGACCTTCCCGGCCCCCATGAGACTCGCTCCGTCTTCCGAGCCCGGTCGTCCCTCGGAGCCGCCCCCCGCAGTCACCACCGAGCTGCCTGCTCACGCCGCCGACGAAGTCGGCCTGTCCGCCGAGGCCCGGTTGTGTGTGCTGCAGGAGATGATGGGCGAGGCCTTCTTCACGCTCGACGCCCACGGCCGCGTCCGCGAGCTGAACACGCACGCCGCCGCCCTGCTGGGTGTGTCGGCCGAGCAGGTGCGCGGCCACGAACCCTGGCTTGCGCAGCCCGGGCTGTCGGGCACGGTGCTGCACGAACGGTTGATGACGGCGCTGACCACGCGCGAGGGCGGCCGCTTCCTGGCGGAGCTGCCGTCGCGAACCTGGCTGGAGGTGACGGTCCGCGTGGTGGGTGACGAGACGTGGGTGCTGGCCACGGACATCACCCAGCGCCAGCACGCGGAGAACGAAGTGGCGCGCACCGAGGAGCGCTTCCGCCAGCTGGGCGAGCGCTTCCAGGTGGCGCTCGATTCCGCGCAGATGGCCGTCTGGGAGACGAACCTCGTCACCGGCCAGGTGTTCCGCTCCGAGGCGCATGACCGGCTCTACGGCTACGCACAGCCGCAGGCGGAGTGGACGCACGAGAAGTTCCTCGCCTCCATCCACCCGGAGGACCGCGCGGAGGTGGAGGCCCAGGTCGCCGCGCTCTTCACCCGGCACGTGGACGCCTACACGTCCACCTTCCGCACCTGCTGGCCGGACGGGAGCTGGCACTGGCTCACCAGCCGGGCAACGGTGATTCGCGATGCCACGGGCAACGTCGTGGTGGTGCGCGGGGCCATCCTGGACATCACCGCGCTGAAGGAGACGGAGGCCGCGCTGCAACAGGCGGTGCGCACGCGGGACGACTTTCTCTCCATGGCCAGCCACGAACTGCGCACGCCGCTGACGTCCCTGCGCCTCCAGTTGCAGCTGCTGCGGCGCCTGGGCGCATCCACACCCGGCGCGACGCTCGGCTCGGACAAGGTCGCCGGGAAGCTGGACAACACGGAGCGCCAGTTGCGCAGGCTGGGCGCGCTGGTGGACAACCTGCTGGACGTCAGCCGCATCCAGACGGGGAAGCTGGACTTCCAGTTCGCCGACGGAGACCTGGCAGGCGTGGTGTCGGACGTCGTCTCCCGCTTCGCGGAGGAGGCCCGCCTTGCGGGCGTGCGCCTGGATTCGCACGTGGACGCGCCGGCCCCGTGCCGCTTCGACCGGCTGCGCATGGAGCAGGTGGTGAGCAACCTGCTCACCAACGCCTTCCGCTACGGCACGGGCAAGCCGGTGAAGGTGTCGCTGACGCACACACCCGACAGGACCCGGTTGGTGGTGCAGGACAGCGGGCCGGGCATTCCCGCCGCGGACCGGGATCGCGTCTTCGAGCGCTTCACCCAGGGCGACAACGCCCAGCGGCGCGGCGGCCTGGGGCTGGGGCTCCACATCGTCCGGCAAATCATCGACGCGCACGGCGGCCGCGTCCACGTGGAGGAAGCGCCTGGAGGCGGCGCCGCCTTCGTGGTGGATTTGCCACGGTAGGGCAGGCGCCACCCCGTTCCGCGGGGCGGGCACGGCATCCACTTGTGGACACATGCGGGGCGCAGCCCACGGGGTGACACCCGGCCCTTCCTCCGATTTCTTACACCCTGACGCCTTTCGGGAAGGACTTGGCGTCATCAGTGAATCGGGGTTCGCCGAACACGTGCAATATGCCGTCCCGGTTCGGCGTCCAAACGGGCGTGGTTGGTTGCTCGTCATGGCCGCGCCAGTCGTTCCGTCAGGAGGCGCTCCGATGTGGATTGAGAGCATCATCATGCCGCGCGAGGACGACTCGGAGCCCTACGTCCCGGCGCCACAGCGGGACCGGCGCAGCGGGCTCGCGGCGGCGTTGGAGGAGAGCCGCAAGCTGCGCGACACGGTGCAACGCTTCGTGAGCGCCCACGACTTGTCGGACGGCGTGAGGTGGCTCAGCGAGCCCGGCCTCCTGCCCGTCATCACCATCCACTGCACGGACTTCGCGCTGGCGAAGCTGCGCGAAGCCGCGGACTTCGTGGTGGGCTGCGCGGCGCCCATCGACGTCTACCCCGCGCTGGTCGGCGCGCAGGGCCAGGTGGCACCCGAGGCCCTGTTCACCTCGGCCGTGCCCCACCTGCAGCGCCGCATGTAGGGCCGCATCACGGCGTGGGGATGCGCCGGTAGCGCGCCACGCACAGTTGGTAGACGGCGTAGGCCACCAGTCCCAACGCCACCAGGCCCAGCAGCCAGGGTCCGAAGGGCTGGCGCGCCAACGTTCCCAGCGCTTCCCCCAGGCCGCCCGCCTCTGCCGGGTCCGCGCGCAGCGCCGCCTGGATGAAGAACCAACCCACCAGCAGGAACACCACGCCGCGCGCCGCGACACCGGCCTTGCAGATGCGCTCCACCCAGGTCCGCTGGCGCGCGGCCAGTCCGGACAGGCTCAGTTCCTCCAACATGCGTCCCTTCCAGGCCTGGTAGAGCTGGTATCCGGCGAACGCCATCACCGACAAGCCCACCACGACGACCAGGACCTGGCCAAAGGGTTGGGACAGCAGCTTGGCGGTGAGTCCCTGGTTGCCGCCGCCACCGCCGCCACCTCGGCCGCGAAGGAGGTTGAAGGCCGTGAGCGCGAGGCTGGCGTGAATCACGCCGCTGCCCGCCATGCCCACGCGCGCCGCGATGCCCTTCCCGGAGCGACCTTTGTCTTCCAGGTCCCAGGCGGCCTGGGCGAAGCGCCACAGCGCGAAGGCGACGAGTCCCACCCCCAGCAGCACCAGCAGCACCGAGCCGAAGGGCTGGCGCGCCACCTCCTCCACGGCGCCATGGGTGTCTGTCGCCTGGCCTCCTTCACCCGCGGCCAGCATCAACGCCAGCACTCCAATCACCGCGTAGACCGCCGCGCGCGCGGCGTAGCCCACGCGGGCCGCCCACTCCACACCGCTCCGGCTCGCGCCCTGCCCCGCCCGAGCCACCCGATGGAGGTCGGGCCGGCGCAATGTCCCCGTCGCCATGTGTCCTCGTTCCTTTCCGGCGCCACCGCCATGTCCGAGCAGGAACGATGCACATGGATACGCCGCGCCCCAACGGACGCTCGCCTGTCCGCTCGCCCGGGATTCCGGGGTAGCTTCCCCGCTTCAACCGAAGCGCTGGCGAGGAGGTATCGCGGTCTGACCTGGGCGCTTGCGCCCCCATTCCATGGAAGGCACGTCACTCACATGCGGCTCATCATCACGTTCCTGCTGGGTGTGGTCTGCGGCGGCATCGGCGTCTGGCAAATCAAGCCGGATGCGACTCCATCTCCCATGGAGAACGCAGCACCACTGCCTGCTGTCGCCACCAGGCAGTCACCCACTCCAGGCCCATCCACTCCCGCCGTCCGGAGCAAGGCCCCTCACACGCCTTCGCCCGTCACCCCAGCACCGCCCTCACCCCACGCCGCGCCAGGGACGACGGCCCAGCTCGAATCAGAAAAGCAGACACACGTCGCCAGCCTGGAGGAGAAGCTCCAGCTGGAGCGAGCGCTCCGAGCACTCGACCAAGGCGAACCGGTGCCCGCCCCCGCTTCCCTCGACGCGAGATTCCAGGAAGCAGCACTGGTGGAGTCCATCGGGAAAGCGCTCGCCCAGGCTGGATTCGAAGATGCCTCTGTCTCCAGCATCGACTGCACCGAATATCCCTGCATCGTGTATGGCGAGGGAATGGCGGGCCGTGATGACTTCGAGCGGCTCTCGGAAACGAGCGCGTTTTCAGAGTATCGCACCGACCGGCAACAAGCCTTCGGGTGGCGGATGGGGGGAACCGATGCGCCAGAGAAGCGCTACTTCGGGCTGGCGCTGTACTCGCGCGACGAATCGCCCCAGCGCCAGGAAGCGCTCAATCAGCGCATCCAATACCGCAGCCGGCAGATGCAGCAGACCCTCCCGCGTCCGTGAAGTGACGACGGGCGTCCCTCGCAATCTCGCAGCCTTGAAGCGCACGGCCAGACAGCCCGTCCTGAGGGCCGCATGGCCGTGCCCATTCCTCTTGCCACGGAGCTTCGTGCGGACGCCCTAGTCGCAGCCGACGCGCTGCGTGCTCACCACGACGTTGTCAATCCACGTCTCGGAGCCGGACGCCCCCAACGGGTGGACGAAGCCGTAGCCCACGGAGAAGTTGTTGAAGGCGCGCATGCCGATGTTGGTGAAGTCGTGCGCAAGCGTGCCGTCCACATAGACGCGGGTGTTGCCGTGCGTGCTCGACGTGCTGTCGCGGCGGACCTCCCACTCCAGACACACCCAGCGCCCCGCCTCCATGCCCAGCCGGACGGGCTCGGGCTGGCGGTTCCAGCCCTGCCCTTCGCGGAAGGACCAGTCATCCAGCGCGAAGCCGCTGTCCTGCATGACCTGGAGTTCGAAGCCACCAAAGTCCGCGCCGAAGTTGGACAGCACGAAGAAGGTGCCCATCTGCCCGAACACTCCCGGCAGCGAGCGCATGTAGACGTGCGCGCGCACGAAGAGCCGGGTCTCGAAAGCCGGGATGCTCTTCTGCCACTGCGCGATGGCCTTGCCAGCACGCTGCCGCTCGTCGTGTCCATCCTCGGTGAGGACGTGCAACGCGCCCGGGCCGTTGCGCGTCCGCGTGCTGTCCACCTGGAGGGAGGCGTTCTCCGCGCTGGCGCTCCATCCGTTGGTGTCGTTGCCGCTGTCGAACAACTCGCAGAGCAGCGCGTTGGAAGGACAGGTCCCGGGCTCGGTGCTGGGCCCCGGGTTGTCGTCGCCCGCGTCCGTGCCGGAATCCGTTCTCGCGTGGGTGCCCGCATCAGTGCCGGCGTCATTGCCAGGGGAGGGGTCGTCACCATCGTCCGAGCACGCCGGCAGCACGCCCAGGGACAGGACCGCGAGAGGGAGCAGGAAAGACTGCTTGAGACGCATAGGTTCAGGTATCCGGACAGGCCCGCGGGGCCGGGCATGCGCTGAGGGGATGCGGTCGGGCGGGCTCCCCGGACCGGTGCCGACCGTCACGAATCCCTATCACTCGCAGTGCCTGCGGGTCACCTGGGCAGGGCCGACCCAGGGGGCGGCCCGACCTGCATCCGAATTCGTGGCGAACGGCGCTGGAGTCGTGCAGGAATCCGCGCCATGAAACTCTTCTACTCCCCTGGCGCCTGTTCGCTGTCGCCCCACATCATCCTGCGTGAGGGCGGCTTCTCCTTCACCACCGAGAAGGTGGACATCCGCGCCAAGAAGACGGCGGCGGGCGAGGACTTCCACGCCATCAACCCCAAGGGCTATGTCCCGGCGCTCCAGTTGGATGACGGCAGCCTGCTGACCGAGGGCCCCGCCATCGTCCAGTTCCTCGCCGACCAGGTCCCCGACAAGAAGCTGGCCCCGGCCAACGGCACGCTGGAGCGCTACCGCCTCCAGGAGATGCTCAACTTCATCTCCACCGAGATTCACAAGGGCTTCAGCCCCCTGTTCAACCCGGCGTTCCCGGATGACGTCAAGCGGCTGACGCGTGAGCGGCTCGCGCAGCGCCTGGGCATGCTGGAGGTGGTGGTGGCGAAGCAGGCGTTCCTGCTGGGCGACCAGTTCACCGTGGCGGACGCGTACCTCTTCACGACGCTCAACTGGGCTGGGCACACCAAGGTGGACCTGGAGCCCTTCCCCGCGCTGCGCGCCTATCACGCCCGCGTGGCGGACCGGCCCTCCGTGCAGGAGGCCCTGAAGGCGGAAGGCCTCGCGAAGTGACGGCGGCCTTCGTCAAGCTGCTCGTCACGGACAGCGCGCGCTCGGTGGCCTTCTATGAGGCGCTGGGCTTCACGCGCGTGAGCGCCGAGCCCCCCTTCGTCCACCTCCGGTGGGCGGAGGCCCTGGACGTGTACCTGGTCACCCCGCCGCCGCAGCTGAAGTTGGAAGGCCGGCGCGGCACGGGGGTGCTCGTCGGCCTCCGCGCCGAGGCGCCCCACAGCCTGGACGAGGTGCTCCTGCGGGCCCAGGCCCTGGGCGCCGCCGTGGACGGCCCCACGGTTCAGCCCTGGTACACCCGGGAGCTCATCGTCACCGACCCGGACGGCTACCGGCTGAACTTCATCGAGCCGGCGTAGCCGCGCTTCACCGCGGGCCAGGGCGCGCGGCCTTCACTTGAGGCCGCCGCCCTGCGTTCCCGCGCCACCGCCTGCCCTCCAGAGGCGACGTCCGGCAGGCACCTCCCCGAGCGGCTTCGGCTCACAGAGGAGCCGGACAGGTCCGGGGCATGGAAGCGACGGTCCTCGCCGGTTACGGTGCGGGCCTCCGCTCCCGTCTCATGGAATCCCGCGTCGCCGCCCTCTTCGCCCACGTGCGCGAGCACGCCGAGAATCGCCCAGGCATCTACCGGATGCTGGGGCCTTCGGACGAAGTGCTCTACGTGGGCAAGTCCGTGCGGGTGCGCACGCGGCTCTTGTCGTACTTCCGCGCGGAAGCGCACGAGAAGGCGGCGGAAATCATCGCCCACGCGCACCGCATCGCCTGGGAGTACACGCCCAGCGAGTTCGCCGCGCTGTTATACGAGTTCCGCCTCATCAAGTCACAGCGCCCCCTCTACAACGTGGAGCACAAGCGGGACCGGGGCCACTGCTTCATCCATCTGACGCGCGAGCCCGTCCCCCGGCTGCGCGTGGTGGGCCACGCCAGCAGCGAGAGCGGCGACTACTACGGGCCCTTCCACGGACGGAGCGCCATGTCCGACGTGGTGCGCGCGGTGAGTGACTTGCTGGAGCTGCGCGACTGCGCGGCGGACACGCCCATGCGCCTGGCGGACCAGGGCCAGCTCTTCCCGCTGAAGCAGGAGCCGTTGTGCATGCGCGGGCAGCTCTCGCGCTGTCTGGCGCCCTGCGCCGGCGGCTGTACTCGCGCGGAGTACGACGCGCGCGTCGCCCAGGCCCGCGCCTTCCTCGAAGGGACGTCCGACACACCGCTGACATTGCTGCGTGAGCGCATGGCGCTGGCGGCCCGCAGGCTCCAGTTCGAATACGCCGCGGAGCTGCGGGACAGGGCGGAGCGGTTGGAGCTGATGCGCGGCTGGGTGGTGGAGCTGAGCCGGATGCTCAAGCGCCTCTCTTTCGTCTACACGGTGCCCGGCCATGGCGGCGATGACCGCGTCTACGTGGTGCGCCGGGGCAGCGTGCGCGCGGAGCTGCCCGCGCCCGTCACGCACGAGCAGCAGCAGGCGCTGGAGGCGAAGGCCCGTGAAATCCTCGAGCGGCCCGAGCCTGAGACGCTGGGCTTCCGTGCACACGAAGCGCAGGAGGTGATGCTCATCGCCCGCTGGTTCCGCCTGCACCCTGAGGAGCTGAACGAAGGGCCCTACCAACCGGTAGGGCCCTTTTGTTTTACACGGGCCTCGCGATGAATATCGCGGGGCCTTCGTGCTTAAGCCGCTGAATCACAAGGGAATCTGGCTCGCGGTGCTGCAGAGGGCGTTCTCGGCCCTTTGCCCCGCAGAGCGAGATACCCCCTCTTCTCGGCCACCTCCCGGGCTCTCTGGAGCGCTCTTTCGCCCGTTTTGGGGAGAGAGAGGCCGAGAGTGGTTAACAGGTGCTGTTAACTTTTGGGGAGGCGGTTAACAACATTCCCCTGGAGACCTGCTCTTTCCGCTCTGCGGTTTCTGGAAAGGCGTCTCTCTCTGCTTTCTAGTTTCGTCTCTTGCCTAGTTCACGGCTCCCGATGAATGGGCCGCAAGGCTGGCGTGGGCCATCCCACCCCCTACTCAAGGTGAAGGCGATCGCGGCAGGCCACAGATCTGCTCGACGCCAGCTCGCTTCAGCGGCCCCACTCGCCGCAAACCCGCCAGTCAGCTCCAGAAGGCCTCGCGAGAGATTCAAGACCTTGGCGCACGGGACCGACGACGCGCAGTTCCGCGCTCGGGGTTGGGCTCGCTCCGGCTCGGGAGCTCCGCCCCCATTGTGGAGTGCCTGCCGTAGAAGTGGACAAACAAGGCGCCGTGTTGGACGGCGGCCTACGCCTGCGGCCTTCGAGTAGCCACTGGCTGTCTCCCGACGCAACCCAGCCGCTCTCTCGATGCGTCGTAGACTCCAACCCAGCCGCCAAAGGCAATGGCCTGCCGCTTACAGTCACTCGTCACGCTTGAGGACCTGCCCTGCGAGGTCAAGCACATGATCCATCCGACTGGTGGCCTGGGTCGCAAAGCCTTGAATGAACTTTGGGGGTAATATTTCCCTGCCCCATGGAAATTGGCTCCGTAGACACCGCCTCTTCCTCTCGCCTGCCGATCGTAAGCATCCCTCGCTTCGGTGGCTCCCGACAACATTGGGGCTCGCTTGCCTAAATCATTTGAGTAGGCCAAGCAGAGAGGCCCAGGTGCTTATACTCGCTCGTGCCCCACTGCTGCGTTACGCTGTGCGATGGAGACGATGACATGCGCGACCACACTTGGTTCGAGATGAGGGACATTCGTAAGCGTTGGTTCTCCAAGGCTGTATGGATTCCTCTACGCGTATACGAGGAGAGCCACACTGGCGAGCGAGGAAGCATCGGTTTCGAAGAGGAAGTCTTCGCTTTGGGTTCGGTAGCATTCCACACAAAACATCGCCAAAGGGCCGAGGCGCTCGGGTGGTCAGACATCGGTATCGGCCACGCACAACGCTCACTTGTGCTTGAGTCAGGATACAAGCCTGCTGACGTATTCCAGGCGCGGGATGGTACCTGCCTGGGCATTGACCTCGTCCTGGGACAAGAGTTCGATGGTTCCGAGGAGCACGTATGGCACCTCCACCAGGACCTCATTATCGCACTCGGTCTCCTACGCGAGGGAGACGTCTGGCTTTGTCCTCAGGAGGGCTATGAGGAGGTTGCACATCTAAAGCGGAGTGCATCAGGAGCGCCGGTGAGGCTTGAGATTCGCGCGAGTCACCTTGGTGACTATTTGGCCGCGCGCGATCTGGCCCTTCGTGTGGCGACATACCGCATTCGGAGCACCGTCGAGGAGGAAACAAGCCACATCCCGTGGAGTTCAGAGGATCTGCGGGAACTGGTTGGAGGAGACAGGTTCGAGGCACGCGTTCGTGCAATACATGAAGGGGGCTCAGTTTTTGGGGCCCAAACGGCCGTCTTCCACATGGGGCGAACGGACGTCGATGCGGAAGAGGATGTGCCAGTTTTTGGCGCACCCGAAGAATCGAACATTCAGACGCGCTCGTGGAGTATGAAGTCTCAGCGGCGCATGCTCTTTGACGTCTCAGGCGAGCTCTGGCGCACTGAATGGTTCGAGCCTGCAACAACGAGCCCACGCGTCCGGGGGGACAAGGCGCCATCGAGCTGCTTCTTCATCACGGAGCCATCTGGGAAACGGGAGAGCGCCGACAACCTCCGGGACGAAGCGGTGCACCGGTGGCTATGGTTTCGGCCAGGCGTCATCGGAGAACTTGCACAACGCCGTGGGGGGGCGTTGCATTGGTACACGCGCGATACAGGGGAGGTTGCCCCCGTCTACGGTTACGGCATTCACTTCGGCGTGAACCAGAAGGAGTTGATCAATGTTTATGCCCTCGACATTGCGCGTCTCCCTGAGTGGCAGAAAGTTATTTGGATGGGGTTCAATGCTGCTCCGGACGGAAAAGTGAGTGAGGAGTTGCTCCTTTCGCAGATGAGAGCGGATCCGGCAGAGACAATCGCACCAGAAGAACGCTTCGCTTTAGCGCTCGCACGGCTTGATGCGGCTTGCAACTCTCGTTGGAAGGCTCCGCTATTACGGCAGCATCCCCAAGGGCCGACCATCCTCCGTACAATTCATCGGTTTCGTGCCCTGAATCCTGAAGGATTACTGGCCCTCGCGAAGGATATAGCACGATTAACGGTAGACAGCATTGACGTCGGCCCCTTGCAGACGCTGGTCCCTTTAACAAAGGGAGAGAAGCGCGGTTCCATCAAGTCACTGGAGCATGCCCTCGCCACGATTGTCCAGCCCGAGGAAGCAAGGCGCATGATGAGTCCGCTCGTAGGCGTGTACGAGCTTCGTCTGAGCGATGCGCACTTGCCTGCTGCCAACATGGACAACGCCTTCTTACTTGTAGGCATCGACCTCTCCGCCTCCACCATCCGTCAGTCTATGCAGATGATGGAGGCGGCCGCCATTGCCTTCGAGGAAATATCGGACACAATCGAAAAACGTATGCTGGCGCCAACATAGGCGATGAGCCAAGTGCACTCGCACGGGTGAGATGCCTACCGTCGCATTGCAGGGCAACCTGGGAGAGCCGTTTACAGCAGCGGCGGCGGAATTTCCGGAGACGCATGAGCTATACGCAAAATCGAGTCACTGATGACAGACGAAAGGAGTACGTGATGACGAAAACGAAGACGAAGACGAAAATGGCGAACGAGGCGGTGAAGAGCCCGACCAAGCGCTACGAGTACACGGTCGAGGAACTCTCCAGTGCTGCGATGATCACGGATGATTGGCGCACGGAGAAGTCAGAAGGCGCGCTGGTGCATATCGTGCTGCTGCATGAGTCCCTCGGTGGCGCGAAGATGGCGGACGACGTCGTCAACGGCTACATCCACCCGACAATCTACAACCTCACCAAGTTGTTGTGTACCGCCATGCGCAAGGAGTTCAAACCCGAGATGGCATACAGCATTTTCGAAGGTGGCCGTACGGAGTGCATCCGGTTATTTGAAGCGCTCGGGTTGCACGTCCACTCCGATCACCAACTGAGGCACTCGGCACGCAGAGTTGGGGAGAAGGCCTGGGCTGTGAAGTGGAAGGACACCCCCACGAAGGACGTCATCATCGTTCAGGCGGTCACGCAGGATGAAGCCGAGCGGATGATGCCCGGGTATGAGCCGGGGAAGGTGGCGGCGGTTGAGATTAGCCAGGACGAGGCTATTGCGATGATTGAGGGCCACCGAGCCACGCGCCAATAGCTGGTACCGCGCCAGTGCCTCCCCTGAACTCGGTCGCGGCGAATTGCGCGCGTCAAGGCTGCGTCAATGCCTAGCGAGCAAGGCACCACGTGCTGCCATTACTACAGCGAGCGGGAAAGTCCCCCACTGAGCCATAGAGCGAGGTAGGGACGAGGGGCTCTGGAAATGGGTCCACGTCATTTCTTAGAGCCCTCAGATTAGGCCGCTCTGCGCGCCAGCCAGCACCTCCTGGCGCGCAAAGAACATCAGCGCCAAGTCAGGGCCGGTACCGCTCCGCTTCCTTGAAGAACTGCGTGAGCGAGTAGTCCAGTAGCGACTGGCGGGACTGCATGTACCGACGCGCGCGGAGGAAGGGCAGCCAGACGCGCTTGCCCACCCGCACCTGGGACTCTTCCATCTTCTGCCGCAGCACCCATGTCCCGCCCAACCGCCGCACCAGCACGTCCCCCAGGTAGGCTCCGAGCGCCGGTGCGGTGTGTCCATCGATGAGGTGCCGCTCGTACCGTTCAGGGAAGTCTTCCTTCCAGAAGAAGAAGTCGAGGGCTGTGAGGGACTCGGCCGTCTCGTCCATGATGGAGGGCACCTTCGTGTGCAGCCCAGCCACGAGACCTTCGGACAAGTCTCCGTAGGACTCGAGGACGCGCTCCGGATTCTCCACGTCCGATGGAAGGGCAACCGGCAACCACTCTTCCGACTCAGGAGGCCGGAAGGCGTTGAGTTCGGCAATCTTCCGCTGCCGCTCGCTGATGGCGAACTCATCCGGCAGCCGCGAGAGGAACGGCGCCACGTCAGGGTGGAAGCGCGGCTCAACGGGTACGAGCGCTGCGCTGCGCTCCCGTAGCGTGCGCAGCACCGTGTCGAAGTCGAAATCCGGCCGCAGGTGAACGTGCGCGCGGGCCTGGGCAACACGCGCCTCGTCGCTCGCGAATTCGGAGGGAGTTGGCCACAGCACCAGGAGGACAGAACCATTAGGCAGCTCCTCCACGAGGTGCGCAGGCGTCGAGAGCATCCGCTCGCGACCTACGCTCTCCACGAGCTTAGGGCCGAAGACCTTCAGCCAGAACAGCTCATAGATCTTGTCGAACCCATCCCGTTTCCATGTCGCAGCGTCACGGCCGAATGCGGGAGAGTCCGCCAACTGCAAATCTGCCAAACCATGAGCTACCGAATGATGAGCAGGGTACCGAGTGGCCCAGGCACGAACCACAGCCACAAAATCTCGACAGGCCTCTACCGCGGCAAAAAACGTGAGCGGCTGTATAGTGAGACTGATGCTCAACTCGGACGCCCGCTGAGTGAGCCCGAGGTCGAGTGCCATCGAAACAACAGGGCTCTCCGCGCGAGACAGCCCAATGATTGAGCCGTACTCATCGCGCCGCTCCTCTAGCAGGCTGTTGAGAAACCCCTCCGAGGGATCGACACCCCGCCGCGTGACGTGGTGTCCTCCGCTCATCGGAGGCAGTGATGCGCGGACGGCCCAAGCAACAGACGACGCTGTTCAGCCTGCGGACGCCGGGAGACCGGGTGCCCGCAGGCCATCCGCTGCGCAGGGTGAAGGACATGGCGGACGCCGCGCTGGCGGCGCTCTCGCCGACGTTCGATGAGATGTACAGCGGCACCGGGCGGCCGAGCATTCCGCCGGAGCATTTGCTGAAGTCCTGTCTCCTGATGGCGTTCTACTCGGTG
>NZ_FNAJ01000009.1:227320-317569 GCF_900101905.1 Myxococcus virescens | reverse complement strand
CTCGTCCAGGAGTCGGCGCTGCAGTTCCTCCCACACGCCCGCTCGCGTCCACTCCTCCAGCCGGCGCCAGGCAGTCATCCCGGAGAGGCCGAATTGCTTGCGAGGCAGCATCTCCCAAGGGATTCCGCTGCGAAGCACGAAGACGATGGCCTCCAGGGCCGCGCGGTCATCTGCACGAGGACGTCCGGACTTCTTCTTTGGCTTCGGTGCTGGCAGCAGCGGGGCCACACGCTGCCAAAATGCGTCGGGGACGAGCTCTCGGACCATTTCCGAAAGGTGGGCATGCGCAGGACAGGCGACCACTCCAGGGCAAGCGACTACTCCAGCCCTTACTTTCGTTAGGTGCTCTAATACACCGTGTCTCCCACCAGGAACGGAACCAGCATGCCCTTGCGCGGCACGTTCTTCAGTGGAGGGCCAATCTTCCACGGTTGGGTTCCTGTGGGCTCCAGCGTAGCGAGGCACACGCTTCCGTTCTTCTGTCGCAACACTGCTCGTGATTCACCCTGGACCGGGAAGACGCCCGCGGAGTCCTGGAGGTTTCGGTCCAGCACGCGAATGCCCTGGGGGCGCGGGCCGAAGCTCCAGCTCCACCATTCGACATAGGAGTGGTCGCCGGTATGGGTGAGCACGCGGGAGCCGTCCTGCGTGAATTGCTGGGGATTTTGGGTGCGAAACAGCCCGTTGTCCGTCCACGCCTCGGGCTGGCCCGTGGTGACGCCAATGATGCCGTCAACGTCTCCCATGATGATGAAGTCGCCGCTCTTGTTCACCCCACCCGGCGTGATGCGGGGCACGGGGATGTCCCGGCCGGACAACCGCACGTGGGTAATCTTGTTTCCGAATTGACTGCTGTTCCCTCAAGCAGGTGCGGAGGAGGTGCGCGCGGGGCTTGAGGCAGCGGCCAGGAAGGAGCGGATGAAGGAGCAGACACCGCGAGTAGACCGGGCCGAGTTGCTCAGGAGGACGTTCGACTTCGACATGTTCGGCTGCGCGAGGTGTGGAGGCAGGCGGCGGGTCTTGGCGTACGTGAAGGGCCCCCCGGGGTGCGGGCAATTCTGGAGCACCTGGGCTTGCCCACGGTCTGTGCGAGGTGGGCCCCGGCACGAGGCCCCCCCCAGGCCGCGGGGTGTTGAAGCTCAAGCCGCCACAGCCAGCCAAGAGAGCCAGGCACCTGCCGCGCCCCTCCTGGGAAAGCGGCTGGGCTGGGCTGGGGTGTGTCTGCTGGAGATGAAAGGCTTCTGCGCCGGCTCGGCGTGCGGCTCATGGGCTCCCCGTCAGCGTCCCTCACCTCCCGCTCTACTCCCGCCCGCTATGCCCAAGAGGGATCCTGTCCTTCCTATGCTCGCAAGCGCCGGGCTACTTCTTCATGACGGGCGACGAGCGGCCCTACAGCGATGTCTCGCGCAAGCAGGTGAAGCAGCTCATCGGCGGCACGCTGGAGCAGGACCTGCCGGTGAAGCAGGTGGTGGACGAGCCGCAGCCCACCTACGAGCCGTTCGTCCTCATCCCGGACCTCGCGCGGCGGCGCAACTGCGAGCGCGACTGGCGGGAGCTGCTCGGCGACCGCGTCATCTGCCTGGAGGCCCCCACCGACACCGTGGAGGTGGCGGCGGGGCTGGTGGGGCTGTGCGAGGGCGCGTTCTCCGACCTCGATGCCCTCGCCCGGCACTTGAATAAGCAGGACCTGTCGCGGCAGTGGCTGAACCCTCTCACGCGACAACTACCTTGACGCTCACCGCCTGACGCGTCAGCGTCAACGCGACCTGCTCGGAGACGGGGAAGGGCCACATCCAAGTCGTGGGCACGTATGGCGGCGACGCATGAGTCGCCCACGGCCGTGCACGACTGGCCCCCTGCGGGCTTGGAGGCCAGTCGTTTCAGGGGCTTGCAAAGGGAGGCCGAATCTTCGTCGGGCGTGTCGATCTCCCCAAACCTCGTTCGTCGTCACAACAGAGGCTGGGGCGAATGGCCCCGGCGCCAACCTGAACGAACGAAGCAGGGGAACAAGCCATGTCGACCGAAACGCCGCTGAACGTGGACGCCGTTGGAGCAGGTCGGGGAACGAAGTTGTTGGCCCGTCATGTGCCGACGGCCGCGCGGGTGGTGCAGGGGCTGTTGTTCTTCGTCTTCGGGCTGAACGGCTTCCTGAACTTCATCACGCCGCCGCCAGAGACCATTCCCGAGGGGGCCATGGCGTTCAGCGTCGCGCTCGTGAAGTCCGGCTACATGATGCCGCTCATCAAGGGCACGGAAGTGCTGGCCGGCGTACTGCTGCTGGCGAACCGCTTCGTGCCGCTGGCGCTGGCACTCCTCGCCCCCGTCATCGTCAACATCGTCGCGTTCCACGTCTTCCTGGCCCCGAGCGGCATGGTGATGACCGTCATTGTGGTCGCACTCGAGCTCTTCCTGGCCTGGGCATACCGGGACGCGTTTCGCTCCATGCTTTCCGCCCGCGTGGTCCCTGGCGTGAAGTAGATGCGCGGAGGCTGGTTTGACGGACCATGAGGTCAGTTGATTCGGACAGCACGCCCACCGCCGAGCCACACGCTCCTCGCCCACGCCGTGGGCGGGGCCGCTGCGTGCTCGTCCCGATCTCCGCCGGCGCGCAGCGGCTCGTGCTCGACGCGACGCTGACAGGCTGCATGCCCCGTGGGACAGCCCACGCTCCAGGGCTTCACCCGGACGCTGTCCTTGTCGGTGAACGGGGCCAATCGCTCAGGGCCGTGGCCTGGCGGACCCGCGCGCTTCGCTCGGCCCCGAAGCCTGGGCTTCTCGGGCCGCGGCGGCGATGTCATTGACGGATGCCGCACCGGAGGAGCGCGGGAAGTGCACCGCCGGCCTCGCTGCTCGCTGCCTACCGGGCCTGGAGCGGTCCACGAAACCCGCTCGGCTCCGCGCTCACAGTGGTGTTGCCCGCGAGCATGCCCCTCGTGAAGAAGGGGTTCTCGAAGAACACGTACGGATTGAAGAGCTCGGGGCGGCTCGCGACCTCCAGTCTCGTGGAGAGCTCGGGCGGCAGGTTGAAGTCCAGCGCGTGGAGGTTGTCCTCCAACTGCTCCAGCCTGCTCGCGCCGATAATCGTGGACACGACGCCTGGACGCGTCGCCACCCAGTTGAGCGCGACCTGGGCGGGCGAGCGCTCTACCTCTTTCGCCACCGCGACGAGCGCCTCGACGATGGCCCAGGGGCGCTCCTGCAGGAACTTGTCCGCCACGGGGTTTCCGCTGGCCAGCAGTGCATGGGCGCGCCCGTCACCCTTCGGCCGGGTTCCCTCGCGAGTGTACCTTCCGGTGAGGAGGCCCCCGGCCAGGGGGCTCCAGGGCGTGAGGGCGGCCCCCATCGCCAGCGCGGCGGGCAGGTGCTCGCGCTCAATGTTGCGCTCCGCGAGCGAGTACTCCAGTTGCAGCGCGGCGACCTTTTCCCAGCCGTTGCGCTCCGCCAGGGTTTGCGCGCGCGCGAAGTACCATGCCGGCACGTCGGAGAAGCCGACGTAGCGCACCTTGCCCTCGCGCACGAGGCCGGTCAGCGTCCCCATCACTTCCTCCACGGGCGTCAGGCCGTCCCAGACGTGGAGCCAGTACACGTCCACGTAGTCCGTCTTGAGGCGGCGCAGAGAGCCTTCGAGTGCGGAGTGGATGTGCTTTCGGCTGTTCCCGCCCGCATTCGGATCCCCCGGAGACAGGTTGGCGGAGAACTTGGTGGCGATGACCGCCCGCTGCCTGCCGCCATGCTGCGTGAAGTAGTCGCCGATGATGCGCTCGCTGGCGCCGGAGGTGTACGCATCCGCTGTATCAATGAAGTTGCCGCCCGCTTCCAGATAGCGTGTCAGCAGCCGGTGCGCGTCCTCGCCGCTCATGCCCCAGCCCCAGTCGGTACCGAAGTTCATGGTGCCCAACGCGAGTGGGCTTACCCGAAGGCCCGTCTGACCGAGCAGGTGGTACTTCGCCAGAGAATCAATGATTCGCGTCGACATGGTGGTGCTCTCCATCCGTGGTGATGGGGCATGCTCCCCATCGCCCTGCTACGGATAGAAGAGAGCCCCCATGAAGGCAGCCCGCTTCTTGCGCCTGATTGATGGGGGCTGCTTGCCCCCAGGGGTCACGATTGGGCAGACCGCGCAGGTGACGGTGGCCCATACGCTGGGCGGGATCGGCCGTGGGGCGCCTTGAGTGACACGATTAGAGCGTCACCTCAGTCATCGTACCTCTGTATGAGGCACCTATCCGTCTCGACCCACTCAACCACCACGGCGGCGAGCCGCTGCGCGCCATCCGTCCCTTCCTGGGGCTCGAACTGGACGCGCTCGTGCCGCCCGCGACGCGTCAGTCGCTTCTGGCGCTCCCGAACTTCTGGCGCCACCGGAAGAGCGTCTGCGCGGCGACGCCGTGCTTCCGGGCCGCCTCCGCCACGCTGGCCCCAGGCGCCTCCGCCTCCCTCAGGATGCGGACCATCTGCTCCTCGGTAAGCCCGCTCTTCCTCACGACCGACCTACCTCCTGGCCGCGAGGACTCTCTCACTCTTCAACGGGTCCTAAAATTGGGAGCAGACCACCGGCCCGAAGCTCCTGAGCCTCAAGTCCATCAACAACGTGCTCACGGTGCTGCACAAGCGACCATCGAGATGACCATGCGGTACGCCCAGCTCGCGCCGGAGCCCCGGGAGAGCGCGGTACAGCAGTTCGACCGACCCATTCCCCAGCTCCACGCCGCACCGGGCAGAGACGCCGGAGGGGCACACTGAGGACACATGAGACACCGAGGCCAAAGAAAAAGCCCAGCAACCTCGCGGCTGCTGGGCTTCACTCAGTGGAGGCGGCGGGAATCGAAGCCGCATCCACCAAGGGAGGCGACCCCCAGGAGGGCCACTCTCCCTCTGAAACAGCTTCTGAATGCGGCGAGGATGACGAAGGAGAGTCAACCGGCCGTAGTAGCGTAGTCCGCCCCCTCTCTCCCCTCTCTGTCGAGGTCGCCGAGTACCGGCGCAAGGTGCCGCCCCAGGAGGGCTGCCGCGCCTGCGCGGGGAGCTTCAAGCGCGTCCGGCAGGCCTGCCTCTATCACTCCATCGGTGCCGCGGTTGCCGAGGTGCGCGAGCTGCGCGCCCGCCTCGCGGGACTCCCGTCCAGCGCTCAGGACTCGAAGGGAGGTGAAGCGTGAGCGCTCACCGCCCCGAAGAGGTGTGCCAGCCCCGCCGGAGCCTCTTGCCGGCCGAGTTCACCCTGAAGTTCCGCCGCCTGGATGAGGCGGGCGACGACTGGGAGGTGGACTGCGGCACCAGCACCGTGCGCAACGATGGGGGCTGCATTGTCCCTCTGCTGGACGCCGTCTCCAAGGCGCTCAGAGAGGTTCGCCGCGTCGCTGATGCCGGACGGGAGTCCGCGGCCCAGGACGCTGCGCGCAAGACTGGGGGTGCCCGGTGAGCGCCCCGAAGAAGCACTCCAAGGCCAAGCTGCGCGTCGCTCGGGAGCCCGGGAACGCGGCGCGAGCCTCCGTGGGCGTTGTCCTGCGCGCGGCCCTGGAGGTGGCCGCCGGCAACGCCCGCTCCCTGGTGCTGGACGCGGTGGACTGCCAGAGCGTGCTGGATGCGCTCGGCCAGAGCGATGCGCCGCCGTGCGTGTGCGCCGCCCTCGGACGCGCGCGCTGCATGCCCTGCCGCCTCAATGGCATGGAGCGGGACCTGGCCGTCCTCCGCTCGTTCGAGGAAGGCCAGTGGAGCCTCCAGGAGGAGTTCGCCATCGACGACTCCATTCCTAGGGAGGTGTTCACCGGCGCGCTGGTGGCGCTCAACGGACTGCTCCGCGCCTCGGAGCTGCGCCGCGAGCGCGAGCGGGCTGACGACAAGGTGAAGGCACAGGGGGGCGCGGCGGACTGACACGCGGTCCGTCGCGCCGTCCTGACCCGGCACGGAAAGACCGGGACCCATGCAGTGCCCACCCCGAACACCTGGAGTCCTCCATGAAGCGTCTCACGCTGTTGCTGCTGTGCGCCCTCACTGCCGCATGCTCCGCCACCACGAAGACCTGGAGACCTAACGGCTTCTCCCGTCCTCCCGGCGTCCCCCAGGACGTATTCGACCACTGCGCCAACCGGATGCTCGGCGACACCGGGCGCATCACCTCTGGCGCCGCGGAGGAGGGGCGCTTCCCCTCCTTCGACACCTCGGAGCAGGACTGCGCGCGCGCCGAGTACCTGCGCGCGTGCTTCCGCGCGGCCCACCAGGCGGAGCGGTCCGCTGGCCTGCGCTTGAGGCCCAACGCCTCCGGCTGGGGCCCCGACCGGGAGGACTTCCTCGACGAAGCGGTGGACCGCCTGTGTGACGACGAGGGCGGCGGTACGCCCCGTGTGCGCGGACTGGTGCGCGTGCTCAACGAGCACGCGGAGGACGCCGGGCAGCGCTGCATCCCCTGCTCCACGCACTGACGCGCCGCCCTGCCCCGCTGGCCAGTCGCGCCAGCGGGGCCAACGCCACCACTACACCGGAGGTTTACCCGTAATGAGCACCGCCCAGCCCCACCCTGCCGTGCTGCTGCGCACCTCCCTGCGCAGCGGCGACGGCCATCGCGTCACCCTCTTCGATGCCTCCGGCCCCGTGGTGTCCGCGTGGGACGCCTCCGCCACCCTCGCGTGGCGCGAGGCCAACACGCTCGACGGCGACCGCCGCCGCTCCAAGCCCCTCCACCGCCATGCCCACCGGGTGACGTCATGATGATTCCCTTCGCGCCTCGCACTGCCGCCAACACCGTCACGACCGCGGCGTCCACCCTCCGCTGGCCCTACTTCATCGGCCAACGCGTCCGCGACACCGAGCACCTGGGCCGCGTCTACCGATGCCTCACCCAGGCGACACC
Organism: Myxococcus virescens; assembly: GCF_900101905.1. Taxonomy (NCBI): domain Bacteria; kingdom Pseudomonadati; phylum Myxococcota; class Myxococcia; order Myxococcales; family Myxococcaceae; genus Myxococcus; species Myxococcus virescens. The sequence continues at coordinate 310,722 of NZ_FNAJ01000009.1, read as the reverse complement.
CGGGAAGCGCCAGGCGCCCGGAGTGCTCGTCGTCCCCACCGGACGCACCGCCGCCGCCCCGCGCGCCTCCTGGCGCGTCGTGCTGACGTCCAGCACGGACCCGTGCGGCTGGTCGCTGGAAGTCGAGCACGCCCCCGGAGCCGAGGTGAGCCCGGAACTGGCCCTGGCCGAGCTCGAAGCGCTGCTGGCCGATGCCCAGGACTTGGCCGTCCTCGCCAGCCTCACGCAGGAGCTGCGCAACCACCTGCTCACCGTCCCCACGTCGCCGCATGTGGTGCGGCCCACCAGCACCTGGGCGCGGAAGCTGCTGGCCGCCGTCCAGTCCACCGCGCTCGCCTTCGCCCGGTACGCGCTCACGCTGGGCATGCCACGCGAGGGCCACAGTGGGGGCACGCGATGAGTTCCCCGCGGTGCCCCCAGCAGGGCAAGCCCTCGGCAAACCAGCATCGACTCGGCCCGTACCTCCTGGGCCCTCGGCTGCTCACGAAACCAGAGGTGGGCCGCATCTACATCGCGCGGCACCAGCACACCGGACGACCAGCGCTTGTGTTGTGGCCCGACCCCGCCTGCGATGACGCCCAGCCCTTGTGCCCCTTGGAGTTGCGCATCGTCACGTCGCCCGGTGGCCCCGGCGAGCGGCCGTTCCTCGCGGTGGAGGTGGCAAGGCCTGTCGGTGACCAGGCCTCGGAGGAGGAGGTGGCCGAAGAGCTGCGCGACGCGCTCACCGACGCGGGAACGCTCGCGGCCGCCGCCCTCTCCAACGAGTTGCTGCCGTCGCTCCTCATGCCGCCGTCACGCACGTGGCGCCTTCGCCGCATCGGCCACTGGGTGCGCCGGCTGGCGAAGCGCACCGGCCGACTCGCCCGGCGCCACTGGCCCCTCGCCGTGGCGGTCCTCGCGGGCGCCGCCCTGGTGGCCCTGGTCCTCGCCCTCCTGCCGCACCTCCGCCCCCTTCACCGCTGAACCGAGCCCATGGCCTGCCCATCTCCAGACATGACAACACTCCAGGCCGAACTGGCGGACGTCCGTGCGGAGCTCGCGCGGACGAAGGAACAACTCCTCCGCGCCGAGGCCCGCGCGGAGGGCGAGCGCATCGGGTACGCCCGCGCCTACGCGGATGCGCACGCCAGCGCCATGGCCCAGGCCCTCGCCGCCCTCAAGGACGCACTCTCCACCACCCCGGCCCCAGCGAGCCGTCGTCGCTCCGTCGCCGCTCCGTCGCTGTACGTACTGGGCGACGAGCATGGACGGATGCTGGCGGGCGTGTCCGCCAACCCGCGCGCCCGCGCACGGGAGAGGAAGGGCACCCTCCTCGCGCATGCCCCGGCCGACACCGCCACAGCGGAAAGCCTGGGGCTGTCGTCCCGGGAGTGGCGTACGCCAACGCCAGACGCCGTTGCGTACGTGGCTGCCCACGCCGTCACCCGTACGTCTGTACGTACGCATACGTACGCAGACGAAGCGCGTACGGACGCGTACGCACAACGTTCGTACACGCCGCCCCCCTCCCCCCTTTTCCCCCCGCCTCCCCCTTCCGTTCCATCCCCCTCCACCCCCCTTTATCCCCCCTCCCCCCGGGGAAGCCCCGACGACGACGGCGGCGTACGAACGCCGGACGACGCCCACCACGCGGACGGCACCCTGCCCTTCGAGCGCCCCGCGGACGCAGGCCCGCCAGCGGAGTCCCTGCGCGACGGCGTGGAGCGCGTCTTCCTCGCGGCCAGGGGCAAGCCGTACCGCTGGCAGCGGCGCGACGACGACGCTTCCCGAGAGCTGATGGCACTCGCTGGCGACGGCGGCATGGCCGAGGTGCTGGAGCGCTGGGGCCACGGCGTGACGGCCACGTACCGCCAGCGCTGCGACAGCCTCACGGACCTGGTGCGGCGCTGGAACGACAACGCGACGCCCGAGGAGCGCGCACCTCGCCGCACGTCCACCGGCCCCGCCCCCGCCTCGAAGCACGACGACAACCCCCAGCCCTGGTGAAGCCATGACCTGCGAAGCCGATACGACTGCCGACGCCCCCATGCACTCCAGCCTGCGCGAGCGGGTGCGGCGCCTCGCCTACGGCGCCCGCAAGCAGAACCGCGAGCTGGAGCTGCAGGGCCGCGCACTGGTGCTGTGCCCACCCGACTGCCCCCGCGCCCACCGCGGCGTCGAGCACGCCCACACCTGGTGGGACATGTACCGGATGGCCCCCGCCGCCGAGTACGCGGCAAGCCTCGCGCGCGCCCAGCGCGAAGCGGCGCAGCGCAGCCGCGTGGACGTCGTCGCCCACCTGCGGCGCATGGGCGTGGGCGCCAAGCACCTCGGGGCGTTGACGTCACTGGACGAGACGCGCGCCCCGCTGCGGGCCGTCCGGCTATGGCTGGCGCAGCCACGGCCCCTGCTGCCGGCGGACGCGCACCAGCCCGCGAGGCATGGGCCCATGCCCTTCCCCTGGCTGGTGCTGATGGGGCAGCCCGACGCCGGCAAGACGCAAGCCGCCGTCGTCGTCCTTGCCGACTTCGCGCGGCACTACCCGTGGAACCAGGCCGCGGGGGGTGGGCGCCAGATGCCCCCGGCCCTCTTCGTCCCCGGCGCCGAGCTGGCGGGACTCTCGGCCTTCACCGACGCCGGACGAGAGCGGCTGGAGGACATGCGCCGATGCCGCCTGCTGGTGCTGGACGACGTCGGCGCCGAGAAGCTGGGCGACGTCGCCCTGGGCCTGCTGCACGACGTCCTTGACGCGCGCTACCGCGAGCAACGCCGCACCGTCCTCACCACCCACCTAAACCGGCAGGACTTCCTGGCGCGCTTCGACGGCCGCGAAGCGGGCCTGCCTGCTGAGAATCTCGGACGGTTGGAGCGCCGCATCCGCGAGCTCGCCTTCACCCTCCAGGGCACTGGCAACAAGCCGCACCTCTCCTGCGGCGGACGCCCCCTGCGGCTCACCTGACGTCAGCCCAACCCCTTCAACCCCAGCAGCACCAGCGCCGGCCCCGTGCCGGCAGGAGGCAGTACCCATGGAAGCAGTGCAGACGGACACGCCCACCATCCGCTTCATCCTCGAAGACACCTCCGAGGCACGCCGCGCCTACGAGGCGCTCCGTGAGGCCTTCGACGCCCAGCCCGGCGGGCCGGTAGTCCCCATGTGGGAGGACTTGTCGCTGACGGCGCGAGGGGCTTGGCGCGCGGCGACGCAGGAGCGCTCCCAGCGCGTGGCCATCGCCGAGGGCATGGTGGGCCTGCTGCGCAAGGAGAGGGACGGGCTTGCGCAGCAGGTGCGCGCCCTCAAGGACCAACTGCGCCTCGTCGAGCAGGTGCGCGAGGAGGAAGCGGAGACGCGCCGCGAGCAGGTGCGCGAGACGAAGAAGGAGAAGAGCCGCGTGCGGGAACTGCGCTCCGAGTTGGACGGGCCCGGTGGCTTCCGCGAGTACCAGCGCCTCACCGTCGCCTTGCTGGAGAAGGCACTGGAGGGACTGCCCGAGCTCACCGCCGACCTGCACCACCCGGTGTGGGCCAACCGCGCGGCCGCCGCCATCCAGCGACTCCGCGCCGAGTCCTCCAGCAAGGCACCGCCGGCGGACGCCGTGGTGGTGAAGGAGGTCGGCTTCGCGTGGCCCACGGACGGCAGGAAGGGCTCGCCGCTCTTCTGCCTGGAGGTGAACCGCGTTCCCGAGCACGTGGAGGTGGACTGGAGCATCCGCGTCGCCAGTCGGCCGAACGTCACTGGGCTCATCACCAGCGTCTTCGACGATGAGGACGTCACCCCGGCCTTCTTCGTGGAGTGGAACAAGGACTTCGTCGCGCAGGTGGGCGACGTCCTGGAGTTCATCCCGCCGCCCAACGACGACGAGGAGTCCGCGCCCCAGCCGACGCCCGCCGAGGTGCCCGCCGCCGCGTAGCCCCGCCGTCCTTTCCCGGGCCGTCCAGCACGCGCGGCCCGGAGCTGCACTCACCCCCACCAGGGCCAAAGCGTCCGGCCCACCAGCGGAGCACGACGAATGACGAAGTCAGCCAAGCAGCAGCAGAAGAAGCATGTGTACCGGCACGCCGTCCGCGAGCCACCTCCGGATTACAGAAATCACCCGACGAGCGAGGGCCTCGTGTGGAGCCTGATGTACGGAAAGGATGGCACTGCCGTGTACACCCACGAGAAGGCCCCGAGGGCGACGGTGACGACGGCGACCCTGCTGCGGGACTGGTGCCACGTGGGCATCCAGGAGAGGGGTAGCGGAGGCTTCTACCCCCGGGACGCAGTGGCGGTTCGTGGACGCGAGGGGCATGCCGTCGTCACGTCCATCGACATGTTCACGGGCGCCCTTGTCCTCGAAAGCCTGCCGCCGGGCTTCCGCCTGGATGCCGGCGATGTCCTGGAGTTGGCCGTCCTTGAGCCGAAGACGCTGAAGCAGACCTCCCACGTCAACACTGCCCCCATCACCAAGGACAACCCCGCCCTCATCGCCTACGTGACGCTGATGATGGTGGACGACATGAGGGTACGCGCGAACGCGCTGGAGGCCTCCGCCTCCGCCCTGGTGCAGGAGCACGGACGCCTGCCGCCCAACGTCCCCATCCCCGACGCCCTCATGCACGAAGTCGCCGACGCCATCGGGAAGACGATGATGGACATCGAGCGACGGATTGAAGCGGAGGCCACCAACACGCAGGTGCCGGCGTGAAGTCCGCCCGTCGCTGCCCCGGGTGCGGAGTGGAGTTGGTGCCCTGCGACGCTGGCCATCTGGAGTGCCGAAGCGGCCAGCACCCGGGCGAGGAGCTGCCACGCATCTACTGGCCCGCGCGGAATGGCCGCGTGGTCCCTGGCTGCCGGGACTCCGGGGCGGTGCGACGGGCATGGCAAGACGAGGAGGTGCGTCTGTGATTCGGCGCATCCTCCTGCTGTCCAAGCTGCTCTTCGGACTGGTGGCCGTCGCCGTTGTCCTCCACCTTGCATCCTTCGAGTGCGCGTCCCTCGGCATGCGCGGCGCCGCGCTCCTCGTTGGCCTGGTGCTGGTGGTGGAGGTGGAACGCGCCGTGCGGCGTGCCGTTGGGCGCGGCTCCTCTCGCCGAGAGGCGCCTCGCCAATGAATTGCACACGTCAACGCAAGCCGGCTGAAATTGGAATCCCCCTGCGCGGCCCCGGGATGATCGACAAGCGCGACGCGTTGCGCTTGGCCGAATACGCCCGCGGGCTGCTGCGCAGGGGTGCCGAGCCGATGCTCGTCGCCGTGGAAACCGGCATCCGGCTCAACACACTGCACATGATGTTGAGCCGGATGCGCGTGGCTGGTAGGCAGCCCCGAGCTTCACGAAGGACCGCGAACTTGATGCGAAAGGACTAAGGAATCATCACATGGGACAACAACACGACAAGGATAAGGTTGAGACGAATGACGAAGACAGGTGGGTGGTTCCACCTGCCTCCGGTGTCAGAGTCTCCATCGACCCCGACATGGCCGACACCATTCGAGTCGAGCAGCACAACCCTTACGGGCTCCAAGACCCCTCTGAAGCCGAACCCGGTGTCGTCATGATCGGCAGCGACCAGGTGGACCGCGTCATTCAGTTCCTTCAGGAGGCCAAGCAAGAACTGAAGAAGAAGCAGTCCTCTCAGCGCTAACCGTCGTGGGCGGTGTGCGAGCACCGCGCGCAGTTCACGGCCCAGAGCTTCCGGACGCGGCCGCGGAAGGACTTCTCGCCGCGTAGGGTGAGGTGGCCCTCGCGCGGGGGCACGTGGGCGCCGCACCGGCACCTCCCGGCCCGGAGGTTCGGGCGGCGCCCGCCGTCCGCGCCTCGGCACGCGGCCTCGAGGTGGCGCATGCCCGTTGCGGCCTCGTACCAGCACAACTCCCCGCGGAGGATGCGCCCGCCGCACCCCTCCGCCGTGCAGGTGCCCTGCTTCTTCGCAGTGATGACGGGCATTACGCCCTCCCCGCCAGGGCCAGCAGCGGCAACTGCCCCGTGGCCTGGAGGTGGCCGCGCCGGGCCGAGGCCGCGCGCTGCCGGCGGAGCTCGCCGCGCTTCGGTGGTGCCTCCTCCCCCGGCCCCATGCCCTGGGCGTTGAGCTGCGCGCGCAGCTTCTCCAGCCCCTCGTCGCGCAGGCGCCGCACCTGTGCCTGCGTCATGCGCAACTCCATGGCCAGCGTCCTCTCTGTGGCTTCCTGGCCTCCGGGCCGCCCCAGCCCCATGCAGGCCTGCACCACCTGACGCTGCAGCTTGGGCAGCCGGTACAGCGCCCACAGCACGTGCTCGCGCTGTGCCACCAGGGCCAAGCGCTCCGCGGTGCTGTCCACCAGCGACAGCAGCACCTCCGTCCGCGCCGCCAGCCCCCGGTTGCCGCGCTCGCTGGAGGCGTCTCGGCCCTCGGCACCGGCATCGCGGGAGGACAGCACCTCCTCGAGCGACAGGGGCTTGGCCACCGCTCCCTCGCCCAGGGCGCGGGCCGTCTCCGCGTCCAGGCCCTGTCGGCGCAGCACGGACGACACCTCCACGCCCTCGGCCGCCGCTGTGCGCTTCGCCCGGCGCACCGCCTTGCGCGCGTGGTCGGTCAGGTGAACGGGGCTCGACCAGGTGAGCGCCGCTGACTGCATGGCCTGACGGCCCAACTGCATCGCCCAGGCGGGGTACGCGCTCCGCCCCGCCCCCGCGTGCCCCGGGCGGAAGGGGTGCGCGCGCTGGCGCGTGAGCACCGCGAGGAGCCCCACCTGAACCAGGTCCTCCACCGGCACCCGCCACGCACGCGCCACCTGCCGGGCCACGCGCACCAGGTGCGGCCGCACCAGCACCGCGAGGCGCGACTCGACGCGCCGGGCTTCGAGGCCTCCCGCGGGCACCTCCAGCAGGCGGCACAGCAGCGCCTCCATCTCCGCCGAGGTGCTCGGCGCCGAGGTAGTGCAGCTCATGACGCCCTCCCGCGGCGCACGGCAGGCGTCACCCGGAGGCGCCCCAGCTTCTTCGCGGCCCGGTTGCGTGCCAGCGTCGCCCGCCGCTTCCGGGCCTGCTCGGCGCGCCGCACCCGCTCGGCCTCCACCTCCTCGGGCGTCGCCCACTCCTGGCCCTTCAGCACCAGCTCCACCCGGGCCGACTTGCCGTGGGCCCCGTCCGCGAAGGCCACGTCCCGGTAGCGCCTCACCTGGTTGTCGTTGAGGTACGCCACCAGTTCGAGCGCGTCCTCCAGCACCTTCAGTCGGTTCCCCAAGTCCGACTTCTGGCGCGTGGGCGGGTACAGCGTGGCCGACAGCACCACGGGGCCCTTGAGAGCGCGCTGGCCCACGTGCGAGGACTTCACTCGCGCCTTGTACGCCTTGCCCTCGTCACTGACGTGCGGCGTGGTCCCCCTGTCGCTACGCCAGTAATGGTTACCCGAGGGCGGCCAGGGCAGCACCAGGCTCACCTCGGCGAACGGAGGCGCGGTTGGGGGTGGACGGAGGCAGTGGCAGGACACGGGGGCGACTCCATGCCCAAGCGCGCACGCGCAAGGGCGGTATACTGGTTGCCCCAGCGGCGCTTCCCGGTGTCCCTGGCACTCGCGGGCTCGGCCGCTTGTCCCGGCCGAGCCCGTCTTCTTCTCCAACGCAGGGTAGAAGGGGCGGCCCACAGCGCCGCGCGGTGGACTACTTCTCGCGCCCCACCGTCAAGCCAGCCCACCATGCCCCCCTCCCAGAGGGAGGACGAGGTGGACGAATTCGCGGCCCAGTTCGTGTTTCGCGTCCACATCCGAGGAGCCGAAACCGGAAGCTGGACGCGCCGCCCGAGCACGTGGTGCCTCCCTCGTGAGCTTCACGCCCCTTCTGTCGGGATATGCGTCGAGACCGACCACCCGCCCAGACTGCCGAGCAGCTCCGCCGCAAACGCGTGAGGGAGGACTTCGCCCGCTCCCTGCGCCAACTGCGCGGCGAACCCGAGGCACCCGCCCCGGCACAGCCCACGTACCCTGACGGGAAGTGCTGGTGCGGCGGGCCACTGCTGCTGGTCAAGCGCGGGCTCATCTGTGGCCTGGGCAGGCACGACGATTGAGGTCCCGTGGTGCGGCAGGCACTAGGCGCGGCTTCTCGCCTGCCTTCGCCACACCCGCCGGGCATGGTGTCCGGCGGGGCTGTTCTTGCTGAGCTGACGTCTGGCGCCGGCCCGCCAGGGGAAGAAGAGCATCCCCAACCACAAAGCGGAAAAGCACGATTGTCATGAATTAATGATCTGTCCTATATGGACTCCAATTCCTGAGTTCGAACAGGAGGGGTCCATGTCAGCAGTGCGGTTGGGACGCGTCGCGGCGTTCAGCGTGGCCATCGGCTGTGCCAGTGCCCCTGAGCCGAGTGGTACGCGGGACTATTGGCGCTCAGGCCCCCATGTCTACGTCCGAGGGCCCTGGAAAGCCGTCACCCCGTCGTCCGACGTGGACGAGGTCATCGACCAGCTCTGCCCAGCCGTCATGAAGCTAGAGAACGCGACGGATGGCGACTACGGGCAGGAGTACTGCGGCGCCATCTACTCACTCGGAGACGGCGTCTACTACGCCAGCGCGGCCTCACCATTGGGCAAGCCCGTGGCCGTTGGCCCCGCGAAGCTGAAGAAGTGCATCCCCCCGCGCTACGTCGTCGACGGCAGAGGCCGGGCGGTTGTGCTCGCGGACTTCCACAGCCACCCCTGGTCCCCCTCGCCGATGTCGGAAACGGACCGACTGAAAGCGACGCAAATCTGGAGCATCCGCATCCAGTTCGACCGCACCTGCACCATCACCAAACTCGTGCCGAATCTCGGCAGCGAGCAACCTGGAGAGGTCTACCTCCGACAACGCAAGCGATGGAAGCTGGTGGGCATCATCAAGGAAGAGGACAAGCGCCTCGGGGTCGTCACCGCGGTGGATGACTGAGGGATGAGCGTGTCGATGCACATCCGGAATCGTGGCCCGCACGGAGGCCCCATGAAGCGCGTTCTGTTGCCCCTTCTCTGCATGCTCCCGGCATGCGCCCTGTTCCAGAAGCCGCCGCGCCCAGTCCACGCCCCACCGGAAGAGGCTGCGACCGTCGAAATCCCGCTCGCGTTTCCGACCGAGGGGCGACAGGTCATCAGCGGCACCACCCTTCGCGCCATCCAACTCGCCATGGACGACTTCCTGCCCTGGGACCGGAAGCTGCCCAGCGACGCCACGCCGCTCGACGAGTGCCTCAACCGCCGCGAGTCCTACGAGGTCGTAACGGCACCCGCCTCAGATGGCGTCGTGCTCGTCAGCATCATCCCGAACCCGGATGCATGCGACATCGCCACGGCCCCCATCCTGGACGTGGGTGCCACCTATGCGGTTGACGTGAAAGGCTGGCGCATCCTCGCGGTGCGACTGTAGTCGCGGACTCCCCCCCGAACCCTGCACGGCGAATGCCGCGCTGACGCAACACGGCCCGCCCCAGTCGCCTGGAGCGGGCCGTGGCACTTCACCAGCCGAACGTGTAGCGGGCCCCGATGCCGGCCATCCGCTCGCGCGCGTTGGACTCACCGAAGGCGAATAGACCGAGGTTCGACCGGAGCCGCGCCCCCGCCTCCAGGCGCGCGTAGGCGCCGGAGAGCGAGGACACGCCGGCCTGGGCCTCCAGGTAACCGGTCCTCACCGGGACGTCGGCGAGCACCTTGGAGAGCCCCGCGGACACTGCTACCCGCGGGGCGTCTAAGGGCGCGCAAGCACCGGGGCCAGGCCCGAGCTGGTGATGGTGTGCGCCACGGCCAGGGCATCCGCGTCCCTGGCCTGCGACGCCTTCAGCGAGGCCTTCTGCTCGCCGTGCATGGCGCTGAAGCTCAGTTTCGCCAGCGCCTGCTCGTGCGGCTTGAGCTGACGCCAGCCGTTGGCGCGCATCCACTCATCCACCACCTGGAGCCCACGGGCGGCCTTGTCCCAGCCGTTGTCCGCCGGGTTCTCCGCGGCGATGTCCTCCACGATGTTGAAGGCATGGTGCGCGGCCAGGGCGATGCGCCGCTTGCGCCGCTCGTTGAGCCAGTCCTTGCCGAAGATGAATCCGACACCGGCGACGACGGCGCCCAGGACCGTGAGAATCCCGGTCGGGGTGAAGATGGACGCGATGACGGTGTCGAGGATGCCGCTCGCCGCGGTCCCGGTGGCCTGGGCCAACGCCACAGGGGCGGTGAGGAGGACGCCAAGGGCGGCGGAGAGGATGAGAGTCTTGCGGTGCTTCATGGTGCTCCTGGGGGACTGCGAGGTGGACAGCCCCCAGGAGAAGAGGCGCTCGCCTCACGAGGTGAACGGCAAGCGGCAGACGCCATTCATGCGTCGGGCCCGGTAGTCGAGGCTGGCGAAGGCCTTCACGCGAGCGTCGGCCTTGGCCGCGTCCGCCAGGGTGAGCGTCGAAGAGCCACCGCCCGAGGCACCCACCACGACGTCGAGGGCCCAGCTCACCACCACCATCACGTGCTCCGGCTTCGTCGGCTCGCCCAGCCGGTGGTACAGCACCAGGTCGCCGGGGAGCACCAGGTCGCCCACCTTCAGGTGAGAGCACTCCGTCCAGAGGCGGCCCGTGTGGTGCGTCGCGCGCCAGTCGGGCCCGCCGACCTCGCGCAAGGCCCACGTCACCAAGCCGGAGCAGTCGAAGACACGCTGGCCCGTGGAGGGGTCGCGCTCCCCCTTCCCTCCTCATCGGTAGGGCGCGTGCATCTGAGACAGGACCAGGGAAAGAAAGGCGGCGCGCTGCGAGCTCGACATGAGGACTCCCGAGGGCGAAGGGTTGCCCCCGGGAGAAGCGGCGCTCAGGGCCGGGTACGGCTCGCGTCCTGGGCGGCGACGACGTTCGCCGCGTGTTGCATCTGTCGGGCGCTGCGCTCCCCCATGAGGAGGTGCGTGTCACTCGACGCGCGGGCGAGCTGGGGGCGGGCCTCCGCCTGCCACGACTCCAGCGTTCGCAGGCGCTGCTCCACCAGGCGCAGCTCCGAGTCGTGCTCGCGCACCATTCGCAGCTCCGCCTTGATGTCGCGCAGGTCGGCCGCGATGGACTCCATCCGCTGGACCAGGAGTGGCACCTGGTCGGCGGCGGCCTCGTGCTTCGCCTGCCGGCGCGCGAGGAGCCCGTTCAGCAACGGGACAAGGAGCTGGCTGACCGCCAGGGCGATGACGGCAGTCTCGATGGTGGGGCTCATGCGCCGTCAGAAGGGGCGGTGGCTCACCTTCGCGCTTGCAAACCGTGGTGGTCGCGCGGGACGGTCATTCACAGCCCAATTCAGGGCGGCGCGAAAGGAATGTGGATGACAGACCTGTTTGAGCGTGAACCGCGATGCAGAGACCTCCAGCACTGCACTCGGTGCAGGCGTCCATTCGGAATGCGGCTGTGGAAACCTGGCGAGCCGCGCAAGCCCTGGTCGCCTCTCGCCGTAAAGGTCGCGGTGGACGGAGGCACGGAAGAACTCTGGCGAAACGTCTGCTTCGAGTGCGCCCAGGAGCTGCCGAGCGAGAGGGAGCGGGAGCAGTTCGTCCGGGAGCAGTTTCACGCAGCTCGGAGAGAGCGGAGCACCGGCGCTCACGTTCCCGAAGTGCCAGCGGCATAGCTCACGGCGCGTCCCCGCCGAAGAGGTTATCGCACTGGCCAGGGGCCACGCAGGAAGCGTCCTCGCACTTCGGGCAGGTGACTGCGCTCAACGGTTCCGCATGCTTATGCTTGCCCCCGGGCAGCGACTCCAAGACGCGAGGACCGGGCGGCGCCGGCAGCATCGGGAAGGCCGCCCGGAGAAACGCCACCGCTGCCCCGTCCGCTGGCGTCACGACTTCGACGCGGCGCCACAGGATGCGAAGCGCGTGCTCCACGTTGGACTTCAGCTCCTGCCCCTCCGACAGGGCCGCGCTCAGCTCCGCATCCCGCTCGCCGTAACGCCGACTCCAGTGGGCACGCCAGTACTCGGCATCCTGGAGGCGGCGGTAGACGACGAGGAGGGCCACTGCGAGGGCAAGGGCGACAACGGCGAGCAGGACGGTCATGCCCGCGAGAAGGGGCGAGTGGCGTCCGGAGACTGCTACGCCGTCGCCTCAACTGCCGCCTGCCGGACAGCGGCAATAAGGGCATCGACGCGATACGGCTCGAACACCATGGGCTCATCACCTGGATCGCCAATGATGCACACGTTGCCACCCTCGCTCAGATAGACCTCGCTGGCTCCCACCTTGAACTCGGAAACCGCCTCCGAGTCCGCCACAGCCGCCTTTGCTTTTGATAGCGCGTCAATGAGTTCAGGAACCTGAGCAGGTGAGACCACGGCACCAAGCGTGACGCCTCCGATGCCAACAACCTGGTCCTGCACAATCACCACCGCACCGTCGGCGTTGGGGTAAACCGAGAAGGCGTACTCCACGTAGCGAAAGCACTCCTTGTTCTTGGGGAACAGTGGTCTCCTTGCATCAAGCACGTGGCACCTCCTACTGCGTGTGGGAAAGCAGCTTCCTGTCGGCCTCCTGACCATGCCGCCCCGCGTACCGGCACGCCAGTGATGCTTCTGCGACTCCAGAAACAAGGCTTCACACGACCGCCAGAGCTATGTGGAGCGAACAGGAAGCGCACATCCTGCGCATCTGTACGACAACGCGATATTTCAGTGAGAGTGAATGCAGACACAGCTACCCCGGGGTGGGAAACCGGGGAGGTGGCTCCAAAACGTGATTGCTCGGCGCGGTCCAATCCTGGCGCGCGAATTCTTCGGGATTTTTCCGAGGGGAATCTGTCAGACGACCCCCGTTTTTCTGGGGCCCTGGCATTCCTGGTGGCCCACTGTTGCGCGTTGGCAGGACGGATGGCGCCCGGGGCGTCCGCGTGCTCGCGACGCATGGCGGGCCGCTGGCGCCCCTTCTCACGGGGCATGACCAACACCACCTCCAAGTCCGAGTCGCAGTCCCCTCTCCCTCCACCGGGGGCCCGTACGGGCGTGACCCCCTCCAGGTCGGCCGATGCCCGCCCCACGCTCCAGGCACTCGCGGACCACCTGCTCGGCCACACCGACTTCCGCGCCCATGCACAGGGCAGCGGACTCGCGCTCTTCGCCGCCAGTTCGTCGCGCACCGCCTACCTGACCGAGATGGTCGCGAACGCAGCCATGCTTCGAGGCGGGATTGACGAGCTGACACGCCAGGCCCGCAGCGCGCTCGGCATGGATGCAGATGTCCCCGCCGACGAAGCTGGCGCCGTAAAGCCGCTCAAGGTGGGCGACCTGCACATCGACGTCACCTGCGACACCGGCCCGGCCCTCGCATCCCTCGAAGCGTTGGAGTCCACGTTGGAGCGCATCGGCCCCAAGCTCGACCGCCCAGCCGTCACCCTGTCGGAGGTGACGGGCGCCATCACGGCCTGCGCGGGTGCGCTCACCGCCCTGACCCTCGCCGGGGGGCGTTCGTCTTCTGAGCAGCAGATGCAGGCCGCCGCCCACTTGGTGGCCCTCGTCGAGCGCGCGAAGCAGCTCGCGTGCCGCGCCGAGTAGTCGGCGCCCCTTCTCCGAGGGGTGTCCTCTCCTCGTGGCTATGACCCGAAGTCCCCACCCGCCGGCCCGCCGCCGAAGAGGAAGCGCGGCCGGCCGGCGAAGTGGAACGGGCCTGCCTCGACGCTGACCTTCGCGATTCACCAGGAGGTGTGCACACGACTCAAGGCGGGCGCGACGAAGCGCATGGCCGCCGCGCTCGCGGGCACCACCGAGGTCCGCCTCCAGGGGTGGCTGCGCCGCGGGCGTGAGGCCATCGAGCAGGGCAAGCGCAGCCGCTACACGGAGCTGGTCCATGACGTGGAGCGCGCGGAGGCCGAGTACCAGATGGGCCTCGTCGAGTTGTCCAATGCGGCCATCATCGACAAGACGATGAACGACAAGCCCATTCGGTGGCGCCTGTCGGTCGCAGCGCCGAAGGACTTCACGGTGCCGCGCGAGGCCCCGGTTGCCGCGGGCAACGGGCTGGGGCCGCTCTTCGATCTGGTAACGCCGGAGCAGGCGCGCAGCCGCCTCGACGAGAGGCTGGCCCGGTTCCTCGTCGAGCACGACAAGGAAGAGGCAGCCATGGCAGAGCCGCCGCCGAGCGAGGACGCGGCGGAGGCCACAGCCGAGGACAGCGATGGTAGCTAGCGCCTCCATCATCGAGGCCGGCGAGAAGCTGCTCGAAGGCATCCCCGTCCTCACCTCCGAGCGCAACGGCCGGTTCTCGGTGCTCCAGCGCGTGGCGCTCCGCGCCCGAGAGGTGCAGGGCACCGTCGCGGGATTCGCGGACCTCCTGGGCCTGACGGCCCAGGAACTGGTCACCCTCTACTACGAGCCCATCTACTCCCTGCGCCCGGTGCAGGTGCCGCCCCTCACCTACCGGACGTTCTTCTTCTTAGGGGGGCGTGGCACCGGCAAGACGTACGCGGGGGCGTGCGCAGTCATCGAGGAGGCGCGCGCGGACCCCGAGGCCCGCATCCTCATCGTCGGGCCCACGTACAGCGAGATTCGGCAGAACCAGATAGAGGGCCCCTCCGGCATCCTCTCCCTGTGCCCGCCGTGGTTCTACCCAACGTACCATCGGGCGAAGCGCCTACTGGTGTGGCCCAACGGCGCCCAGGCCACGTGGTTGCCGGCTAAGAACGCCGACAAGTTCCGCGGGCACCAGTACACCTTCATCTGGGCCGACGAGCCGGTGGCGTGGAAGGGCGATGCCATCGCCGTCTACAAGGAGTGCCGCGCCGTCAATCGCCTGCGCACCACGCGCATGCGGCGCGAAGGGCTCAGCGCTCGCATGTTCATCACCACGACGCCGGCGCCGACGCCGCTCTTCGTCGAGATGCTCAGCGACCGCGAGGGCCTGGTGCTCGCGCGCTCCTCCACCCTGGAGAACAGCGACAACCTTGACCCGGCCTACGTCCGCTACGCGCGGCGGATGATGCACTCGACGGAGGGCCGCCGGGAGTTCCTGGGCGAGCTCACCTTCAGCATGGACCCGGCCATCTACCGCCGGGTCAACTGGAAGGCGCTGCGCATCAACCCGAAGGATGCGCCGAAGGAGTACGACTACATCGTCGTGTCCATCGACCCGGCGACCGGTGAGAAGAAGAACAGCGACCTCCACGGCATCGTCGTGGTGGGCGTGCGCCGCGAGAAGGACGGGCTCGACCACGTCTACGTGCTCGCGGACCTCTCCCTCCAGTCCCCCGAGCCCAGCGCCTGGGCGAAGCGGGCCGTCGAAGCACTCCGGGCCTGGGAGCCGGCGGCCAAGAAGGACCGCCGTGGCCGCCCTCGCGCATGGATTTTCGCGGAGACGAACACGGGCGGGAACATGGTCACCGCGACCATCCGCGCCGTCGCCGCGAAGGTGAAGGTGCAGGTGCAACGTGCCCAGCAGTCGAAGGCCGAGCGCGCCGCGCCAGTGTCCGCGCTCGCCGAGGCGGGGCTGGTGCATATGGTGGGCAAGCACGAAAAGCTGGAGAAGCAGCTCGCCCGCTTCACCGGACAGGAGGGAGGGCACGGCCGCGACGACCGCGCAGACGCCTTCGCCTGGCCAATCTTCCTCTACGTCGTCCCGCGGCGGCACAACGCCGGTGCGGCCGAACGCGTTGCAGCAGCGAAGGAGCGCGCCGCCCAGGAGGACGACGAGGACGAATAGCCACCCCTTCTCGCGGGCATGGCCTCTATCGTCCGCCGCGTAAAGCGAGCCCTGGGGCTGCTACCCAGCCAGGGCCCCATCGTCCGAATCCTCCCCATCCCCAGCTTCAGCCCGCGCCGGGGGAGCCGGGAGGTGATGCTGGCGTATCGGGAGATTGCGTGGCTGCGCGCCGTGGTGGACACGGTGGCGGAGGCCACCGCCACTCCCGCGTGGAAGGTCTACAAGCCCGCCCAGCCGGGAGCAGGACAGACGGACCAGCGGTTGAAGTCGGCGAACCGCGAGCTGCGCACCAAGGCGCTGAAGGAGGCCACCGAGGCGGGCGAGCTGGTGGAGCTGCCCGACCACGAGCTGCTCCGGCTGCTGGAGGCTCCGCACCCCCGCTACCCAGGCCGCGCCTACCGAAAGCTGGGCCAGGTGCATGTCGACCTGGTGGGCGAAGTCTTCCTCTGGCTCCAGCGCAGCGAGGATGGCCGCGTGGCGGGCTGGGTCATCGTCCCGCCCAGCCAGGTGCTCATGACGCCCACGCCTGAGCAGCCGTACTTCTACATCTCGTACAACATGTTCACCGGCGCGGTCCCCGAGGCGGACGTCCTCTGGTTCAAGCACCTGGACCCGTTGAATCCCGAGGACAGAGGCGCCGGCGCGGGCATGGCCCTGGGCGACGAGCTGGACACGTCCGAGGCCATTGCCCGCGCCACAAAGGCCACCTTCGAGCGCGGGGGCATCCCCTCCGCCATCGTCGGCATCGACGGCGGCAGCGGCGGCGCCGGCGCCGACATGGAAGAAGCCGTGGATGACCTGCGCAAGGACTTCGAGTCGCAGTTTGCGAAGCCGGAGAACGCGGGGCGCATGTGGTTCGTTCGCGGCAAGGCCTCCATTGCCGAGGTGCGCGTCAGCTTCCGCGAGCTCCAAACCGAGGAGTTGAAGAAGGGCCTGCTGGACTACATCCGCCAGACGTTCAACGTGCCGCCGGAGTTGGTGGGCGACCTCTCCGCGAGCAACCGCGCGACGTCGGAGGATGCGAAGTACACGCTGGCGGACTTCGCCGTCCTCCCGCGGCTGGAGTTCTGGCGCACGTGGTACCAGCACTGCCTGGTTCCCCTAGTGGATAGAGACGCCATCCTTGACTACGAGGACCCGCGCCCCCAGCAGTGGGAGCGCGTCTTCCGCCTCATGACGACGGCGCCCACGCAAGCCTTCACCTGGAACGAGGTGCGCGTGCTGGCCGGCTATCAGCCGGACCCGGAGCTCGAGGGGAAACGCCCCCTGCCCCTCCCTGGCCAGGGCGCCGGCGGCAACAGCCCGGAGAGCGCCAGCGCGAACGCCACGCCCCTGCCGCCGCGCGACAGGAGCGGCGAGGAGGACCGCCTCTGACGCCCACGCCGCCCCTTCTACGGGGGCATGGCGAAGATGCGATTCAAGAGGATGACGGCGGCCGCGCCAGCGGCCTCGGGTGAGTTGCCCGTCTTCCAGGCGTGCGACACCGAGCCGGACCGGGACGGCGACCGCATGCTGCCGGGTGCGCTGAACCTGGAAGCCCACGCGGCCAACCCCGTCCTCTACTGGGACCACGGCCATCGGCAAGGCCGCCTCCCGGTGGGCACCTGCCGCGTCTGGGAGGACGGCTCCAAGCACTTCATGGAGCCGCGTGTCTCCGACGCCACGCAGGAGTCGCGAGACGTGAAGGCGCTGGTGGCCGACGGGACCATCCGCGCTTGCAGCATCGGCTACATCACGCTGGCCTCGCGCCCGAATGAGTTCGGGGGCGAGGACGTCATCAAGGCCGAGCTGGTGGAGGTTTCCCTCACCGGCATTCCCGCCAAACCCAAAGCCCTGAGAGTGAAGACCATGACGTCCGAGGAAATGGCGAAGGCGTGGAAGCAGCTCGTTGAAGACGTCGCCGAGGCGAAGACGCTGCTGAAGGCCCTGCACGACAAGATGCAGTCCGCCGACGACACCGAGAACAAGTCCACCGAGGAGGAGGAGACGGAGGAGAAGTCCGCCGACGACACCGAGGACAAGTCCACCGAGGAGGAGGAGACGGAGGAGGAGGAGACGGAGGAGTCCGCCGACGACACCGAGGACAAGTCCACCGAGGAGGAGGACGCCGAGACGGTGGCGAAGTTCTTCCGGGGCTTCGTCACGAAGTAGCGGCGCCCCTTCTGCTCATCGACACCGCGCCGCATCCGGCGCCCCACCCCACCCTGGAGTTCCTATGTCTGCGTCTACGAAGCCAACCCCGAAGCGTCCTGCTGTGCCCAAGGCGGTGGAGGTGGCGCTCGCCCCCCTCATCACCAAGCACGTGGAGGCTGCCCTCGCCTCCCGTCAGCCCGCTCCCACCGAGCCGGGCGCCAAGGCCCCCACGGTGCTCAAGTATAAGGGCATGTTCGACACCGAGCAGCCGGCGCACGCCGCGCTCGGCCTGCGCATGAAGATGGCCTTCCTCGACTTCGAGGACCGGACGGCGCGCGAGAAGTCGAAGACGCGTAACCAGCCCCTGCGCGAGTTCATCGACAAGGCGAAGTCCGCCGGCGTCTTTGAGGGCGTCTTCTCCCAGGGCGGCAGCATCTGGGCGCGAGAGACGCGGTCCGAGGAAATCATCGACGTGCTGCGCCCTGCCTCCATCCTCCTGGCGGCTGGGTGCCGCGTGGAGTCCGGCTACGGCAGCAAGCTCACCATCGGCGTCATCAACGAGGGCGTCTCCGTCGCCTGGGAGGGCGAGGACGAGGAAGCCAGCGAGGGCGAGCTGGACACCGGAGACCTGGTGCTGGGCGCCTACAAGGCCATGGCCACCATCCGCATCAGCAACGACCTGATGCGCAAGGGCACCCTGCGCTCCGCGGAGCAGATTGCCACCGACATCGGCCGGGCCATGGGCGGCGCCTTCGACCAGGCGGGCCTCATCGGCAAGGGGGCGAAGACGCCGACCGGCATCCTCCACACGAAGGACATCACCAAGAAGGCCATCAGCGGCACCACCAACGACGAGAAGGTGGCCGACCTGAAGGGCATGGTGGCTGACGTCATGGCGGCCAACATCCCCCTCACGGGCTCCAATCCGTTCTACTTCATGACCAGCGGGACGATGATGCACCTGGGCAGCCTTCGCGACGCGGCAGGCTCGGGTAACGGCGGCTGGGTGTTCCCCGGACTCCAGGACCTGGAGCGCCCCACCATCAACGGCTTCCCGGTGCGGCATACCGAGTCGCTGGCGGGCAAGAACATCATCGGCTTCGGCCTGGCGCAGGAGCTGTACTTCGGCAACGCGGCCCCGCTCGAAATCGAGCTCGGGGAGAACGGCAACGACTTCCGGAGAGACCGCAAGACGGTGCGCGGCGTCCAGGAGGGCGACTGGCAGTTGCGCCGCGCGAAGGCCTTCAGCATCCGGACGGGCGTCACCTACTGAGCCCCGCCGCGCGGGCGGCGCTTGCATGGGCCGCTCGCAATCCCTCTCAAAGCCTCACAGGAGAAACGCGCAATGCACCCTTCCCTCGTCAACATCGGCGCCTACATCAAGACGGACGTCGTGGCGCTGGCCCCCTCTGCCCGCGCTACCGGCACCGTGCAGGGTCCTGCCATCGACGTCACCCCCTACAAGTCCGGCGTCCTCGCGGTGCTCGTCGGCGCCGCCACTGGTGCGCCCACCGAAGTGAGCGCCACCTTCAGCTTCGAGTCGCGGGAGCCGGACGGCACGTGGGCGCCCGTGGTGGACCGGGACGGCGACCCCATCACCGTGGAGGCCTCCGCGGCCAACGGTGCCGTGGAGCTGGACCTGGACTTCACCTGCCTCGGCGACGACCACGAGGAGTTGCGCGTGGTGCAGGAGCTGGTTCTCGTCGGTGGCTCCTCGCCCACGCTCACCACGGGCGCATTGCTGGTGGTGGGCGGCAGCTCCCGCCGGCCCCTGTGAGGTGACACCACCATGCCCGCGCCCCAGGACTTGCTGACGGCCGAGCAGTTGCCCCTCGCCGCGCGAACGGCGGTGGAGGGGCCGCGGCTGGCCCTCTTCATCACCGCCGCATCCGAAGCGGTGGCGTCCTACGTCGGCTATCCGCTGCACCGCCGCCTCGGCGTGGTGGAGTCTGTGGCGGGCACGGGCGGGCCGCACCTCTGGCTGAAGGGCGGCGCCGTCCGCCAGGTGGTGCGCGTGGAGGTGCGCGGCGTCGAGGTGGACGCCGCGTCCTACGCGCTCGATTCCGCGCTCTTGGGGCGGCTGGTGGCGCGCTCCTCGCGCTGGCCCTTCACGGGCTCCTGGTCGCCGGGCGTCTCCCCCACGCCGCTGGAGGCGCGCGACACGGGCGAGGTGGTTGTCACCTATGACGCTGGCTGGGTGACGCCGGGCCAAGCCGCGATGGACTCCTCGCTGGTGGTGGACTTGCCTGTCGCCATCCAGCTCGCGGCCATGGAGGCCGCGACGGCCGCGCTTTCGCGCGA
The DNA here is from genome assembly GCF_900101905.1 of Myxococcus virescens. Taxonomy (NCBI): domain Bacteria; kingdom Pseudomonadati; phylum Myxococcota; class Myxococcia; order Myxococcales; family Myxococcaceae; genus Myxococcus; species Myxococcus virescens. The sequence continues at coordinate 290,711 of NZ_FNAJ01000009.1, read as the reverse complement.
TGGGAAGCCCGCCGACGTCGCCAGTGAGAGCATCGGGGGCACCAGCATGTCCTACTTCGCCGGCGAGGGCGGGGGCCGCGCCGCCCTGCCCTCCACCGCGCGGCAGATGCTCACCCCGTACCGGAGGCTGCGCTGATGCTCATGGGCCACGCCTTGCGCCAGCGCTTCTGGCTGGAACGCCTGCTCGTCACTAATGCCCGCGGCGAGCACGAGTACGCGGAGCCGGAGCTGCACGCCTGTCGCTACCAGGGCACCATGAAGCGCATCGTCACCACCGACGGCGAAGAGCGCGTGGCCGCAGGACTCATGTACTGCGCCGTGGAGGTGCGGCCCGAGGATAGGGTGTACCCGCCCGGAACCAGCCCGGACGACGAGGACGCCGGCAAGCCGCCAATCCACGTCGTCACGCACGTCAACCTCATGGGCGCGGTGGACCACTACGAGGTGTACCTGTGACACCGAGGGACGTGGAGCTCGAGCTCGCCGCGTACCTGGAGGCGGCAGGGCTGGACCTCTCAAGCACCACCAACCCGCCCACCCTCTACCCCGGCCCCTTCCCCCCCAGCGCGCCGCCGCGGATGGTGTGCCTCCGCCACACGGGCGGCGAGTCAGGCCTCTACCTGGGCACCGGGCGCGGCGTGCTGGCGCCGGACGTGCAAGTCATCGTGCGCGGGCCCAAGGGCAGCTACACGGCCACGCGTGAATTGGCGGCGCGGTGCTGGACGGCGCTGCACCTGGCGCGCGTGCCCGGCTACGTGGACGTGCGCTGTGAGGGCGCGGGCCCCCACTTCATGGGCCCGGATGGCGAGGGCTCCCTCCGCTTCGTCTTCAACCTCACCGCGCGATACTCGGCCTGACGGCACCCCTTCTACGGGGCATGCCCGTCAGAGTCCGCCTCGACGCCAACAAGATTGCTGCCCTGCGCCGCAACGCCCGTCAGGTGCTGCGCAAGCTGGACGCGCCCATTCACGCGGCCGTGCGGCAGACGCTCGATTTCTCCAGCTTCCTCGTGCCGCGCTCCGCTCCCTGGGAGCGCGCCATGGCGGAAGAGGCCGCGCGGGACGCGGGCGAGCAACTGCCCCCGCCGCTAGCCGAATCCGGCTTCATTTCGGGCCCTGAATACAACCTCGGGCGGCCCCTCTCCACCTCGTGGACGGCCGGGTACGAGCACCCCGAGGCCGGCCCGATTCACGAGGGGTTCCACTGGGGCGCGCAAATCGTCAGCCCGCCGCCCCATTTCCTCAAGAAAGCCTTCCGCCGCTCCCGAGGCGTCGCTCGCAAGGGCGTCGCGCAGGTGCTGGCGGCCTACCTCAAGCAGCACTCACGCTGAAAGGAGCACCCCATGCCCGGACCCTCTGCCGCCTACGTCGATGCCCTCCACCTCACAGCCACCGCCGCCGAGGTGCCCTCCGAAGCGAACAGGCTGGAGGGCATGAGCGAGGCCACCGTCTCCTTCAGCGCCGACCAGGTGGACTCCAACTACTTCGGCAGCGACGGCTACAAGCGCCGCAAGAAGACGCTGAAGGACTTCACCATCCCCTTGTCGGGGCACCTCTTCAAGGGGAGCGCTCCGCATGTGTTGCTTCGCAGCTCCTTCACAACAGACACCATCATCTACCTCCTCGTCATCGAGGACGAGAACGCCACCGAGGGCAGCCGCGGCTGGCGCTACCCGGTAACGGTGGACACGTACGAGGAAGGCAAGAGCGTGACCGACCTGGTCACCCTCTCCGTCACCCTCAACTGCGCCGGCGCCCCCGTCGCCATCTGACGCAATCCCTCTCACCCACCCCACAGGAGACATCCGCAATGACTGCCACCCCCACGTTCCGCAAGCCCATCGGCATGCCGCGCAAGGAGCACAAGCGCATCCGCCTGGGCGACGACGAGTACGCCATCTGCGAGCCCACCCAGGGCGACAAAATCTCCATGCTCGACAAGGCCCAAAAGGCCGGCGAGGTGAACGAAAAGGGCCAGCCGGTGGACGGCCTCGCCGCGTATGGATTCATCGCCCGCGTCGCCATCACCTGCCTCTACTTCCCCGGCGGCGCGCGCCGCGTCTTCACCGACGAGGACCTGGAGGCCGTGCGGCTGGAGGCGTGGCTCGAGGAGCACCAGGCCGACTTCATCAAGGCCTTCGGTGGCCCCTCCGTGGAGGAGGCGAAGGGAAACTCCGAGACCACCCCGAGCTGAATGCCCTCTTCGCGGTGGTGAAGTTGACGGGGCAATCCCCGTATGAGGTGCGCAGGTGGGCGGCGAGTGACGTCGTCCACCTGCTGGCCCATGCGGCGCTCGAAGCCGACGAGGTGAGAGGGGCGGCGCGCGGAGGTTCGCGCAGTGCCGGGGCCTCCGCCGCACGCGGAAGCAGTGAAGGAAAGACTCTCACGTACCGCGTGCGCCAGCGCGCGAAGGAGTAGCACCGTGTCCAGCGCATCCGGCGGCCTGAAGGTTGGCGACCTGTACGTGGTCGTCACCGCGTCCATTGGCCAGGCCCTCAAGTCGATGGGGGACCTGGCGAAGGCGACCGAGGAGATGGCGAAGAAGGTGAAGGAGGCAGCCGAACCCATCGGCAACCTGGGCGCCATCGTCGCGGCAGGCATCGGCGCGGCCGTCGCGGCGGCGGCCTCCTCCAACTACGAGCTCCGGATGGAGCTGAAGCACCTGACGGACCTGCTCTACACGCTCGCCGCGGACATCGGAGACCTCTTCGGCCCCGCGGTGAAGAGGTTGACGGCCTTCATCGACAAGCTGGTGGCCACCTATCAGCGATTGAGCCCCACGCAGAAGCGCGCGGCGGCGGACATGGCCGCCTGGGTGGCCGGCTTGGGCCTCGCAATCGGCACCGTGGGCAAGCTGGCGGGTGTCGTCGAAGGCCTGGCGAAGTCCAGCGGAATCCTCATCGGCGTGCTGGGCAAGCTGGACAAGTCGGTGGGGCTCGCGGGCATCACCGCTGGCGTCAACAAGCTGAGCGGTTCGATGCGAACTGCGCTCAACGGCAACAAGGCGGCAGCCGTGGCCGCTGGTGCAGCCGCCGCGAAGGCCGGGAAGGAGGCTGCGAAGGCTGCGACGGACGCCGCTGCGGCCACCAAGGGCGTTGGAGAGGCCGCCGGGAAGGCCGGTAAGGAGGTCGCGAAGGCCTCGAAGGAGGCCGGAGAGGCCGCGAAGCGCGCGGGCAAGGACGCCGCCGAGGCCACGGGGGCCATCGGCCCCTTTCTCCGCAGTCTGGGCGGGCTGATGGTGCCCCTCATCGCCCTGGCCGCCGCACTCGCCGGCATCGTGCTTGCGGCCGGCGCCATCTATGGCGTCTGGAAGATTGCCGGCGACGGCATCAAGCAGTCGGTGGCGGCCATCCTCGCCTCCATCGGCAGCTTCGCCGGCAAGGTCTGGGACACTATTACGGCGGGCGTCAGGGCTGTCACCGCTGGCATCGAGTTCATCGTCCGCTCCTCCCTCTCCACCCTCGCGTGGATGATTCGGCAGGGGGCCAAGATGATGGCCCCCCTGGTGAAGGCGCTGCCCAAGGACCTGCAAATGGGCCGCCTCAACGCTGCGCTGGACGTCGCGCAGAATGTCACCGCCGATGACCTGGCGGAGGTCGTCAGCACGAGTGTCGCAAAGGCGAAGGCCGTTGCTGACGCGACAGCGGGCGTCGCCAAAGCCGCTGCCACGTCGATGGTCGCCGGTGCCGCCGAGGTGGGCAAGGCTGCGGCAGACGGCGTCGTCTTCGGATTCCAGGACTCTTGGAAGCACTCGAAGGAGCTTGGCGAGCAGCTCGGCATCCCGAAGCTGATTGAGACGCTGGCCCAGTGGCTCCCCTCCATGTCGCTCCCCGGAGGCAAGGCCAAGGTCCGCATGGCCGACGACGACGAGCGGATGATTGCCGCGATGGGGCTCGACAAGGTGGCGGCCCCCGTCATCCAGGCCAACGAGCAGCTCGCCGACACCATCAAGGACTTGGCCAAGCACGGGGGCACGGGCGCGCGGGCCTACTTCAAGGCCATCGGCGACAAGGCCCGCCGACTCTCCGCGGAGTTGCTACAGGCGATTGAGGACGCCCGCGTCGCCATCGTCTCCAAGGTGCGCGCCGCCTTCGGGCGCGTCAATGACCTGGTCAACAGCTTCGCGGAGGGCTTCCTCGCGGGCGGGATGAATCCCCTCGCTGGCATCGGCGCCGTCATCATGGACCTGCTCGCCCAGTCCGAGGGCTTCCAGGTGCTGATGGAAATGGTGAGCAACGTCATCCAGCACGTGGCGGATGCGCTCGGCGCCGTCCTGATTCCGCTCCAGCCGCTGGTGGGCGCCATCTTCCTCATCATCGACGCAGTGGTGGGCGCGCTCACTCCGGTGTTCGAGGTGCTTGGCCAGGTCCTGGAGCCGCTGGTGCCGCCCCTAGTGCTGGTGGGCGCCATCTTCCAGACGCTGGCGCCCATCCTCACCGCGGTGGCGCAGGCCGTCCTCATGGTGATGACGCCGCTCCAGCTCATCGCAGGGCCTGTCCTCGAAGCACTCTTCAAGGTGCTCAAGGGTATCGCCACGGTCATCCTCACCGTGGCGCAGGGCCTCGCCCATGTGTGGAACGGCATCGTCGGCGCCGTTCAGGCCGTAATCAGGGGCATCAGCAAGGCGGTGGAGTGGCTCGGAATCGACTCGTTGAAGAAGTTCGCCAACTCGCTCGACAAGATGAAGGTGGACACGAACGCCATGGGCGAGTCCCTCCAGGCGTTGAACGACCTCACCTGGGAGACGGCGGAGGCGAAGGCCCGCGAGACGGCCGAGGTGTTGAGGAACACGGAGGCGTTGCAGAAGGCCACTGACGCCCTCTCCAACGTGCCGACCGCGTGGAAGGTCATGCTGCGGCGGTATCAGTCCCAGGACGCGCAGGACGGCCCCAGCCAGGAGCCCACGCGACAGCCTCCGCCCACCTCGTCCGGTGGTGGCGCGCGCCCACCGCAGCCCAGCGGCGACGGCATCCTGCGCAACCGCGGAGGGGAGGAGCTGCCCGACTGGAAGCAGCCAAACGACCCGCGCAACGACCGCTACACGAAGACGGCGGGCGCAATGGCAGACACGCCTGCATCAATCACAGTCAACAACTACATCACCGGATACGACATCGACGAGGCCATTGAGGAGAGCGGGCGCAACCTACAGCGCACCCTCGCGCGCCTCTCCCAGCGTTTCTCCTTCCGCACCTGAGCCTCGCGCCATGCCCTTGCCCTTCCTCGCCCTCTCCGGCATCCCCGTGCCCGTCTCGATGTCGAGCGGCTTGCGCTACTCACCAGTATTACTGGGTGAGAAGGTGCGCACCTTCAGCGGCTACCCGCGCAGCAGCGCGCGCCGGAAGCTCATGGCCTACGAGGGCGGCACCGGGCCGCTGTCCCTCGCCGCCTCCGCGGCGCTTCGCGCGCTCATCGACGGCGAGGGCGACTCCTGGTCCTTCGCCGGCAACCTACTATCGAGCCGCGGCCTGTGGCCCAACGCCGTCGGGACGCCGACGGCGTTGCCGAGCTTCGGGCGGTACGAGGGATATGCGCTCGCATTGAGCGATGGGCAATCCGTCAGCTGGGCCACGCAACTCGGCGAGGACTGGACGGTGGGCTACTGGGCCCGCGTCTTGGGCGTGGACGGAGTGCAGTGGCACCACTACGTCCAGCGCTCGGATGGCACGGTGTGCGTGGATGCGGCGGCGCCTGGGCCACACCTGGGCCACACCTGGTCCTTCGACGACGGATTCACTTCCAACTGGGGCCTTGAGCCGAGCGACGTGGACGCGAGTGTCAGCGAGCCCGGACGGTACGGCCAATGCGCCACATTCGGAGAAGGGACCTCGGCAACTTGGCCCACGCAGCTCGGCAGCCAATGGACGGTGGCCTACTGGGCGCGGCTGGAGACAGACAGCACCTGGCACCTGTACCTCCACCGGGCCGGACTGCCGCTGAGCCGCGATGGCGTGGTGGGCAGTCATGCGCCGTCCGCTGGGGCCCTCATCGCGACCAATGGCAACTACACGCAGTTGCCCGATGGCGCCGTGTATCTGCTCAACCGCCGGGGGACCACAGGCCCCGGCATCCCCAACGTGGGCGGAGTCCCGCTCCTTATCGACGACCTGGTCGTCCTGCCCTACACGGTGCCCGACTCGTGGGTGGCGCCGTGGTTCGCGTCCACCGCGCCGTTTCGGCTGCCCGGCACCACGGGCCTGGCCGAGGTGGACGACAACGGCGCGCTCACCGTGCGCCACCGTGCCGGCGTGGCAGGTGGCGTCATCAACCCCTTCAACTACTCCCTGCTGGTGAGCGACCTGGTGGCGCTGCCCTACCGCGCCCCCGACGCGTGGCTTGCGCCTTGGCGTGACTCGGGCGCCCCTTTTGGGCCGTTGCCGTACCACCGGGCCACCGGGGCCGGCCTGCACCGGCCCGCCCTCGTCCTGGGCGATGCCGGCCAGGGTGACGCCATGGAGTGGTGGGAGGGCGCCCAGCGCGTGCAGGGCGAGGACTTCGCCTTCACGCTTCAGGAGGCACCATGAGGACATTGACGAACCAGGAGCGGGCCACGCTGCTCGCTGGCAACTACGGCACCCACCTGCGCGTGGTGGTGGTACGCCCCGACAACTCCGAGGTGGACTTGAGCACCCTGCTCGGCCGCGACTGGGTGATGGGCGCGCAGTGGTCCGAGACGCAGGACGCGACGGTGTGCGTGGCCACGGTAAGCGTGCGCCGCAGCGGGCCCGGCGGCGTCACCTCCCTCTCCCCCATGGTGGACTCGAGCGTGGCCAACCGCGGGCCCGGTGGACTCCTCATGCCGCTGTTGAAGGAGGGCCGGCGCTTCCGGATTGAGGTGCAGACGAGCAGCGGACGCGCCCGGCCAGACGCCTGGCGGCAGGTGTTCCTCGGCCGCATCGACGAGGTGGACCCTGGCCCCGAGGAGCTCTCCTTCAACGGCCGGGACTTCGCCGGCGTATTTCAGGACTGGTTCATTGAAGTCGAGCGCGACTACGGCAACGACACCGTGGGCGTCGCCGTGCAGACGGTGATGGCCCAAATCATCGGTGACAACATCCCCACTGGCACGGGCCCCGGGCTGTACGTGCCAGTGGACCCAATGTGGCAGCTCGGCAAGTACACGCAGCAGCGCGAGCCCGTCTGGGACGCAGTGCGCGCCCTGGCCGAGCAACTCGGCTGGGAGGTGCGCCTGCGCTGGCGCGAGGGCCACGGTTGGGCCTTCACCCTCCAGTGTCCGGAGCGCCTGGCCGGCGAGCCCGTCTGGACGTTCGGCCCGGCGCACTACGGCGAGTTGAAGCAGGCCAAGCGGGCCCTGCGCGACATCCGCAACGTCGTGGAGGTCCTCTACACCGACAAGGACGACCGGGATGCCCTGGGCAACGAGAAGCGTAAGACGGTGACGGCCACCAACCCCACCAGCATCGCCGAGTACGGGCGTCGGTACATGCAGGTGGCGGAGGCCTCGGCCTCCAACATCAACACGCAGGCCGAGGCCCAGAGGCTGGCCGACGCGGCCATTGCCGACCTGTCCGACTCGTCGCTCACGCTCGAATTCGAGGTGCCCTACTTCTGGCCGTTGGAGGTGAATGACATGGTGCGCGTCCTCCCGGACGGAGTCACCCTGGGCGCCCCCGTGGAGCTGGCTGTCGTCAACCTCGACCACACCTTCGCGGGCGGCGTCGCCAAGACGAAGCTGCAGCTGCGCGGCCGGCCCGCTACCTCCGTGCTGGAATGGCGCGCGCGTGACGCCGCGCCCCTGACTGCCCACAACGCCGCGCTCAAGAGCATTCAGGTCACCACGAAGCTCAAGGGTCCCGACGCGCCCGGCGACTTGCAGCCTACGCCCACCGTCAACGGCTTCGCACTGTCCTTCAGGCCCAGCACCTCCGGCCCGGCCTGGGACACCTACGAGCTCCACGTATCCACCTCGCCCGGCTTCACCCCGAGCAACGCCACCCTCAAGGCCGCGGCGAGCGCCACGCGCTTCGAGGTGGCAGACCTACCCCCAGGCGTCACCCACTACGCCATGGTGCGCGGGCGCGACATCCACGGCAACGTCGGGCCCGCCTCCGCGCAGGTGGAGCTGGCGCCGCGGTACGTGGCACCGAACGACTTGGCTCCGCTCGTCATCTTCTCCAGCCTGACCCCGAACCCCTCCTTCGAGGCGTGGACGCGAGGCGGGAGCGAGCCACCGGATGGCTGGCAGATGGCGTCTGGTACGTTTGGCGTCGATGCAGTCCGAACGACGGAAGCGGACACAGCCACCTATGCAGTGTCGTTTCCGGCGACGACGGCGGGCGCGAAGTTGCTCGTGTCCCAATATTTCGCCGTTATGCCTGGGCAGACGTATGTGGCGCGGCTTCGCTACCTGAAGCCGACAGGGACACCAGGGACGGGCGGAGCGCGACTGGAGTTGAGGTGGTACGACGCAACGTTCACCGAAATCACCACGGGAGCAGCGTTGAGCCAAGGCACCTCTGTTGGTTCGTGGACCCACCTGGTGAACCATGCGGTTGCCCCGGCTAGGGCTCGGTACGCCCGGCTATTTGCAGGCAGGGCGAGCGACACGGTAGCGGTGAACATCGACAATGCTTCCGTCGATCCCTACACCACGCCTCAACAGGCCCCCAGGTCGGTCGTAGTCTTCGCAAATGGATGGGGCCCATACGCGGCCAATGGCCGCGCGGCGCCAACGTTCTTCCGTGACAGCACGGGCCGCGTGCGACTTCAGGGCGCGATGGCCGGAACCACTGTCAACACCGTTGCGTTTACCCTTCCCGAGCAGTACCGCCCGCTGTCGGTCGTGGACCATCCAGTGGTGTGCGGCAGCGGAGTGGTAGTGATAGGGGCGCTCGCCATCGGAACGGACGGAACTGTCACGTTAACCACAGGAAGCGCGTCGTTCGTCAGCCTCGACGGCGTGTCATTCAGGGGCGCGGAATGAGCGGCGCTGGGAGTCCTGACGGGGCAATGGGGGTCGAGCCAAACCCGCCCATAGGGAGGGACTGCCCCATTGTTCTTCGCGATTCTCCGATGTACGTCCCCGTCATCACAGGGGGAGTACATGACGATGCAGTCGAACGGTCCGTCACAGCAGAACTCGCTTGGGCCCAAGAAGAAGACCAGCATGGGCGTCCAAGTTCTCGCGTATCTCATCGGCTCATGCTTCGGCCTCGGCATTATCACGGCCATTGGAATGACAGGCACTCCCGGAATCATCCTGGGGGTGCTGGCAGTCGCAGGCAGCATCTTCGCCATTGTCAAAGTCCCGCGCCTGCGCGTCCTCGCGAGCTTTGGAGCCATCGGGGGAGTAGTGCTTACACTGCTCGGCCTCGGCGCAGTCGGCGCAGAAGAGACCGCCCAAGCGCGCGCCCAAGCCAACATGGACGAAGCGAAGAAGAGGCGCCTGGAGGCTGAAGCCAGGGCGACTGAACTCGCATTGAAGTTCGAGGACCTTGCCGCCAGCAGCAAGAATGAAGACGTGCTGGCGTTGTGCGAGCAAGCAGTGTCAGCGGGCGGAATTCCAGCCAACCACAAGGAGCGCTGCGGAACCCTGCTCTATGCGCAAGGGCAAGCGCGGCTTAGCAAGGAACGCAGTGAGGGACTCAGGTACTTGGCTCTCGCCGGGCAGATTGAATCGTCGAAGCGCGCGGACGCAGTGGCGCTTGCAGCCAAGACCGAAAGGGATGCACTTCGTGACGACACGAACGCATCGCTAAAGGACGCTCAGGCCCAACTAGCCGCCAAGGACATAACGAGCGCCCGCGCAACCCTAAATGCTGCACACAAGCGCATTGCCACTGCGCTTCAGTCCGAGCCCAATGACAAGCCACTGGCGGCACTGCAGCAACGTCTTGAAGACCTCACTCAAAAGGTCGAGAAGGAAGAGGAGAAGCAGGCTAGTGCCAAACGGCGCGCGGACTACATCAAGGAGTCTTGCGCACAGGTCTCAAGGACATTTGGGCCCAGCTCGAAGCTCTCGGACATCCAGAAGGACGAACTCTGGAAGTCATACAAGGGCAAAGGGTTTGCCTGGAACCTGGAGGTCGTAGAGGTGAGCGAAGGCATGTTGGGCGGGTACACCGTCCAATTCAAGTGCGGCCGGAACTCTCCATCGCTCATCCAGGACATCCAGATGTCCTTCTCGAAGCACGCACGAGCCACCGTAATGGAGCTTCAGAAGGGGGCAGTCTACGAAGTGGAAGGGAAGCTCACCAGCACGAGCACCCTCTTTGGACTCGGTGCGGAACCACTGTAGGCCCCTCGATACCCAGGTCCGGGGTGTCACCCGGCAGGGTCAACTCCCTCTTGACCCTCCGCTACCCAGAATTTGGGTGTTGTCCCCGAAGGGGCTGCGCAGCACGCAGACCCTTCGAGGGGGGTTAGGCCGATGCCCCCTCGGAGAGGCCTGCTCCGCCCGGACAAAGCGATACCAAATAAGATACCAAATTCGACTTGACAGATACCAAGTCCGATACCATTCTTGCCGCAATGAATGGTTCCCACGTAAGAGGGAGGTCCCCCGTGCAGCATGCACTCACGCGAGGAGTCCTCGAAGTGGCGCCGGTTCTAGAAGACCACAGCAACAACCCCATCCGCGGGGTGCCGCTCCGCCTGCGGGAGCAGCACTGGCAACGCCTGGAGGCCATTGCCCGGACGGTCAACAGGAGCCGCAACGACATCATCGAGCAGATGCTGACGTGGGCAGAGGAGCAGTGGCACCGGGAGCAACCGCAAGAGAAGCGGGACAGCTACCAGCAGCACCTCGAAGACGTGAAGAAGGAAGCGGTGCATGCCGCGCCTGCGCCGTCGCGGCCTCGCAGCTCCAAGCGTAAGTCGTAGGACAGGATTCCAAGCAGTCCAGGTAGATTGAACGGCTGGTGGTCCCCCAGGCAGCCGAACGGGAGAGGGGCATGCGTGCAGGCGTGAATAAGCGCGGTGGTGGTACGTCAGAGGCCACGCGCGGCACTGGGCCGCGCGACGACGAAGGCCCGCAGCAGACAGGGAGAGTCGGGCAGTACCACGTGGGCCGGTGCGTCGCCCGCGGGACCGAACTGGGAGACGCGTACCTCGCGCACAACGTCCGTACCGGCAACCCGTCGTTCGTGTTTCGACCGACCGAGGAGCAGCTGGACGGGAACAGCCCGTGCGCCTGGTCCGCCCGCGTCGGCTCCATGCAGGGACGCGCCACCTTCGAGGTGCTGTCCGCCACGGCCCCCGTGTCTGTCTCCGCGGCCGAGCTCTGCGAGGAGATGGCCGTGACGATGCGCGACGTGTCGGGGGTGCTGGAGTCGCTGCTGCGCAGCCCCAACGTGCTGGACCACCTGCTGACGCCGCCCCCGTCGCGCCTGACGCGCTGGTGGCTGCGCATGAAGCGCCGCGCCACGCAACTCGCCTCGCGGCACGGGAAGAATGCCGCCCTAGGCCTCCTGGTTGGCGGCTACGTGCTCGGCGGAGGCTACCTGGGCACGAGTTACCTCCTCGCCACGCACCGGGACGCGCCCCCACCTCCGCCCGAGCTGCAGCGCTTCGCGCTCGCCCTGCCCGCCACGGAGCAGGACGAGGCCGCACTCACCTCCGGCGTCGCCAGGGCGGCGCTCGAATTTCCTCCGACAGCCGTCTATGACGTGGGCGGCATCGTTCCGCCTCCGATGCTGCTCGCTCCGGCCATCCCGGACAGTCCCTTCCGGAACCACAAGCGCCCGCCCTGCCGTGGCAGCCAGAAGGACATCAAGGGCGGCTGCTGGGTGCAGACTGCCGCCGAGGATGGCGCCTGTCCCGACGATCAGTACGAGTACAAGGGCAAGTGCTGGGTACCCGTGCTGGTGCCACCCAACGGGACAGCCGGCGAGCCGAAGTCGATTTCTCGTTGAGGGGCTTGCAATCGCCCCACAGTCGCAGCTAGCTTTCCGAAGCACGTAGTAGCTTTGAAGTTCGCAGTATCCCGCTGTGCTCTGAGCGGCGGGTTACCTCACGCATCCATTCGAGATACGGTAGCTAGACTCCTTGTCCGGCTGCCGTTAGGGCCCCGGAACACCTCATGGTGCGCCGGGCGTGTCCGCAGGATTCCGCTGGTGCCTCAGAGCCACCAGCGGGACCTGTCTTTCGGGAGGCGGCATGAGGCATCCAGCACGACACCCCGCCATCCCCACCGCGCCTTTCGTGGCTGCGCGTCGCAGTCCTAGCGCTCGCGCCCGCGGGCTTTCGCATGTGTTCGCTAGCACATGCGGAACCCGTCTTTCGGCGGCAGGTCGCCCCGCGTGGCGGCCGTGCCCGCAGCACTCCGCATGGGTGGACGGTGCGTCCACGAACGGCACGCACGCCCCACGCGCGACGTGCGCGCCCACCAACACCCGGCGCACCAGCGGTGCGCGCCTGCCCGCGGCTGTGCTGCATGCGGCCGGGCCGCCCTAAGCTGGCGCACACCTTGCTCTACATCCTCGCGGTCGATGCCGGCGCCAGCCGGGCCAGTCGGCCTCGGGCACTAGGGTGACTCAATACGTAGTCACCGCGCGTCATACCTCAGAAGTTGTTCACCTTTGTCCGAGTGGGGGAAGTCGAAGATGGATGCAACAACACTGGCGGCCTTTGAAGGGATGGTCCGGCGAGTCATTCGCGAGGAGATGGGCGCGAGCGTTCCGGGCAGGGACGTGGACATGCTCACGCTGGTGGAGGCGGCGACGCTCGCGCGCACCAGCAGCGCCGCCATCCAGGCGTGGCTCAAGAGCGGGCAGCTCACGCGGTACGGCACGGTGCGGCGGATTCTCGTGAGCCGCCGGCAGCTACTGGAGGTGCTGCGCCACCAGCCCCCCGCGCTGGCTGACGACGCCGAAGTGCCCGACGACGCCATCGAGGCCCGTGCCGCGCAGTACGCGAGGGGTGGGTGATGGGCACCGTCTACCTACGCGCCGACTCGAAGTTCTACTGGATTGGCTGGACGGGCTTGGACGGCAAGCAGAAGTGCAAGTCCGCCAAGACGATGCACAAGGCGAGCGCCGAGAAGCTGCTGGCGGCCATCGAGCGGAAGGTGGCGGCTGAGCGGGAGAGTGGGCTCGCCGCTCCGGACCTGGGCCCTATCACCGTGGGGCGCTACACCCAGCACTGGCTGAAGGAGCGGCGAGCGCGCGGCATCGCCTCCATCAACGACGACGAGGTGCGTATCAGCCACGCCATGCCGTACCTGAAGGACCTGGTGCTGGCCGACGTGCGTCCGCGCCACATCCTCGCCGCCGTCCGCGCCCTCCAGGCGTTGAAGGACGAGGAGGGCAAGCCGTACTTCGCGCCGCGCTCCATCCTGCATATCTACGGGGTGCTGCGCGTCATGTTCGCGGACGCACTGCGAGAGGAACTGGTGAGCGCGACGCCGTGCGTCCTCACCGCTCGCCGCGGCGAATTGCCGAAGAAGCGGGACAAAGACTTGGCCTGGCGCCACACCGCCATTTTCACCCGCGAGGAGGCCGTGCAGCTCATCACCACCCGGCACATCCCGGAGAACCGCCGGGTGCTCTACGCCCTCCTCTTCCTCGGGGGCATGCGCATCAACGAAGCGACACCCCGGCGCTTCTCGCACCACCAGCCCCGCCTCCTGCCCCTGGGCAAGCTGCTCATCGCGAGCAGCTACGACGTCAAGAAGAAGCTCCTGAAGGCCGCCACGAAGACAGGGGTGGTGCGAGAGGTGCCCGTCCACCCGGTGCTCGCGCGCATCCTCCAGGACTGGCAGGCGGAGGGCTGGGCCCGGTGCTACGGCCGCCAGCCGACGCCGGAGGACTTCATCGTGCCGGCGGCGGACACCGGCATCCTCAATTCGACCTCGGCCTACAAGCGGCTCCTCGAGGACCTGGAGCAGCTCGGCCTGCGCCCCCGGCGTCAGCACGACGCCCGGCGCACCTTCATCACCTGCGCGTTGGAAGACGGGGCCCGGAAGGAGCTGCTGCGCTGGGTGACTCACGGCCCCGAAGGAGACATCGTGGACACCTACACTTCGCCGTCCTGGCCGGTACTCTGCGAGCAGGTGGCCCTGCTCAAGCTGCCCTTCCCCGACGCCCCTGGTGAGGGCCCCGAAAAGGGCGAGTCACTACGGGGTTACTACACCCCCAGCAACCCCGTAGGATTGCTGGGGAATTCAGTGGAGGCGGCGGGAATCGAACCCGCGTCCGAAAGCCGTCCGTTCTTCGACCCTACGTGCGTAGTCCGCGATTTGCTACGTCCCTGAGGCTCCCACGGACGGGATACTCAGAGCCGGTCCTGGAAAGGTCTCGCCACCTCGGGTCCAGGCGCCCTCGGCAGCCAGCCTGCATTATGACGGTCTGTCCCAACCCCACAGGCCGAGGGCGGGGGGACCGCGCACTATGGGCTGTTTTTAGGCAGCCAGCGCGAGCTCAACGTTGTCGTTGGCTTTTGTGTCTTTGCCGGGTTGAATTTACGAGCTACCTGACAAGCTCGGCACGCGTCTCGAACTTCATTGCCCCCGTCGAAACCAGGTCGCCCCCGGTAGGTTCACTGCACGTCACGCGGCCACTCACTGCGCCGCGTCTTCCTCAGATTAACCGCTGACGGGGGCGCGTCAATCCTCCTGAATGGCCGCGGGCACATCTGGGCGCACGGCCGTAGACACTCCGCGCACAAGCCCCTCCCCCACCGAGCCAGCCGTCGTAGGGTCGCCTACCCGCCGGGTCCCGCTTCTTCCGTCCCGGCCACGAGGCACCTGAATGAGACGACTGCTCCCCCTCCTTCTGCTCCTGCTGGGCACCGCCCTGCCGGCCGCCGCCGCGCCCACCCCGGCGTCGGACGCGTTCCCGTACACCCTCCACACGGACACCCTGCCCAACGGCCTCACCGTGGTCCGCGTGCCCTACCCGTCGCGCGGCATCATCGCCTACGTCACCGTGGTCCGCGTGGGCTCGCGCAACGAGGTGGAACCCGGCCGCACCGGCTTCGCCCACTTCTTCGAGCACATGATGTTCAAGGGCACGAAGACGCACCCGGAGGGCGACCGCGAGCGCATCCTCGGGAACTTCGGCTTCGACGACAACGCCTTCACCACCGACGACATCACCCTCTACTACTCCTACGGCCCCACCGCCGGCCTGCCCCAGCTCATCGAAATCGAGGCGGACCGCTTCCGGAACCTGGAGTACAGCCAGCCGTCCTTCCAGACGGAGGCGCTCGCCGTGCTCGGCGAGTACCACAAGAACGCCGCCGCCCCCTTCCTCAAGATGGAGGAGGAGCTCAACGCCGCGGCCTTCACCCGCCACACGTACCAACACACCACCATGGGCTTCTACAAGGACATCCAGGCGATGCCCCAGGCCTATGACTACAGCCGCACCTTCTTCGAGCGCTGGTACACGCCCGACAACACCCTGCTCTTCATCATCGGCGACTTCGACGACGCCAAGGTCATGGAGCTCGTGCGCCAGCACTACGGCCCCTGGGACCGCAAGGCCGCCCAGGTCTCCGTCCCCGCCGAGCCGCCCCAGAAGGGCCCTCGCACCGCCCACATCGACTGGCCTCAACCCACGCAGCCCCGGCAGGTGATTGCGTGGCGCACGCCCGGCGCCGGCACCAGCCCGGTCGACGCCGCCATCCAGACGCTCCTCGTGGACTACCTCGCCGGCCCCACCAGCCCCGCCTACAAGACGCTGGTCCTGGACAAGCAGCTCGTGGAGTCCATTGGCAGTGACTACTCCGAGCACCGCGACCCGCACCTCTTCACCCTCACCGCCACCCTCAAGGACGAGCGCCACCGCGACACCGTCCGCAAGACGCTGCTCCAGGAGGTCAGCCGGCTCGCCGCTGGCCGCGTGGACGCCGCGCGCCTCAAGGCCATCCAGGACCACGCCCGCTACGGCGCGCTCATGGCCCTGGAGACGCCTCGCGACGTGGGCATCCAGCTCGGCTGGTACGCCGGCGTCACGGGCTCGCCCGACGGCTTCCAGCGCCACCTGCAGAGCCTGCCCAAGGTGACGCCCGCGCAGCTCTCCGACTTCACCAAGCGCTACCTCACCGCCAACAAGCTCATCCTGCTCAGCCTCACCCCCAAGACGGACGCCCAGGGAGGGACGAAGTGATGAAGACCCGAGCGCTCATGTCCCTCACCGCCCTCCTGGGGCTCGTCGGCTGCGCCACCACGCCGAAGCCGCCTCCCGACGAGAACGCGCCGCCTCCCGCGGTGCCCGCCCAGGCGGCGGCGCCCGAGCCCGCTCCGCAGCCCGCGCGCCCGGAGGCCGTGCCCGCGACGCCGCTGCGCCAGCCCAAGCCCATGGAGCAGGTCGTCCTGGCACGTCCGGACTCGCCCATCGTCTCCTTCCGGCTCGTGTTCCACACCGGCTCCGTGGACGACCCGAAGGGCAAGGAGGGCCTCACCGCCCTCACCGCGCAGCTCATGGCGGAGGGCGGCACGCAGAAGCTCACCGCCTCGCAACTGCTGGAGGCCCTGTACCCCATGGCCGCGGAGCTGGACGTCTTCGTGGACAAGGAGTTCACGACGCTCTCCGGCCGCGTCCACAAGGACTTCCTGGCGCGCTTCCAGGACATCTTCACCGACGTGCTCCTGGCCCCGCGCCTGGACGCCGCCGAGTTGGAGCGCCTGCGCGCCAACGCCATCAGCGACGTGGAGAACGGCCTGCGCAGCGCCAATGACGAGGCCCTGGGCAAGGTCGCGTTGGACGCCCTGCTCTACCAGGGCCACCCCTACGCGCACTTCACGGGCGGCACCGTGCAGGGGTTGAAGGCGATTACGCTGGACGACGTGAAGGCCCACGCCCAGCGCGTCTTCACGCAGGACCGGCTCGTCATCGGCCTGGCGGGCGCGGTGGATGACGCGCTCGCACAGGCGCTCAGCTCGCGCCTGTCCGCGCTGCCCGCGAAGGGCGCTCCGCGCGTGGAGCTGCCCGCCGTGCCGACGACGGCCGGCCGCACCGTCATCATCCAGAAGCCCACGCTCTCCACCGCCGTCAGCATGGGCTTTGTCAGCACCATCCGCCGCGGCGACCCGGACTTCTTCCCGGTGGCCTTCGCCATGTCCAACCTGGGCGAGCACCGCCAGTCCATTGGCGTGCTCTTCACCGAGCTGCGCGAGAAGCGCGGCCTCAACTACGGCGACTACGCCTACGCCGAGCACTTCATCGAGTCGCCCGGCACCACGTACAACCGCACCAACATCGCGCGCACGCAGCAGGACATGTCCCTGTGGATTCGGCCCGTGGTGCCCACCAACGGCGTGTTCGCCACGCGCGGCGCGGTGTTCTTCCTGGACCAGATGGTGAAGGAGGGCATCCCGCAGGAGCGCTTCGAGCTGATGCGCGGCTTCCTCCAGGGCTACACCCGCCTGTGGGAACAGACGGACCAGCGCCGGCTGGGCTACGCCATTGACGGACGCTTCTACGGCACGCCCGACTTCCTGGAGCAGTACCGCCAGGCCATGGCGAAGATGACGCCGCAGTCCGTCCAGGAGGCGCTCCGCCGCCGCGTGCAGCCCGAGGCCCTCAACTTCGTCTTCGTCACCGAGGACGCCGACGGGCTCGCCCAGGCGCTGCGCTCCGGTGCGCCGTCGCCCATCACCTACGCGTCACCCAAGTCAGAGGAACTGCTGACGCAGGACCAGGCCATCTCCTCGTCCAAGCTGCCCCTGCGCCCGGAGGCCATCCAGGTCATCCCCGCGCAGCAGTTCATGGAGAAATAACACACGGCTGTAATCAGCAGTGCCGGGGGGTGGGTCATTTCCTTCCACCCTCCGGAGTCGGGTGCTATGAGCCTGAGACATGCAAGGCTTCAGCTTGCGTGGTTCAGCCACCCGACTCGTCGTCCTGGGCCTGCTTCTGGCCTCGGTGGCTGCGCACGCCGACCACGACCCGTTCGCCCGCGGATTCGACGCCGTTCCCGTCAAGGCCACCGCGGCTCAGCACAGCGGCATCGCGCTGGAAGGCACGAGCAACGCGCTGCCCGCTGGGAGCTTCCGCGCGGCGCTCTTGTTCGACTTCAACTGGCGCATCCTCGCCCTGAAGCTGGGCGACGAGAAGCTGGGCGACCTCTTGCCCTACCGGCTCGATGCGCACCTGCTGTTCGCCTATCAGCTCCATGAGCGCTTGGAGCTGGCGGTGGACCTGCCCGTCACGTTGCTCCAGGGTGACAACTTCCAGTTGCTGCGCGACGCGCTGAACGCGCCCAACTTCCCGGGCGCCGCGGGCGTGGGCCGCACCACGCTGGGCGACATCCGCCTGCTGCCGCGCGTCCACCTGCTGGACCGCGAGACGTTCCCAGTGGGCGTGTCGCTCGTCGCCGAGGTCCGGCTGCCCACCGGCAGCGCCTCCAGCTTCACCGGCGAGCGCGGCGTGCTCTGGGCGCCTCGCATCGCGCTGGAGCAGCGATTCACCGCCCTCCCCGTGCCCATCCGCGTGCTCGGCAACGTGGGCGTGCGGCTGCGGCCCCACGCGCAGTACCTCAACCTGCTCGTGGATGACGAGCTGACGCTGGGGGCGGGCGCCATCGCGGAGCTGCCCAACATGGGCCGCTTCACGGACGTGGAGGCCGTGGCGGAAATGCACCTGGGCACCCCGCTGGTGCGCCCCTTCAACTTCGACCAGGCCGACACGCTCAAGACGCCGTGGGAGGCGCTGGTGGGCGCCCGCGCCAAGGTCTGGGGCAACTGGGGCATGGAGCTCAACGTCGGCCGCGGCATCAACCTGTCCAGCGGCTACGGCCGTGAGGCCCTGCGGGTGATGTTCGCGGTGCGCTACGACGAGACGTTCATCGACTCGGACGGCGACGGCGTGCCCGACATCCGCGACCGCTGCCCCAACGAGCCCGAGGACATCGACGGCTTCCAGGACGGCGACGGCTGCCCCGACCCGGACAACGACGGTGACGGCATCCCCGACGGCGAGGACGGCTGCGCCAACGAGAAGGGCCCCAAGCACACCAAGGGCTGCCCGGACCCGAACTACGACACGGACGGCGACGGCGTCGTCGACGGCGAGGACGCCTGCGTCGACAAGCCGGGCCCCAAGTCCAACAAGGGCTGCCCGGAGGACGAGAACGACGCGGACGGCGACGGCATCGCCGACAAGCTCGACAAGTGCCCGGACAAGCCCGGCCCGAAGGACTACGACGGCTGCCCGGACACCGACGGTGACGAGGTGCCCGACAACGAGGACGACTGCCCCGAGCAGTTCGGTCCGCCGGAGAACAACGGCTGCCCGTACGACTCGCCGCCGTATGTCGTCGTCGAGTCCGACCGCATCCGCATCAAGGGCAACGTGCTCTTCGAGACGGGCTCCGCCGTCATCCAGAAGCAGTCGTACCCGCTGCTGGACGAGGTGGCGACGGTGCTGCGGAAGAACCCGACGCTGGGTCCGGTCCTCATCGAAGGCCACACCGACAATCGCGGCTCGCGCGCCCTCAACATGGGCCTGTCCGACCGCCGCGCGAAGTCCGTGCTCGAGTACCTGGTGGCCAAGGGCATCGCGCGCAAGCGCCTCAGCTCCAAGGGCTTCGGCTTCGACAACCCGATTGCCACCAACGACACGGCGCTGGGCCGCGCGAAGAACCGGCGCGTCGACTTCCGGCTCGTGCGCGCCGAGCTGGAGACGGAGAAGAAGGAGACCGTCGTCCCAGCGGGCCAGCCGCCGCCGCCGGGAACGACGCCGGCCAACGCGGCCCCGGGCAAGGACGGCAAGCCGTAGTCCACGCGAGCAGGGGCGGAGCGCCCGTGAGGCGCCCGCCCCACTCAGCGGACGGGCGCCACCCGCACCTCGCCGACCCAGACCTGCTTGGGTGAAAAGCGGGCGCCTTCACACGCGACGGCGACGCGGCCCTCGCAAGGGTTCACGTAGACGAACTTGCAGCTGCCTGCGTTCTTCAGCCACGGCTCCCGCTGCGCCTCGCAGACGTGTTCCTTGTAGTGGCACTCGTCGAGCAGCTCGTTGCTCTCCCAATAGAGGCAGTGCCGCCCCGCCGGGGAGCCCCCATCCGCCGGCGAAGGCGCGTTGGGGCAGTACCCTGCCTCGCCACGCCGCGTGGGGGCGGACGCGTCCTCCCGCGCTCCGGCCCCGTTGACGTGCATGTTGAAGCCCGTCTCCGCGTAGAACATCGGGGGTGTCTCCGCGTAGACGGCCTCGACGGGCGTCACCCATTCGCTGAGGCACGCCTGCAGCACGGTGCCACAGCTCGGCTCCGAGGAGGGCAGGTCCGCGCACGGCCCGGCGCCGCGGATGGCCAGGTAGTGGCCCCTGGGCGTCGGCTGGTACTCCAGCGTCAGGGCTTCAGGCGTCACGTCATGGAACGCGGCGAGGTTGAAGTAGACGTTGGCGCGCGTCTTGGCGTCCGCGCCGCTCGCCTTGAGCGCGCGCAGGTAGACGGCCAGGGCCTGCTCTTTCCGGCCCTGCTTCTGGAGACACAGCCCCAGGTCCGCCAGCGTCGGGCCGTGCTCCGGCGCGAGCTTCGCGGCGCGCTCGAACAAAGGACAGGCCTCGCCGAGCTTCTTCGCGCGGTAGAGCTTCGTGGCGCGCAGACGCAGCGATTCGGCGTCCTCCGCCTTCTTCGCGGCGCCGCCCTCCGGCGTGGCCGCGAGCAGGGACAGCGCCAGGAACCAGGACATGTGAAATCCCCCCCGTACTCAGGCGTCAGGGCTGCTTCAGCGCGCGCTCGATGCGGCGGCGGATGCCGTCCTCGGACAGCGCGCCGCGCTGCGCGTCGATCACCTTGCCGTCGCGATCCAGGAAGTAGAGTGTCGGCAGCGCACTGACCTGGAAGGCCCGCGCCACGTTGTCGTCCGCGTACACCACGTACGGCGCCAGTTCCGGTAGGTGGTTGCGCATGAAGGCCTCCACCAGCTTGGGCGCGCGGTCGCCGTCATCCCGGCTGGCCGCCACGAAGACGAGCCCCTGCGGCTCGTACTCCTTGGCCAGCTTCACCAGCGCCGGCATCTCCTCACGGCACGGCGGGCACCAGGTGGCCCAGAAGTCCAGCATCACCACCTGGCCCTTCAGGTCCTCCAGCTTCATCGTGCCGCCGCCATGGCGTGCCATCTCCATGGTCGGCGCGGTCGTCCCATCCGGCACCAGCCGGGCTCGCTGCGCTTCCAGGACGCCCAGGAACACCACGCCGCCCACGCCGAGCGCCCCCAGCAGTCCCAGTACCAGCTTCGTTCCACGGCCCACCTTCTTCGGGGCCGGAGGCGGAGCTCCGATGCTATCCGTCACTCGAATCCACTCCTGGTCAGGCGGCCATGCACCCGCCGCAGCACCCACCGCACACCCTCACGCGCCGCCGGGCGCCTCGACACCCACGCCGCCACGTCAGGGCCCCACCGATAGTAGCCCCGGATGAACACCCGACCCGGCGCGCTCTTCCGCAGCACGTCGTCGCGGTAGGCGCGGAAGGCCACGAGCTCCGGCGCGCCCTCGCCGAACGCCACCGTGGCCACGAAGCACGAGGACGCCGGGCTCACCCACATGAGCCGCTGGTTGGTGAGGTTCACCACCGCCTTCAGCTCGCGCGCCTCCGTGTAGACGAACGCCAGCAAGTCGCGCCGCGCGGAGGGGAACTCCTGGCCGCTGGCCTCCTCGAACTCGATGCGCGTGCTGCCCGTGGTGCCGACCTCGTCCACCGTGAAGAAGTACCGCTTGGAGCTGCGGCCGACCTCCACCTCCAGCCCGCGCAGCTCGCCGAAGTACGCCAGGAAAGGCGTGCGGCAGACCGGACAGATGAAGCGGTTGTAGGCGTGGCTGGTGAGGAACGCGTAGTCCCCCACCCGCTTGCAGCCCATGTTCGGACACACCAGCTTCACGCTCGCCTGAGGCGCGGGCCGCGGGTCATAGCGCGACACACGCGAGCCCTTGTCGAACACCGGCGGCGGACGCGGCGGCGACGTCACCAGGTGGCGCGTCGGGTGCGCGGCGCGCTCCAGCTCCTGCGCCCGGCGCCAGGCCGTCTCCGCGGCCTCCAGACGTCCGGCCGCTGTGTGGCAGAGCGCCTCGCCGTGGGCCAGCAGCGCGGCCACCAGCTTCTCCAGCGGGGCCACCGCCGAGGCATCCCGCCCCGCGGCCAGCGCCTCCGCCAGCACCCGCTCGACTTCGGGGAGCAAGGCCTGGGCCGCCTTGCGGGAAGGGTCCTCCGCGCGGCGGTACACCGGCGGTTCGGGGATACGGACGAAGAGGGCCGAGGCCGCCGCGCGCACCCGCTCCACCGCCGCGTCGCCACGCCCTACGTCCAACTGCGCCGCCCGCTCACGGGCCGCCTGAAAGAGTTCTTCGGGTTGCAAGCGCGCGGACATTAAAGGCCCCACCCCGCGCTGTCAGCGCATTGGACACCGCGGCGGTCGGAAACTGGCCACGCCCTCTCCCTTGGTGTACGAATAGGTAGGAGGCTGTGAGCGTGAACGCATTGAAGTTCATCGTCTGGACGTGCTGTGCGGTGGGGCTCGGCGTCTTCCTGGCTTCGGGCAAGGTGGATGGGCGCACGCCCTTGAACCACATGGAGCGAGCGTGGAGCCGCTCGGTGAGCCCTTCCACGGTGGATCGGCTCAAGGACGGGCTGGAGGACGCGTACGAGGACGCCAAGGACGCCGTCGCCGGAAACAAGGATTCGTCGCCTCGTGAGCGCATCAGCGCCGAGGACCGTGAAGCGGTGAACCGCATCATCGCGAAGAAGAAGTAGTTCGCCTCCGGGTCCGCTTCCCCTGGCCTCCCCTCCTCCTTAGGTTGCACGGGAGGCGGCTGGTCGGGGTGGAGGCGGGGCCATGGGCAGGGCGCGAGGCAAGAGTGTCATCCTGTTCGCCGCGCTGGTGTGCGCGCTGGCGCTGCCAGCGCAAGCCACCGGCCGCGAGCGAAACCGGTTGTGGGTGGAGTCACAGAACCGCGCCCTCCAGAAGCAACGCTCCACGCTGAGCGACATCGCCCGGCGCGCCATGCCCGCCGTGGTGTCCATCACCACACAGCAGGCCGCCGACGTACAGGCCGCCGCCGCTGGAGAAGAAGCGCAGAAGGGCATCGGCTCCGGCTTCATCATCCATCCGGACGGCTACATCCTCACCAGCGCGCACGTGGTGGAGGGCGCGGCGGAGGTCATCGTCTCCGTCCTGCACCCGCGCGGCTACGTGGAGGAGTTCGAGGCCATCGTGGTGGGCGAGGACGCCCGCACCGACTGCGCGCTGCTGAAAATCGCCGCGCCCCGCAAGCTGCCCGTGCTGAAACTGGCCTCCGCGTCGCACGTGCGCTCGGCGGACTGGATTGTCGTCATCGGCAACCCGTTCGGGCTGGCCCACTCGGTGACGGTGGGCGTGGTCAGCTACATGGGCCGCACGGACGTGACGCCCAACGGGCGCGACGGCGACTTCGACTACATGCAGATGGACGCCTCCATCAACCCGGGCAACTCCGGCGGGCCGGTGTTGGACCTGCACGGTGACGTCGTGGCGGTGGCCAACGCGGTCAACGTCGCGGGCCAGGGCATCGGCTTCGCCATCCCCATCGACATCGCGAAGACGGTGATTCCGCACCTCAAGTCCCACGGCCGCGTGCGCCGCGGATGGCTGGGCATGAGCGTGCAGGACTTCTCTCCAGAGGTGGCCGAGGCCTTCAACCTGCGGCGAGGCCGCGGGGTGGTGGTGACGGACATCGTCGAAGGCGGCCCGGCCGAGCGCGCGGGCCTGCAGGTGGGCGACGTCATCGTCCGCGTGGACCAGCGGCGTGTGCGCCGGGCGCATGCGCTGCGCTGGCAGGTGGCCGCCCGGGGCGTGGGCCGCGACGTGAAGTTCCAGGTCCACCGGCTGGGGCGCCCGATGAAGCTGACCCTGAAGCTGGACGAGATGCCCTCCGAGGAGACGCCCCTGCCCACCGTGGCCAGCACCGCGCCCGGGCGGCACGCGGGGGCCCCTCAGCCGGTGGTGGACGACCTGCTGTCCCCGGTGCCTCGCTCGAAGGGCCGCCGGGCGACTCCGCCCCCCGGGGAAGCAGCCCCTGGGACGGGGGGTTCTGGCCAAGACGCCCCCGCGCCCTGAAGTCCGGACTGGGCCGTGCTGAACCCTGGTTTCCCGGGCTCCTTGCGTTCGGGGGTCATGGGCGCTAGACAGTGCGCCTTTTTCCGTACCCTTGCGGCGGGTCCACCTCGGTGTGGCGCCGCGACTTCGCATCGTTTCGCAGGAGAGTTTCGCAATGGCCGAGGCCCAGACGACCCAGAAGCGCACCAGTTGGCCGCGTTTCGCCAAGAGCAATGGCAAGAAGGCGTGCACCGTGGAGGGCTGCAAGCGCCCGTACCGCGCCAAGAACTACTGCTACTTCCACTACAAGCAGTGGCGCCAGGGCGACCTGCCGCACAGCCGCTACCGCACCTGCTCCAAGCCGGATTGCCGCGTGAAGACGTTCAAGGGCGGCCTGTGCGAGAAGCACCACGGCGAGGCCTTCAAGAAGGACGCGGCGTAGACCGCGACTCGCCGTCGGCGCCGGGGCGGCCTCTTCCTCAGGTAGAGGCGCCCCGCGTCACCGCGCGCTCCAGGTGCTTGAAGGCCGTGAGCCACAGCTCCGCCTCGCGCTGGGTCAGCCGCGCACGCATCAACGTCTGCTCCAGCTCGTTCAGCACGTGCTGCGGCGCCTGCGGGTTGAGGAACTCCGCGCGCAGCATGACGTCCCGCATCCGCTTCGCCAGCGCGCCCAGCGTGCCCAGCTTCGCGCCCGGCGCCGCCTCCACCGCGGCCGTGGGCGTCAGCCCCTGACGGTGACAGAGGTACAGCAGCACCGCTGACGACTGCGCCAGGTTCATGGACGGCTGCACCGCCGACGTGGGAATCGCGAGCACGTCCGTGCACCGCGCCAGGTCCTCGTCGGACATGCCCCGCTGCTCGCCGCCGAAGACGAGCGCCACACGTCCGCGCACGCTCTCCTCCGCCAGCCGCTGCATGGCCTCCTCCGGCGTCAGCACGGTGCGTCCCTTGAGCTGGGTACGAGAAGTCGTGCCCACCGCGTACACGCAGTCCTTCAGCGCTTCGCCCAGGTCGGACGCCACCTCCATGCCCCGCAGGACGAAGTCACTCTTGACCGCGAGACGCTCCGCGCCCTCGATCGACTTCAGCACCGGCTCGGACAGAATCAGCCGTGAGTACCCGAAGTTGGCCATGATTCTGGCCACGGCGCCGAGGTTGTCGGTTGAACGCGTCTGATGAAGGACAACGGTAAGCTGCTCCCCTGGCCGCATGCGCTGAGTTTAGCTGGTTGATCCCGAAGCAGATCGGTATATTCCCGGTTGATGCGTCGCTGGCTCCCTGGGTTGCTCCTCTCTCTCGTGACGGTCCTCACCGCGTGTGGTGAGGCGGGTGCACCTGTCCGTGCCACGATGAGCGCGCGGCAGGCCCTCACCAACCCGCCGGAGTTCCTCGAGTTCGAGGCGCCCTCGACGCGACTGGAGCTCTTCCGCGAGGTGGCCCGGCAGTCCGTCATTGAGGCCGGGCAGGCAGCCCAGGCCCTGGTCCTCTTCCCGGTCAGCCATCAGGGCGAGCTGCTCGCCGCGCCGGGCTTCGATCCGAAGATGGACCTGTTCCAGGCCCCCGACGCAGGTGCGCCGCTGGAGCTGGTGTTCGAGTCCGGCGGAGAGCGTTGGCCGGATGACCGGCGCGAGGGCCTTCAGGGCCTCTCCGAGCGTGAAGCCGCCGAGCTGGTGGCCCGCACGCTGCTCGCCCACTGGGGCATCGCGCCGAACAGCGCGGTCCAGGTGGACCGGGCGTCGGGCGCGCCTTACGCGGTCGCTTACGTGGACGGAATCCTGCGCATCAACCCAGCTTTCCTCTACCTGGCAGCAGCGTACGGTCCTTCTTCCCTGCCCGCTTCGCTCCAGTAGAGTCGCGCGCCTCAAGTCTGGCCCCGTTTCCTCTCGCCCTTCCCGCGAGAGAGAGGGGCCGCGAGGCGACAGTGAATACCTCCGCACTTCACGCGCAGCTTCCCCTCACCCTCCAGCAGATGGACCTGCCCGCGCTCGGCCAGCACTACCGCGGCAAGGTTCGCGAGACCTACCGGCAGGATGACCGGCTCATCCTGGTGACGACGGACCGGCTGTCCGCGTTCGACCACATCCTCACCACCCTCCCCTTCAAGGGCGAGGTGCTCAACCGGCTGGCCGCGTTCTGGTTCGAGCGCACGAAGCACATCGTCCCCAATCACGTGCTGGACGTGCCCGACGCCAACGTCACCGTGGCGCGTGCCTGTCAGCCCTTCGCCGTGGAAGTGGTGGTGCGCGGCTACCTCACCGGCAGCCTGTGGCGCGACTACCAGAAGGGCACGCACACCGCCTACGGCCTGCCCTTCCCGGACGGCCTGCGCAAGGACGAGGCCTTCCCCGCCCCCCTCATCACCCCGTCCACCAAGGCGGAGTACGGCCTGCACGACGAGCCCATCTCGGAGAAGGAGCTTCTGGCGCGGGGCCTGGCCACGCCGCGTGACTGGGCGCGCATCTCCGAGGCCGCGCTGGGCCTCTTCGCCGAAGGGCAGAAGTGGGCGCGCTCGCGCGGCCTCATCCTCGTGGATACCAAGTACGAGTTCGGCAAGGTGGGCGACACGCTCTACGTCATCGACGAGATGCACACCCCGGACTCCAGCCGCTACTGGATGGCCGACGAGTACGAAGCGCGCTTCGCGAAGGGCGAGGACCAGCGCATGCTGGACAAGGAGAACATCCGCCAGTGGCTCATCCGCGAGCGGAACTTCTCGGGCCAGGGCACGCCGCCGCCCATCCCTGACGACGTGCGCGTGGACCTGGCCGCGAAGTACGTGGCGGCCTACGAGCACATCACCGGCACCCCCCTGACGCTGGAGCCGGGTGACGTGAAGACCCGCATCGAGCGCAACCTGCGTGAGAAGGGCTACCTGAAGTAGCCCTCCTCCGTCACCGGCACGGGGTGCCTACGCGCTCCGGCCGAACACGCGCTGGAAGACGTCGTCCATGTGGCGCGTGTGGTAGCCCGGGGAGAAGCAGTCGGAAATCTCCTCGGGCGTCATCATCTTCCGCAGGTCCTCGTCCGCGAGCAGGGCCTGCCGGAAGTCGAGCCCTTCCTCGTACAGCTTCATCGCGTTGCGCTGGACGATGACGTACGCGGCCTGCCGGTCCATGCCCTTGCGCGCCAGCTCCAACAGGAGGCGCTGCGAGTTCACCACGCCGCCCAGCAGGTCCAGGTTCTTCTTCATCTGCTCCGGGTAGACGCGCAGGTCCTCCATCAGCCGCGCGAAGCGGATGAGCATGAAGTCCGCGAGGATGGTGGCGTCCGGGCCGATGACGCGCTCCACCGAGGAGTGGGAGATGTCCCGCTCATGCCACAGCGCCACGTCCTCCATGGCGCTCACCGCGTAGCCACGCAACAGGCGCGCCAGGCCAGTGAGGTTCTCCGACAGAATCGGGTTGCGCTTGTGCGGCATGGCGCTGGAGCCCTTCTGTCCCGCGGTAAAGGGCTCCTCTGCCTCACGCACCTCGGTGCGCTGGAGGTGGCGAATCTCCACGGCGAACTTCTCGATGCTCGAGCCCAGCAGCGCCAGCGCGGTGAAGAACTCCGCGTGCCTGTCTCGCTGCACCACCTGGCTGGAGGCCGGCGCGGGCTTGAGGCCCAGCTTGCGGCAGACGTGCTCCTCCACCGCGGGCGGCAGGTGCGCGAAGGTGCCCACCGCGCCGGAAATCTTCCCCACGGCGATGACGTCCCGCGCGTGCTCCAGGCGCGTCCGGGCGCGGCGCAGCTCGTCGTACCAGATGGCCAGCTTGTGGCCGAAGGTGATGGGCTCCGCGTGGATGCCGTGGCTGCGGCCCATCTGCAGCGTGTGCTTGTGCTCGAAGGCGCGCTTCTCCACCGCGGCCATGACGCGGTCCACATCCTTCAGGATGAGGTCCAGCGCGTCACGCAGGGTGAGCGCCAGCGACGTGTCCAGGACGTCCGACGACGTCATGCCCAGGTGCAGCCAGCGCGCGCTGGGCCCCACCCGCTCTTCCATGAAGGTGAGGAACGCGATGACGTCGTGCTTGGTGGTGCGCTCAATCTCCTCGATTTTCGCCGCGTCCTCGGGCGTGAAGTCTCCGGCGCGAGCCAGGCAGTCCTGCAGCGCCTCGCGGGGCGCCAGCCCGGCCTCCACCATGCCCTCCAGGGCGGCGAGCTCCACGTCGCGCCAACGGCTGTAACGGGCCTCGTCGGACCAGAGGGAGGACATCTCCTGACGGCTGTATCGCGGAATCACTCGTAGACCTTCACGGCAAAGTCCCGCCGCGCCGCGAGCCGGAGGAGTTCCAGCACGGCGTCGGAGGACGGACCCAACTTCCTGGCGGCGGTGAGATTGAGAGACAAGTCCAACCCCTCAGGCTGAACCACCGCCAGCGCTCCTGGATTCACCTTCTCGTGGATGATGCGGTTGGCCAGCCGCCCGGCCTGCTGGCCGATGGCCGTGGGACTGGGCGACAGCGCCAACGTGGCCCCTTCCTTCACCTGGCTGGGCGTTAGCGCGGCCAACGGTACGCGGTGCACCGCCGCGAAGGCGATGAGCGCCTGGACGACCGCCGCGTTGCCCACCGTCTTGTCCGCCACCATCAGCAGCGCGTCCACCTTGCCCACCGCGCCGTCCAACGCCTTCTCCGCCCGGCCCCCCGCCTCCAATTCCAGCGGGAGGATGGACATGCCCCTCGAGGCCGCCGCCGCGCGGGCCTGCGTCACCGTCCCCGCGGAGAACCGCGGGTCATGCAGGATGCCCACGCGCTTCACCTTCGGCGACACGGCCTTCAACGCCTCCAGCTCCGGCCCCATGTCGCTGGTGAGGGAGATGCCGGTGACGTTGGCGCCATCCAGGCCGTACTTCTCGTAGTAGGGCACCATGGCGAAGAGGACGGGCACGTCCTCGCCCAGCGAGCGCCGAGCGGCGTTGGCGGCCAGGGGCCCCAGGGCCAGCACCAGCGCGGGCTTCTGCGCCGCCAGCTTCTTGAAGAGCCGCGCGGCCGCGCCCGCGCTTTCGTCCAGCATGACCTCCTGCACCTCGGCCCGGGCCTCCGCCGCGAAGCCGGCGATGACGGAGGCATACGGCGCCAGGTGGGCGGACTTCACCGCCACCACGCGGGGACGGGCTGGCTGCTGCGCCACGACCGCCGCCGGAAGCAGCGCGACGAGGAGCGCGGCGACGCAGCCCTTCATTGCCGCACGCTCGCGCAGCAGCGGAAGCCCACCGCGTTCGAGCGCACGGTGGGCACGCCGTTGCTCCGCGCCGAGCAACGTGACGCCGGGTCCGGCTGGTCGAAGGCGCCGCCCTTCAGGGCGTAGGCCTGGGCGCCGACGCGGGTGGCCGTCCACTCCGCCGCGTTGCCCGCCAGGTCCATCACCGCGTAGCCCGACTTGCAGCGCTCGAAGCGCCCGGAGGCCGCCAGTCCACCCGGGCTCGCCGCGGTGTTGCACGCGCCCACGGACTGCGCCTCGCCGAAGGGGAACCGCGAGTTGCCGGGGCCCTTGCATGCCTTCTCCCATTCCTCTTCCGTGCAGAGCCGCTTGCCCTCGCGCTCGCACGTGCCCCGCGCCTCTTCCCAGGCCACGGCCACCTTCGGCATCGCGCCAGCCCGGTTGGGGAATTCGTACTCATCCACGCAGAACGAAGACACCTGGATGCTCGCGACAGGACGCTCGTCCGGGCTGGCCAGTGCGTCGTCGTCGCTCCGGCCCATCTTGAAGGCTCCGCCACTCACCAGCCGCATTCCCGCGGGACAGCCGCCCACGGGCGCCGCCAGCGCTGCCGCGCCACCGGGTCCGGCAACAGGCGCCGTCCCCTGCCCTCTGGACTTCTGCAGCGCCTTGATGGCCAGGAAGCCCCCGCCCGCGCCCAACGCCAGGCAGCCGAGGACGAGCAACACCAACTTCAACATGGAACGCTGGGGCTTCGCCGCGCGCGTGGCGGACCTGGTGAGCACCGCTCCGCGAGGCGCGGCGCGAGAACTGGAGCCTTCCGACGGTTCGCTCCGCTTCGCGCCGGAACGAGCGCCCGGGTCCGACACCTCCGAACCCCGGCGGCGGGTGCGAACACCTGAGTCCTCGGAGGCACGGCCGCGAGCACGGCTGCCAGTGTCCTCGGCGCCGCCTTCGCGCGAACGAGACGACGCCTCGTCCTGCGCGCCGTCGCGAGCACGCGACCGGGAACGGCCCACCGCGGGCGCCGAGTCCAGCGTGGGCGGGGCGGGGCGGGGCGCGGGCACCGCGGGCGCCTCGTCCAGGGTCATCGCGCTGGAGCGGCCATCCGTCACCGCGGGGGCGTCCACCTGCGTGGGCGCGGCGGAGCGGCTCAGCGCCGCCTCGGACGCGGCGCCACGCTCACTGGCGTCCTCGGAATCCTTCCGCGCTGGCGCGGCGCGAGAGGGCACGGGCGGAGATGACGCAGGCCGCGAAGCGCTGCCCTGCGCCGAGGGTGCCCCCTTCGCGGCGACGACGGGTGGCGCGATGAAGGGCAGCGCCTGCTCCGTCAGGTGCTGCGGCGCGGGCGAGGCCGCGGGCTTGCCCCGTCCCATGATGGCGGCCAGCGACACCGCGTCCAGCGGCTGCGTGGCATCCACCGGCGGCGGCAGGTCCGGAACGGGCGCGGGCGGCTTGGGCGCGGCGACACCGGGCGGCGGAGGCAGGTCCTCCTCCTGCACGGCCGGGAGCATGCCCGTGGGCACCGGGGGCGGAGGCCTCGCCGCCTGCCTCGCGGTGTTCGCGGCCGACGAGCCCGGAGGCGCCGGGAGGCTCCGCGTGCGCGACACCACCGCGGCCGGCGTGCGCGCCAGGATGTTGGAGAACTCGGTGAGGAACTCACCTGCCGTCTTCGGACGGGCCAGCGGGTTGAAGTTGAGCGCGCGCCGGTACAGCGCCTCGATGGAGGTCGGCAGGTCCGGGTGGTGCATCGTCAGACCGGGGATGACGCCGTCCTCGGGCACGAGCCCGGTGAGCATCTCCCCCACGATGGCCGCGAGCGAGTACACGTCCATGCGCGTGTCCAGTTCGCCCCCGCCCACGTACTCCGGCGCGATGTAGACGTCCGCGCGCTGCCCCTTCTGCGCCTGCACGAAGGGCAGGTGCGGCACGGCCAGGCCCAGGCCGTAGTCCGTCACCTTGAGCAGGTCCGGCAGGACGATGACGTTCTCCGGCTTGACGTCGGAGTGCGGTCCGAAGCGGTGCGCCGCATCCAGGGCCGCCGCCATCTGCGACAGCAGCGGCTCCACTTCCTTCAGCGAGAAGAGCTGCCCCCGCGCGGTGCGCTGCTCCATCATCCGGCGCAGCGTCATGCCCTCCAGCAGCTGCATGGTGATGAAGGGCCGGTCCCCATCCACGCCCTCCTCGTACACGCGCAGGAGGTTCGGATGATTGAGCTTCTTGGCCACGCGCATGGACAGCGCGAACTGCATGCGCTCCTCGGGCTGCTGCACCAGGCGCGGGTGCACCGCCTTGAGCGCCACTTCGACGTCAATCTCCTCGTCCTGGGCTCGGAAGACGAAGCCCATGGGCCCGGAGCCCACCACTTCCCGGATGGCGTAGCGGCCGGCGACGACGTCCCCTGGCTTGTAGGGTGCGCCGTCCGCGCCGCGCCGGCGAGCCGCCCCGGCGGGAGGACGCGCCGAGGCATCGTGCTTCAGCCCACAGGTGGGGCAGGTGTCTTGGGAGGCAGGAACGAGGCTGCCGCAGCGGTAGCAGAGCAAAGCTGGCGTACTCCAGGAGGCAGTCGGGGGGCCACCTCGGGGGAAGGCCCAGCCTCTTATTCTGCACGCTCCCCTGTCATCAAGGAACGCCGAGCGAGGAAGTCAGCAACTAGCGCCCCGTGGACCCGAAGCCATTTCCACCCCGGGAGGTTTCCTCCAGTAGCTCCACCTCCTGGAGGGAGACCGGCGGCACGGCGGCCACCACCAGTTGGGCCACGCGGTCGCCCCGGCGCAGGGTGAAGGGCTCATGGGAGAGGTTGATGAGGATGACCTGCACCTCCCCTCGGTAGTCCGCGTCCACCGTCCCCGGCGAGTTGAGGAGCGTGACGCCATGCCGCAGCGCCAGGCCCGAGCGCGGGCGCACCTGCCCTTCGTACCCAGGGGGTAGCGCGAGCGCGAGCCCGGTGGGCACCGCCAGCCGCTCCAGGGGCCCCAGCACCCGCTCCCCGTCGATGTCCGCGCGCAGGTCCAGGCCCGCGGCCTGTGCCGTTTCGTAGCGGGGAAGTGGCAGGGGCTCCGCATGGGTGCGCACGCGGCGCACCTTCACCGTGAGGGGGGAAGACATGCGCTGGGACTAACACAGCTGCCGCCGCTTCGTGCCACGGCGGCGTGACAACCTCGCGCGTCGGCCCCTCAGGGCGCGGGGTCCTTCGCCACGGGCCGCAAGGCGGTGCGGAACTTCAGCGGGTCCATGGGCCGCGCCGCCAGCTCCAACTGGTAGTGCAGGTGGGGACCGGTGGAGCGCCCCGTGTTCCCTGAGTGCGCCACCCGTTCTCCCCGGCTCACGCGCTGTCCCACCTTCACCAGCAGCTCCGAGTTGTGACAGTACGCCGTCGTGACGCCCCGCCCGTGGTCCACCACGAGCACGCGGCCATTCACGGCGTCCTCGCTGGCACGCCGGACGACGCCATCGGCTACCGCCACCACGGGCGTCCCCACCGGCACGCCCAGGTCCACACCGGTGTGCATCTTCCGGCGCCCCAGCACCGGGTGGAACCGCTCGCCGAAGGGACTCGTTACACGCGCGCTCTCATGAACGGGCCACGCGAGCCCGAAGGCGGTGGCCAGCGCCAGGGCCTGCGCGGCGCCCACGGACGCGTCCTCGAAGCCTGGCGGGAGCTGACTCGACAGGCGCTCCAGCGTGGGCGCCCCGCCCTCCGCCACCACCCGCTCCAGCGCATAGCGCGCGGGGACGCGGCCCGCGAAAAGCGCCGTGAGCCGGGCCTCCTCTCCTGGAAAGTCCTTGGACAGCGCGGTGTGCAGGCTGCGCGCGGCCGCCGGGCCCGTCTGCGGATCCAACAGCGACGCTGCGGGGACGCCCAGCTCCGCGGCCAGCTCCAGCGCGGGCTGGCGGGCTCGCACCTGGGCTCCCTTGAGCGCCAGGTGGGTACCCCAGGCCAGGGCCTCCGCGTCCGTGAGGGCCCGGGACAGGGGCACGTCGGGAGCCATCCATGGCGGTGACAGCGAGGTGCCACTGACGCCGTCGTAGTACGCGAGCAAGGGCCGCGCGCTGCTGCGCGTCCCCGTGGCCCATGCCGTGGCCTTGCGCACCAGCGCGCCCGCGGGCGTGTGGTGGTACGCCGCCCACAAGCACAGCGTCGCCATGAAGAAGTCCAGCAGTCCTTTCGCTTGGCGCGGGAACATGGGCACCTACCGGAAGAAGGACAGCACGGGCGTCGCATCCACCACCGCCGCCACGGCCAGGGGCACCACCACCGCGCAGCCCAGCAGTCCGCGCCGCAAGGCGGCTCTGCCCCCGGCTTCCTCACACACCGCGTCCGCGTGTTGCAGGTTGCGCAGCACCGCACGCCACCCGAGCGAAACCAGGACGCCCACCAGCGAGGCCACCGCCAGTGCCCGCGCCGCCAGGTCCGCGGCACCGTCCCCGAAGAGCTCACGCCAGGAGAGGTACACCGAGCCCTGGATGAGCCTGGCCACCGCGCACGCGCCCGCCAGCACCACGGCCGCCGTCGCCAGGGGCCGCAGCCACCGCATGGGCGTGGGCTTGCGCAGGCACCGCGACCACAGCTGACGCCACGTCGGACGCGCGGCCTTCTGGGGCTCCAGCACCACGCGCCATGCCTCCGCCGGAACCGGGGCGGCGGACTCCCGGTAGCCCAGCGCGGGCAGCGCCAGCACCACGTCCGCGGCCAGTTCCCACGCGAGCGCGAGGAAGCGCGCAATCCGGGTGCGCTGCTCCAGTGACACCCACTCCACCAAGGGCGCCGTCAGCGCGTAGCGGCCCACGAGCGCGTCGAAGCCCGCGTCCACCCGGTCCACCAGCGCCAGCAACCGTTCGTCCAACGTGTCCGCCGCCGAGTGCACCCCCACCGCCACCAGCGCGACCAGTCCCAGCGGCATGAACGCCCAGCGGAAGGCCCCCAGGAAACGGGAGA
The DNA here is from genome assembly GCF_900101905.1 of Myxococcus virescens. Taxonomy (NCBI): domain Bacteria; kingdom Pseudomonadati; phylum Myxococcota; class Myxococcia; order Myxococcales; family Myxococcaceae; genus Myxococcus; species Myxococcus virescens. The sequence continues at coordinate 256,654 of NZ_FNAJ01000009.1, read as the reverse complement.
CGTCCGCCAGGAAAGGCGTGGACGACGAAGCAGGCGGTGGTCGAGGTGGCAAACAGCCTCCGTGCGGATGGGGCTCGCACCTCAACGCACGGCCCTCCCGGAAGTGTCTAAGCCACCCCGGCCCGAAACGAAAACACCCCCTCCCGCGCGGTGGCGGAAGGGGGCGTCATGGGCGCCGGGCTCCCAATGAAGGAGCCCGGGCTTTCGGGCGCGAATCAGGCCTTGGCGTCAGGCTGCGTGGGCGCGGGCGCCGGCTGCGCGGCGGCCTCACCGACGGCGGCGCCCTGCTGCGCGGCGCGCTCCGCCATGGCCTCCTTGCGCGACAGGCGAATCTTGCCCGTCTTGTCGATGCTGACGACCTTCACCAACACCTCGTCGCCCTCGTTCAGCACGTCGGAGACGCTCTTGACGCGCTTGTCGGACAGCTCGGAGATGTGGATGAGGCCGTCGGTGCCCGGGAACAGCTCCACGAAGGCGCCGAACTCGGCAATCTTGCGCACCGTGCCCGTGTAGATCTTCCCAATCTCCGCCTCGCGGGTCAGCGCCTGAATCATCGCGATGGCGGCCTTCACGGCCTCGCCGTTCGCGCTGGCGATGTCCACGCGGCCCGAGTCCTCGATGTTAATCGCGGCACCCGTGCGGGCGATGATGTCCTTGATGACCTTGCCGCCCGGCCCGATGACGTTCTTGATGAACTCGGGACGAATCTGGATGGTGGTGATGCGCGGCGCGTACTGGCTGATCTCCTTGCGGGACTCGGCCAGCGTCTTGAGCATCTCCCCCAGGATGTGGAGGCGGCCCTGACGCGCCTGCTCCAGCGCGCGGCTCATGATTTCCGTCGTGAGGCCGGTGATCTTGATGTCCATCTGGATGGACGTGATGCCCTTCGAGGTGCCGCACACCTTGAAGTCCATGTCGCCCAGGTGGTCCTCGTCACCGAGGATGTCGGAGAGGATGGCAATCTTGTCGCCCTCCTTCACCAGACCCATGGCGATACCCGCCACCGGGGCCTTGAGCGGAACACCCGCGTCCATCAGCGCCAGCGTGCCGCCGCAGACGGAGGCCATGGACGAGGAGCCGTTGGACTCCAGGATGTCCGACACCAGGCGCACCGTGTACGGGAAGGACTCGCTCTTCGGCACCATGTTGCGCAGCGCGCGCTCCGCCAGCGCCCCGTGGCCGACTTCACGGCGGCCTGGGCCACGCAGCGGCTTCGTCTCGTTCACGCTGAACGGCGGGAAGTTGTAGTGCAGCATGAAGCGCTTGAAGGCCATGCCGCCCAGCATCTCCAGGCGCTGCTCGTCATCGCTGGTGCCCAGCGTGGTGACCACGAGCGCCTGCGTCTCGCCGCGCGTGAAGACGGCGCTGCCGTGGGTGCGCGGGAGCACGCCCACCTCGCACGTAATCGGACGGACCACGTCGTGGCCACGGTCGCCGATGCGGCCACCGTTGACCGTCATCTCGCGCATGTGCTCGTACTTCAGGTCCTCCACCACCGACTTGGCGTGCTTCTCCACCAGCGGGGTGTAGCCGTCGCCCAGCTGCTCCTTGAGCTTGGCGAGCGTCTCCTTCTTCGTCTTGCCGAGCGCCTCGTAGCGCGCGCCCTTCTCCTTGATGCCGTAGCCCGCCTTGATGCCGTCCATGGCCAGCTCGCGCACCTTGGCGCGCAGGCCCTCGTCCACGGCGGCGGGCTTCTCGAAGGAGCGAACCTGCTTGTTCAGCTCGCGCCGCAGCTCGTCCTGCAGGTCCAGCGCGGGCTGCGCCGTCTTGAAGCCGAAGTCGAGCGCCGCGACCATGTCAGCCTCGGAGACCTCCTCCGCGCCACCTTCCACCATGACGATGGCCTTGCGGCTCACCGCCATGACCAGGTCCAGGTCGCTCTGCTCGCGCTGCTTCGCGGTGGGGTTGGCCACCAGCTGACCGCCGACGCGGCCCACGCGGATGCCGGCGATGGGGCCGTCGAACGGGATGTCCGACACCCACAGCGCCGCGGAGGCGCCGGTGATGCCGTGGATGTCACCCTCGTTCTCCGGGTCGGAGGAGATGACGCTCGCGATGATCTGCGTCTCGTACGCGTAGCCTTCCGGGAACAGCGGGCGGCAGGAGCGGTCGACCAGGCGGCTGGCCAGCGTCTCCTTCTCCGTGAGACGGCCCTCGCGCTTGAAGTAGCTGCCGGGGATGCGGCCGGCCGAATACAGCTTCTCCTGGTACTCCACCGTCAGGGGGAGGAAGTCGATGTCCTTCTTCTCCCGGGCGCTCACCGCCGTCACCAGCAGCATGGTGTCGCCATAGCGGACCACCACGGAACCGTCGGCCTGCTTCGCCAGACGACCCACTTCGATGCTCAGCTCGCTCTCGCCAATCTTGACGCTCTTCTTCAACATGTCCGTGCCTCTGGATCCTTCAGGGGCGAAGACCCCACCGCGCGCACCCGGTCCGAGAAATGGACCCGGCACCCCGGGAGGGCCCTCGGGGTGTTTGAGCGGTCACCAGGGCCTGGAACAGGCGCCAGTTGAGGCAACCGCCAGCATGTACTGCGGAGGGCGCTTGCGGAGCGCCGGAGGGATGTCTCGGAACTTTTGATCCCTGGTCGCAGGAGCCGACCGAGGTCAGCCCATCCGAACGGAAACCAAAACCTCCGCAGCCACCACTCCCTTGCCCGCCTCCTCCCACCGCGCTTCGACTGCTTCACGTCACTGCATTACGGCTTATGTCCTAAACGCGCGGGGCGCTGGTTTCCGCCAGCGCCCCGGGTCCTGCTCAACTGCCTACTTGCGGATGCCGAGGCCGTCGATGAGCTTCTTGTACCGCGCGACGTCCTTGGACTTCAGGTAGTCCAGCAGGCGGCGGCGCTGACCGACCAGCTTCAGCAGACCGCGGCGGGAGTGGTGGTCCTTCTTGTGCGTCTTGAAGTGCTCGGTGAGCATGGTGATGCGCTCGGACAGCAGCGCCACCTGGACCTCGGGGGAACCCGTGTCCGACTCGTGGGTCCGGAACTTCGACACCAGCTCCGACTTACGCTCCTGGTGCAGCGACATGAGACTCTTCCTTGCCCGCTCCGGTGGAGGTTGCTGCTCGCGTCACCACGGTCCGCGGAGGGGTACAGACCGGGTGCATCCTTCTGACGAGCGGGGGGGCTTATAAGCTTCACCCCCCGTGGGGTCAACCTTCGACGCCTGCCCGCCAGCCCCGGAAAGTCCGGGACCACGAGAAGACGTACAGCCACAACCCCGCGAAAAATCCCGGCGTTACACCAGGACGCGCAGATAGCGCAGGCGGCCACCGGCCACTTCGGCCACCGCCAGCAGCGCGTCGTCCGGGCCCATGACGCGCACCCGTCCCACCTTCCCGGCGGGGACCTCCACCGGGACACCGTGGGAGACGCGCTTGGCATCGGCGGCGCCCACCCGGACCTCCGGCAGCTCCACCAGCGCATGCGACATGGTCATCAGCCGGCTGGCCAGCGCGCCCTCCTTCAGCAGCGCCGGCACGTCCGCCAGCGGCAGCGCCTGCGCCAGGGTGAAGGGGCCACTGGCGGTGCGCCGCAGGGCCTCCAGGTGGGCACCACAACCCAGCGCCCGGCCCACGTCCTGGGCCAGGGTGCGCACGAAGAAGCCCTTGGAGCAGCGCACCGACAGCTGCAGCCGCTCGGCGGAGAAGTCCCGCAGCACCAGCTCGTACACCGTCACCTGGCGGGCGGCGCGCTCCACTTCCTCGCCCGCACGGGCCAATTCGTAGAGCCGCTTCCCGCCCACCTTGACGGCCGAATACATGGGGGGGACCTGGTCGAAAGTGCCCCGGAAGCGCGCCAGCGCGGATTCAATCAGCGCGGGCGTCAGGGCGGGTACGGGCGCCTGCGCCGTCACCTGCCCTTCCGCGTCCAGGGTGTCCGTCTCCGAGCCCAGACGCACCGTGGCGTCGTAGGCCTTGTCGCCCTCGGTGATGAAGCCCGCGACCTTGGTGGCTTCCCCCAGGCAGAGCGGCAGCACTCCCGTGGCCAGCGGGTCCAGCGTCCCCGTGTGGCCCACCTTCTTCAGGCGAAGCAGCGAACGCACCTGGCGGACCACGTCGAACGACGTGGGACCGGTGGGCTTGTCAATGACGAGGACGCCGTCCATGGCACGCCAATCGTGGAGGCCCGGAGCTGGACCTACCAGCCTTCCTTGTTGCGGACTTCGCGCAGCAGCCGGTCAATCTTGTCACCTTCGCCCACCGATTCGTCGAAGGAGAAGAAGATTTCCGGCGACACGCGCAGGTTGACGGCGGACGTCACCTCGCGGCGCACGAAGCCCTTGGCGGCTTCCAGGCCCTTCTGCGTGTCCGCCCGCTCCTGCTCGTTGCCCATCATCGAATAGAAGACACGGGCCACGCGAAGGTCCGGGGAGACCTTCACGCCTGTAATCGTGATGTAGCCGATGCGCGGATCCCTCAGCATGCCCCGGGTGAGCAAGTCACCGATGGCCGCCTGGATTTCCTGCCCCACGCGCTCCGGTCGGGAATGCGTCGTCATTTCTTCTCCCAGTCTCGCGGGTTGCGCAGGGAACGGGCCCGAGCCCGTGCCTCGTCGAACGTCATCCGTCCACCGCTCGACGGAGACGGGCGGCCCGTGCCGCCATCCATGCCACCTTCATGGCGGCTTTCCCACTCTCCCAACCCCTCCGCCTCCGCGAGCGAGCCGCGCTCGCCGCGCAGGAAGCGGGCAATGGCGGCCTCCGAATGCGCCGCCGCCTGCTCCGGGGAAAGGTCCAACTCCTCCGCGTCCTCATCCACGGCCTGCGCCGAAAAGGAACCTCGCGAGGCCGCCTGGCCGCTCGCGAAGAGCTGGTCCCCGAAGCCGAGGATTTCCGTCTCCCGCGACAACAGCGGGGCGACGTACATCTCCTCGACGGAGTGGATGATTTTCTCCAGCTGCTCGTCCACGTGGCGTCGCTCGTTGCCCACCACCGCGAGCGCCAATGACGCCTTCTGCCAGAGATCCTGGTCCTCGACCTCGGCCACCGCCACGTTGAAGCGGGCCTTGAGCCGGTCCATCACCCGGCGGAGCACCTGCCGCTTGGACTTCAGCGAGCCACTGTCCGGAATCTGCAGGGTGAGGCGTGCGACACCTACGAACATGAATGTCCCCCTTGCCACGGGTGGCCACGCCCGAAGGCGGTGGCAACCCGGGCATCAGCACCCTGGGAAGATGGGGTCTTCCCAGGGTTTCAGGGAGGCGCCGGGGCTCTCCTGCAACTAGGTGAGGCTCTGCCGAGTCTCTTCGATCTCGTACGCCTCGATGATGTCACCGGGCTTGAGGTCGTTGAAGCTCTCGATGCCGATACCGCACTCGAAGCCCTGAGCGACTTCCTTGACGTCGTCCTTGAAGCGCCGCAGCGACGCCATCTTCCCGGAGAACAGCTGCTTGTTCTCGCGCATGAGGCGGACGAAGGCTCCGCGCTTCATGACGCCATCCAGCACCGCCGCACCGGCGATGGTGCCCAGACGCGGCACGTTGAAGGTGTTGCGCACCTCCGCACGGCCCAGCTTGCGCTCGGTGCGGATGGGCTCCAGCAGGCCCTCCATCTCCGTCCGAACCCCGTCGATGAGCTCGTAGATGATGGAGTAGCTCTTGAGCACCACTTCCTGGGCCTTGGCCGCGGCCTCCGCCCCGGACTCCGGGTTGACGTTGAAGCCCAGCACGACGCCCTTAGAGGCCGCCGCCCGCATCACGTCGCCCTCGGTGATGGCGCCCACGCCGGAGTGGACCACCTCCACCTTGACCTTGTGCGTGGAGAGCTTCTGGACGGCCTGCCTGACGGCCTCCGCCGAGCCCTGCACGTCCGCCTTGATGACGACGCGCAGCTCCTTGGGACCACCGCCCGCCTTCGTCTTGGCGAACAGCTGCTCCAGGGACTCGCGGCTGACCTTGGACAGCTCGGTCTGCCGCTCCTTCATGTTGCGGTGCTCGGCGATCTGCTTGGCCGCCTTCTCGTCCGCCACCACGTTGATGGCGTCACCCGCGCCCGGCACGCCGGACAGACCGATGACCTCGGCGCAGTAGCCCGGCTTCACTTCCTTCACCTGCTCGCCGCGGCTGTTCGTCATCGCGCGGACGCGGCCGTAGTGCGAGCCGGTGACGACGGCGTCACCCAGCTTCAGCGTGCCTTCCTGCACCAGCACCGTGGCGACGGGGCCACGGCCGCGGTCCAGCTTGGCCTCGATGATGGCGCCCACCGACGGACGGTTCGGGTTGGAGGTCAGCTCGAGCACCTCCGCCTGGAGGGCCAGGTTCTCCAGCAGGAGCTCCAGGTTCTCCTTCGTCTTCGCGGAGACGGGCACCATGATGGTGTCCCCGCCCCACTCTTCCGGCACGAGCTCGTGAGTGGCCAGGTCCTTCTTCACGCGGTCCAGGTTCGCGGTCGGCAGGTCCATCTTGTTGATGGCGACGACGATGGGCACCTCCGCCGCCTTCGCGTGCTTGATGGCCTCCACCGTCTGGGGCATCACGCCGTCGTCCGAGGCCACCACCAGCACCACGATGTCCGTCACGTCGGCGCCGCGGGCGCGCATGGACGTGAAGGCCTCGTGGCCCGGCGTGTCGAGGAACGTCACGTCACCGCGCGCGGTGGTGATGCTGTACGCGCCGATGTGCTGGGTGATGCCACCCGCCTCGCCCTGCGCGACGCTGGCCTTCCGGATGGCGTCCAGGAGGCTCGTCTTGCCGTGGTCGACGTGGCCCATGATGGCGACGACCGGCGGACGGGGACGCTCGTCCTCGGGACGGGCCTCCACCTCGGGCAGGTAGTCCTCCACCTCGAAGCCCACGCGGTCGATCTTCCAGCCGTAGTCGCCGGCGATCATCTCCGCCGTGTCCGCGTCCACCAGCTGGTTCGCGGTGGCCATCTTCCCCAGGCCCATCAGCTTCTTGATGAGCTCGGCGCTGCGCACACCCATGCGCTGGCCCAGGTCGGACACGGAGATGCCCTCCTGCAGCTTGATGACCTTCTTCTCCTCGGCCATCTGGGTGATCTGCGTCTTGGCGCCCTTCTTCGTGGGCTTGCGCTTCTTGCCACGGATGGGGATGGTGACGCGGCCCCAGACCATGTCCGTCAGTTCCTGCTTGGACACGCTCTGCGTATCACCGCTGGTGCGCTTGCGCTGGCCACGCTCCTTGTTCTTGGAGACGTCCACCAGCTCGCGGCCACGGCCCAGGTGGTCCGGGACCACCTTGTACTCACGCCGCTCGGGGATGCCCGTGCGGCCCGGCGCCATGGGGTACTGCTTGGCCTGACCGGCCGTGGGCGTCACGCGGCGCACCTGGATGAGCGGGCGCGAGATGACGACGGCCTGGGTCGCCGTGGGACGGGCCGTGCCCGTGGGCGACACCTGGGCGTGCGGCACGCCGCCGACCATGATGGTGGGGCCCTGCGGCGTCGGAGAGGCCGAGGCCGAGGCCTGCACCCCCGTGCCGGGCGCCGAGGTCGGACGCACCGGTCCCTGACCGGGACGGCCGGCGCCCTGATACGAACCCGGTCCCTGGTAGGACGGACGCCCACCCGGACCACCGGGACGACCACCCGGGCCACCCGGACCACCGGGACGACCACCCGGGCCACCCGGACCACCGGGACGACCACCCGGGCCGCCCGGACCACCGGGACGACCACCCGGGCCACCCGGACCACCGGGGCGACCACCACCGGGCCCACCACGCTGCTGGTAGCCAGGCGCGGGGCCCCGGGAGACGACGGTCGCGGACGAAGAAGTGCTCGAAGGCGTCCGGACTGCCGGCGGTACCGGTGAGCGTGGGGGGGGTTGGGGCAAGGTGGTGCTCTCCTGAACAGAGGGACGAGGCTGCGCGGCGGCGGGAGCCGGCACGGCAGCGCGGGGAGCCTCCACCGGGGCCTGAGGGGCCTCGGCGGCGGGCGGGGGTGAAGCCACCTCGGCGGCGGCAGGGGCCTTGGGGGCCTCGGCGACCTGCGCGGGGGGCGTAGACGTGACAGCAGCCGGAGCCGACGGCTCCGCCGCGGCGGCGACCGGAGCCTCGACGCGCTGGGGCTCCGGGGCGCTCGGCGGCTCGGCGGGCGCGCGGGGCGCCTCGACGGGCGGAGGCGCCTGCACCGGCTCCTCTGCGGCGAACGTGGCGGCCTCGGGCGCCGACGGCGGCGGCTCGTAGGCGGGCTCGGCGGCCTGTGAAGCCTCGGCCCCGCTGTCCGCGGTCGCACCGGCGGGCGGACCCACCTTGCGGCGCACGACGAAGCCCTTCGCCGTCACGGGCGGCGTGGCCTGCTTCGGCTTGCGCTTGTCCAGAATCTTCTGGACGGCAGCGGTCGCCTGGTCGTCATCGAGAGACGACGAGTGGCTCTTGACGTCGTAACCGAGGCTCGACAGCTCGGTGACGACCTCCTTGTTGTCGAGCTCAATCCCGTGGCTCTTGAGTTCCTTGGCGATTTCGTGGACGCGCTTCTTCGACATATTGCCCTTGATGGCCTTCTGCTCCGCCGACTCCGGGGCGCAGCACCCTAGTCCAAACCCGAAAATGTGTGCGAGTGGTGACTAACACCCACTCCCCCCCGCACCCCTCCGCTCACCGTCCCCCTGCTCCCATGCCTGTCCGAGCTGCGACGGGTCAACCTGGCCCGCCTTTCCGCGAAAGGCCCTACCAAACGCCTTCCGCTTCAGCGCTGCCGTCAGACAACCGGCACCGCACAGGTAGGCGCCCCGTCCTGGCAGCCGCCTCTTCCTGTCCACCTCGATGGCGCCTCCGGGCCCTATCACGAATCGGGTCAGTTCCGCCTGTAGTCGCCGCGAACCGCATCCGACGCACGTCCGGACCGGACCTGACCCCACGTTCTGAACTTCCGGCTTGGGCCGGCCAGCCGGGCGCCGCACGTCCCCTCCCTTGCTCGCTTAGCTTACGGTGACTTGGTGGCTTCTGCGCCACCCTCAAGTGCCACCGTCATGGCGCCGCGCTCGGCATTCAGCTCCGCGCGCAGCTTGGCTTCCTCCACCAGATAGTTTTCCGCCGCGCTCTTCAGCTGGCGGGCCTTCTTGATACCCACACCCGGAACATCGCCCAGCTTCGCCAGATCCTTCTCATTGGCGATGTCCTCCACCGAGCGGTACCCCGCGAGGATGAGCTGCTCGATGGTCTTCTCACCGACGCCACGCACGCGCGCCATGCGCTCGGGCTGGCTGAGTTCGTCCGGATGCCGCCGAGCCTCCGCGATGCGGGCCTGCTCTCTTTCATAATCCATGCGCGACAGTTCCGCCTGATCCTCGACCATTCGGGTCCGGGCGGCTTCCTGCATGGAGGGGATGCGGGCCGGGTCGATGCCGGGCAGCTGCGCCAGCAACTCCGCGTTGGCCTCGGCGATGTCCCGGGCCTGACGGAAGCCGTGCGCGTAGAGCGTCTCCACCAGCATCTCGTTGACGCCGGGCAGCGAGCCCAGGGAGCGGTTGGCGAACTCGCGCAGCTCCCGGACCCGGCTCTCGCTGTTGATGTCGAGCTTCCAACCGGTCAGCTGGGCGGCCAGGCGGACGTTCTGACCGCGACGGCCAATGGCCAGGCTGAGCTGGTCGTCCGGGACGATGAGCTCCATGGCGTGGTTGGCCTCGTCGATGATGACGCGGCTGACCTCCGCCGGGGCCAGCGCCGAGCACACGAAGCGGGCCGGATCCTCGTCGAACGGGACGATGTCGATCTTCTCGCCGCGCAGCTCCTGCACCACCGCCTGGACACGGCTGCCCTTCATACCGACGCAGGCGCCCACGGGGTCCACGTCCGAGTCCCGGCTGGACACGGCAATCTTCGCCCGGCCGCCCGGCTCACGCGCCGCCGCCTCGATGACGACGATGCCTTCGGCGATTTCCGGCACCTCCATCTCGAACAGCTTGGTGAGCAGGTTGACGGACGCGCGGCTGAGGACAATCTGGGGGCCCTTGGACTCACGGAGCACGTCCAGCACGTAGGCCTGGACGCGGTCGCCGGGGCGGTACGTCTCACGCGGGACCTGCTCGCGCACCGGCAGCACGGCCTCCGCGCGGCCCAGATCCACGATGATGTTGCCGCGCTCGAAGCGGCGGGCGATGCCGGTGACGATTTCGTTCTTCCGGTCGCGGTACTCGTTGAAGACGTTCTCCCGCTCCGCGTCGCGCGTGCGCTGCAGGATGACCTGCTTGGCCGTCTGCGCGGCGATGCGGCCGAAGCCGCGGCGGAAGGTCTTCAGGCGGAGGATGTCACCGTACTGGTCGTCCTGGGCCTTGGCCTCGGCGGCGTCCTCATCCCGGTAGAAGATCTGGAACACGAGCTCGTCGCCCGGCTCCACTTCCATGCCCTTCTTGTGGGCCTCGACCAGGGAGATCTGATTCACCGCCTGGACCGGGTCGACAATCTCCTCGACCACGGTGATGGCCTGGAACAGCTCCACGACGCCCTTGTCCGGGTCGTACTTCGCCTCGAGCTCGCGGTCCTGGCCAAAGTGCTTCTTGGCCGCGGTCTTCATCGCGTCTTCGAGCGTGGCAATCAGCACAGCCCGGTCGATGCCCTTGTCCTTGGCGACCTGGTCCAGGACGAGGTTGAGGTTGACACTCGGGTTGGCTTGCTGCGTGGGCATGGTCTTCTCCTAAAAGGGTCCACGGGCGCCCTCGCGCGGAGGGGCACCCTGTATGTCGACGTCTAGAACTGGAACTCCAGGTTCGCCTTGGCGATGTCCTTGAAGAGGATGTGGAAGGTTCCGGCCCCTTCCACCTCCACCGAGATTCCGTCGCCTGCCACCTCGGTCAGCGTGCCGGTGAAGTTCTTGCGCGGGGGCTCTCCCACCGGGCCGAACGTCTTCACCTTCACCTTCTGTCCCTTCACCCGCTCGAAGTGCGCCGGCTTCCTCAGCGGACGGTCCACTCCGGGGCTGGAAACCTCCAGGTTGTACTCGTGGGGGATGAAGTCCTCCACGTCGAGCGACGGATCCACCGCGCGCGACACCTGGGTGCACTCGTCCAGCCCTACGCGGCCACCCGGCTTGTCGATGAACAACCGGAGCACCCAGCCCTCGCGCTCCCGGAGGAATTCCAGGTCCACGAGCTCCAGGCCTTCACCCGCGACAATGGGCTCGAGCAGGGCCAAGGCCCGCTCCTCCACCGTCTGCTTGAGGTTCTTCTCCGACATAAGCGGGAAACCAGTCTCCAAAAACACGAAAAGCGGGCACGCGGCCCACTTTTCGAAGTGCTTCATCGAAAAATGTCGGGGGCGTCCGTAGCACACGCCCCGTCGGGGTGTAAAGGAAGGACGCGCCCTCCTGCTCCGGGTGAAACCCGCCCGGCAGGGCGAGGAATTCCCAGGGGTTCCGAGGCCCCATGGGGGTTATAACGCGCCCATGCACCTCATCGCCGCCGCGCAGATGGTGTCCACCGCCGACAAGGCCCATAACCTGGAAGCCGCGACCCGGCTCGTCCGGCGCGCCGCCGCACTGGGTGCCCGGCTGGTGGGCCTCCCCGAGAACTTCTCCTGGATGGGGCCGGAACCCGAGCGGCAGGACGCCGCCGAGGGGCTCGACGGTCCGACGCTGTCCCGGATGGCCGGCTTGGCCCGGGAGCTGAAGGTGACGCTGCTGGCCGGTAGCGTGCTGGAGACGGGCGCGCCGGGTAGGCGCCTCTACAACACCAGCGTCCTCTTCGGCCCCGGCGGCGAGCGGCTGGCCGTGTACCGGAAAATCCACCTCTTCGACGTCGAGGTGGGAGATGGTGCGACCTATCAGGAGTCCGTGGCGGTGGCGCCGGGGACGGAGGTGGTCTCCGCGGAGACGGAGGTCGGCCGGCTGGGGCTGTCCGTCTGCTACGACCTGCGATTCCCCGAACTGTACCGGCGGCTGTCCCGCGAAGGCGCCACACTGCTGGCGGTCCCGGCGGCCTTCACCCTCATGACGGGCAAGGACCACTGGGAAGTGCTCCTGCGGGCCCGCGCCATCGAGAACCAGGCGTACGTGCTGGCGCCCGCCCAGGGAGGCCGGCACTCCGCCAACCGCGTCACCTATGGCCACGCCCTGGTGGTGGACCCGTGGGGACTGGTGACGGCGCGAGCCTCCGAGGGCGAGGGGCTGGCGCTGGCGCCGGTGGACCCGGAGCTGCAAGCACGCATCCGACGCAACCTCCCCTGCCTGGAGCACCGCCGTTTGGACTAGCGTGCGTGTACCCAGGCCCGCCCCCCCTCGGGTCCACCTTCGATAGACTTCGGGTCCCCCGGAACTCCTCTCGTGAACGGACGACGCTGGTCTCCCATGTTGCTTGCCCTCGCGCTTTCGGCCCTCCCCGCCGGCTGCACCGCCGATGAGCGTCCGTCCGCGCCCGACGCGGCAACGCCTCCCGCGGTGGCCACGCACCGCGCACACCTGCGAGCCATGAAGGGCGGCGTCCAAATCAAGCGCGCCACGGCCGACGAGTGGAGCCCCGCCCGGGAAGGCCAGCCGCTCTACGAGAATGACAAGGTCCGCACCGAGGCGGGCGCCGGCACCGACATCGTCTTCGCCGCCAACGGCAGCACGGTGCACCTCACCGGGGACTCGCTCATCAGCATCGCGGAGACGCGCACCCGCCCCGGCCAGCAGCGCACGGACCTCACCGTGTTGCGGGGCCGCATCGACGCGGAGCTGGAGAAGCCCGCCACCCAGTCCCTGTCCGTCACCACGCCGTCCGCCACCATCCAGGCGGGAAGGGAGATTGTCTTCCAATGAAGGCGGCGCTCCTCCTCCTCACATGGCTGGGCACGACGCCCCCGGGCACCGTGGTGGTGGGCCCCAACGAATCCCTGCGCCAGGTGGCCCAGCGCACCCTGGGCGACGCGCGCGCCGCGGGGGAGCTGCGCGCACTCAACGGACTTTCCTCGGACGACGTGGCGGCGGGGACCCGGCTGAAGGTGCCCGGCCATGAGCGCGTGCTGGCGCAGAAGGCCCTGGAGACGGCGCGCACGCTGGTGGCCAGCTTGAAGGATGCGAGCGTCCCCCCTGCGGTTTCCTCCCGATTGAAGGTCGCGGAGTCCCATTTCCGCGAGGCGCGCTACACGCAGGCGGCCTCAGAGGCCAATGCCGTGGGGAAGCTGGTGGCGGCGGACCGCTCACCGCAGTCCTCCGCGTTCTCCGTGGAAGTGGGCGACGGCGACAGCACCACCGTCACCGTGAAGCACGGCCCGCCGGTCCGCGTGGAGGCCGAGGGCGTCACCCAGCCCGTCGCCAAGGGTGAATCCATCCGCGTGGAGAAGGGCCATCCGCCCCCCGCGCCCCTTCGGCCGCTGGTGGCTCCCAGCCCCGGGCAACCGGAGGACTCCGCGCGCCTGAAGCGGCGCCCCGACCGGGACGGGCACCTGGGCCCGGTGAAGCTGACCTGGGAGGCTGTTCGGGGCGCGGAACGTTATGAAGTGGAAGTGTCGCGCGCGCAGGAGCAACGCGCCGTCTTCACCCAGACAGTCACCAGCCTGGAAGCGAAGCTGCCAGTGCTACCCGCGGGAAGCTACCGGTGGACGGTGCGCGCGGTGGGACCCGCGGGCCCGTCCGAGCCCAGCGCGCCCAGGCACTTCGAGCTGGTGTCCGAGCGCCTCAAACTCGAAGTGAAGAAGGGCCAGTGGCAGTAACCCCTGGAGGAGCCACGCCGTGCGCCTGTTCAAAGCCATCCTCCTGTTGATGCTGGTGGTGGGCGTCGTCCCCACGCTGATGGTGGGGTGGCTCTCCGTCTCCCACACCCGGGAGCTCCTGGTGCGCGACGCCCAGGAACTGGCACAGGAGCGCGTGAAGCAGCTGCGCCTCAAGGCCGAAATCTTCCTCGGCGAGCCCACCGACGCGGTGCTGGGCCTGGCCCGCGTGCCCGGCTTCTTCGGCCTGCCCCTGGAAGCGCAGCAGACGCACCTGGCCTCGGTGCTCAACCAGCGGCGCGATGTGCTGGCGCTCACCGTGTTCGACGCCAACCGCCAGCGGCTGCCGGGACTCCAGGCCTTCTCCAAGCACGACGTGCCGCCCACCGCGCTGGCCGGACATGAGGAGCGCGCGCGGGCGCTGCTCGAGAACATCGAGGGCGTGCGCTACGCGGACGTGGTGAAGGACCCGCAGGGCAGCGAGCCGGTGCTGACGCTGGCCTTCCCCCTGGGCGAGCCCGTCCGGGGGTACATCGCGGCGGACCTGTCCCTGGCCGACCTGCGGAAGATGCTGGAGCAGGAGCGCGTGGGCAGCACCGGCTTCGCCTATCTGGCGGACCGGCACGGACACCTCGTGGCGGGCGGTGGCGGCGTCGCCGGCCTGGGCGAGGACGTGGCGCAGCGCGGCCCGGTGGCGCACCTGCTGAAGCAGTTGGTGGGCAAGTCGGACATGGAGCTGTTCCACGTCGGCAACTTCGGCGAGGGCCGGGACGCGGTGGTGGCCGCGTACACGGTGCTGCCCGAGACGGGCTGGGCCATCGTCTCCGAACAACCCGTGGAGCACGCCTACCGTCAGGTGGACACCATGGAGCAGCGCATCCTCCTGGGTCTGGGGGCGGCCATCCTGGTGGCGGTGGTGCTGGCGGCGCTCTTCTCGCGGAACCTCACCCGGCCGCTCAAGGGCTTCATCAGCGGCGCGCTGGAGCTGGCGCACGGCAAGTTCGGCGTCGAGGTGGACATCCAGCAGAAGAACGAGCTGGGCGAGCTGGCGCAGACGTTCAACTACATGAGCAAGCAGCTGCTCGCGTACGACATGGAGAACCGCGGCCTCTATGAGAGCCTGGAGAAGGGCTACCTGGAGACCATCGTCGCGCTGGCGAACTCCATCGATTCGAAGGACGCGTACACCCGCGGCCACAGCCAGCGCGTGGGCGACGTCTCCGTGCAGATTGGCCGGGAGCTGAGCCTCACCGAGCGCGAGCTGCGGCAGCTGCAGTACGGCGGCATCCTCCACGACATCGGGAAGATTGGCATCGTGGAGTCCATCCTCTGCAAGCAGACGAAGCTCACGGACCAGGAGATGGCCATCATGCGCGAGCACCCCGCCATCGGTGACGCCATCATCGGTCCGGTGAGCTTCCTGGGCGCGGTGCGCGCGTGCGTCCGCCACCACCATGAGCGCTGGGACGGCACCGGCTACCCGGACAAGCTCAAGGGCGAGGACATTCCCCTGCTGGCCCGCATCGTCGCGTGCGCGGACACCTTCGACGCCTGCACCTCCACCCGCCCGTACCAGAAGGCCATGCCGTTGGAGAAGGCGATGGAAATCCTCGACAACCTCAGCGGCGCCCAGTTGGACCCGAAGGTCGTCCAGGCCCTGAAGCAGGTGCTGGCGAAGCAGGGCGTGCGGCTGGAGGGCCACCGGCTGCCCGTGAAGCTCGCCTCCTGAGGGCCGAAGGATGGTAGGGAGGGCGCAAGACTGTTGAGACTCTGGAAGGTGAAACGTTGAGCTTCTGGGACCGCATCAAGCCCGCCCCCCAAGCCGTCACCGCGACGGACGCACAGCTGTCCTCGGATGGCGCGCGCCTGGACCTGACGTGGGACGACGGGGTGAAGACGGGCGCCACCGCACAGGTGCTGCGCCAGCAGTGCCCCTGCGCCGCGTGCGTGGACGAATGGACGAACAAGCGGACGCTGGACCCGTCGAAGGTCCCCGCCGACCTGCGCATCAAGCAGGTGCAGCCCGTGGGCAACTACGCGCTGGCCTTCAGCTTCAGCGACGGCCACACCACCGGCATCTATCCCTGGAAGCTGCTGCGCGACATCACCCAGCCCGCCGCCTGAGCGCTCCGTGAACGAACGCTACCGGCTCGTTCGCCCGCTGGCCTCTGGAGGCATGGCGGAGCTCTTCCTCGGCGTCGCGCGCGGCGCGGAGGGGTTCGAGCGGCCGGTGGCCATCAAGCGGGTGCTCCCCCACCTGGCTCGCGAGCCGGACATCGCGCGCATGTTCCTGGCAGAGGCCCGGCTGGCCACGCTGCTGCAACACCAGAACATCGCCACCGTCCATGACGTGGGCCAGGGCCCCGAAGGGCTCTTCCTGGTGATGGAACTGGTGGACGGGTGGGACTTGGGCGTGCTGCTGCGCTCGGCCGCGCTCCGGGGCGTGCGCTTCCCTCCGCACCTGGCCGCCTTCATCGTCCATCAGGCCCTGGCGGGGCTCGGCCATGCCTACCGGAAGGTGCATGACGGGCGGCCGGTGATGGTGGCCCACCGCGACGTGTCGCCCTCCAACGTGCTGGTGTCTCGCGAGGGCGAGGTGAAGCTGACGGACTTCGGCATCGCGCGGATGGCCGGCCCGGCCCACACCGCGCCCGGCGTCTTCCGAGGGAAGGAGGCGTACACCGCGCCCGAGGTGCTGCAAGGCGCTCCCGCCACCGCCGCGAGCGACCAGTTCTCCCTGGGCATCGTGTTCTACGAGCTGCTCACGGGGCGGCATCCGTTCCACACCGAGCAGGACGCGAGCGCGGTGGCCTACGCCATCCTGACGCGGCCCGTGGAGCCACCGCCGGGCGTGCCCACACCCCTGGCGGGCGCCGTCATTCGCATGCTGGCGAGGGCGCCCCAGGAGCGCTTCCACTCGCCGGAGTCACTGGCCCAAGGCTTTGCCCGGTGGTTGGCCCAAGCCGGCGAGCCCGCGACGTCGCAGACGCTGGCCGCGTTCCTTCGCGGGCTGGGATTGCCGCCGCCCCTGAGTGAACAGGCAACGGCGGCCAGGCCCCCCGTGACGCAGGCACAGGCTGACGCGGGTTCGCTGGCGATGGCCGTGCAGACGCCGTCGCCCGCCGAGGCCGCTGCGCCGGAAGAAGAGCCTCTCTCCATGCCGGGCGGCGCGGCGCTCAGCGTCAGTGGGCGGATGGTGCATCGCTGCCCTCGATGCAACCACGTGCTCTCCTCGCCCCGAGCGCGGTGCTCACACTGCGCGATGTGGCCGGATGCCTCGACGGGCGCGGCGGCAACGCCTCGCACGCCCACCGCTCCGGGCGCCTTCGCGCCATCCGCGGGCCTCGAGCTCACCGCGCATCAGACGCTCGCGGAGAGTGTCCCCCAGACACACGTCACGCCGGGAGCGAAGAGCGTGCTCCAGACCGACGCCGATGCACTGGAGCTGGCGGAGCGGCCGCCCTCACCAGCGAGCGACTGGCCCGATGAGGCCGCCCTCCTCCGGCGCTCGCGCCTGAAACGGGCACTGGGACTGCTGCTCGTGGCGCTGCTGGTGGGCACCGGCATCTGGCTGTGGCCTCAGCGCTCCACCCTGCTCATTCGGGTGATGTCGGCGACGGGGCTCCGCCTGTCGGCCCCGATGCTGCGCATCGACAGCGACCCGCCTGGAGCCACCGTCTGGGTCCGAGACGCGGAGCTGGGGACGACGCCGCTGCTGCTCGAGAACCGCTTTCCAGCGGGACGCGTCCCCATCCAGGTCCGGCTCAAAGGCCACCGTACATGGAAGGGGACGTTCTCCGGCGGCGAGGCCGCCCACATCGAGGCGAAGCTGAAGCGCTGAACGCGCCTCACTTCACCAGGCGCAGGTGGCCACGACGCGGCGGCGGCTCGTCCGGCGGTCCGTCCGCGGGCGGAACATCCGCGGGCGGCTCATCGCGCCGCTCGCCCTGCACTTCCCGGAGGAAGGTGCGCGGGCGCTCCGCCGCCACCGGCACGGGAGCGACGGGCAGGGGCTGCGCCGGACGTGACGCGGCCGTCTGCTGGAGCAACTCCGGCGGCATGTCCTCCGGGTACATCCAGAACTCCTTCGTCACGTGGCTGGCGATGGCGAACAACGCCGACCACGGCACCGCGATGGTGAAGCGCGAGCCGGAGAAGCTCAGCGTGGAGCGCACGCCCCACTCGCCCACCGTGAGGTCCGGTGGGTCGAACCGGTACGAGAGATTGAGGCGCAGGTGCGCCTCCGTCTTGACGGAGGCTGGGACGAGCACGCCCGGACGACGCGCGTCCAGGTGAATCATCACCATGCCCTGGTCGAGCGCGGCCAGCAGCCGCTCCTTCTTGTCGAGAACCTTCTTGTCGTCCATCGGTGTACGGCGAAAGAACTTCGGGCGCCCCTCTCAACGTCGGCGCATCGCCCGGTCCATCTCCCGCTTCGTCTCCCGCTCCTTGATGTCGTGGCGCCGGTCCTCGTGCGTCTTGCCCCGGCAGAGCCCCAGCTCCACCTTGGCACGGCCGTTCCTGAAGTACAGCACAAGCGGGATGATCGAATAACCCCGCTCACGCACCTTCGCCGTCCAACGGTCGATTTCTCCTCGGTGCATCAACAACTTGCGGCCCCGAGTGGGAAGGTGGTCGAAGAAGCTCGCCGCCTTGTAGGAGCCGATGTTCGCGTTGAGCAGGAAGAGCTCGTCCCCCTTGGGGAGCGCGTAGGCGTCCGACAGATTGGCGATTCCGTCTCGCAGAGACTTCACCTCGCTCCCCGTGAGCGCCAGCCCGGCCTCCAGCTTTTCGTCGACCGTGTAGTCGAAACGCGCACGACGGTTTTCCGCGATGACCCTCACGCCGGGCTCACTGCCCACTCCCTTTGACTTCCCTCCGGATGTCATACGCGTCCCGCGTTCTCCTCACCACCCAACTGCATGTTGTCGATGAGGCGCGTCGTGCCACTGAAGGCCGCGACGAGCAACCGGGCAGGCTGCCCGGGCGCCACCGAAGCCAGAGGCGTCAGCCGTTCCGCATCCACCAGTTCCACGTAGTCTTCCTGGAGCCCCGCCGCCTCCAATTCGCGCCGGACGGCCGCCACCAGGGGCTCCGACTCCCGCGTGCCCTCGCGCAGCAGCGCCTGGGCGGCCTTGAGCCCCCGGGACAGGGCCAGCGCCCGCTGCCGCTCCTCGGGGGACAAGTAGGCATTGCGGCTGCTCATCGCCAGGCCGTCCGGCTCGCGCACCGTCGGCATGCCGACGATGTCCGCGCCCAGGTGCAGGTCCTGGTTGAGCGCCCGGATGACCTGGAGCTGCTGGTAGTCCTTCTCCCCGAAGAGCGCCACCTCCGGGCGGAACAGCGTCAGCAGCTTCGTGACGACGGTGGCCACCCCGCGGAAGTGCCCCGGACGCCGGGCCCCGCACAGGCCCTGGCTGACGTCCGTCACCTCCACATACGTCTGGTAGCCCTGCGGGTACATCACCTCCGGGCCCGCGGGCGCGAAGATGACCTGCGCGCCCGCGCTGATGCACTTGGCGACGTCACCCTCGAAGTCGCGGGGGTAGCGGGACAAGTCCTCCTTCGGCCCGAACTGCGTGGGGTTCACGAAGATGGACACGGCCACCACGTCCGCGCGGCGCCGCCCCTCGCGAATGAGCGAGAGGTGACCTTCATGCAGGAAGCCCATGGTGGGCACCAGCGCGAGCCGGTGCCCCTCCCGGCGCAGCCCCGCCGTCCAGTCCTTCACGTCCGCAATGGTTTTCAGGACGGCGGGAGCCATGACTAGGCGGGTCTCCCGTAGACGGGGCCCAGCTTGTCGCCCGCCTCGGCGGGCGCGGACGGCTCCACCCGGGCCGCCGGAGCCGGAGCCCCCGGCGCCAGCCGGATGTTCTTGGTCGCCTTGAAGGAGTGCTCCTCGTCCGGGAACGCGCCCTGGCGGACCTCCGCGAAGTACGCGCCCGCGGCCTCGGTAATCGAGCCGTGGAGGTTGGCGTAGCGCTTCACGAACTTCGGCTTGAAGTCCGGGTTCATGCCCAGCAGGTCGTAGCAGACGAGCACCTGGCCATCGCAGTCCACGCCGGCGCCAATGCCGATGGTGGGGATGGACAGGCGCTGCGTCACGGTGCGCGCCAGGTCCATGGGCACGCCTTCCAGCACCAGCGCGTAGGCCCCGGCCTGCTCCAGCGCCAGCGCGTCCTCCAGAATCTGCCGCGCCTGGTCCTCGCCGCGGCCCTGGACGACGTAGCCGCCCATCTTGTGGACGGACTGCGGCGTCAGCCCCAGGTGTCCCATGACGGGGATGCTCGCGCGGACGATGGCCCGCACCGTGTCCGCGAACTCAGCGCCGCCCTCCAGCTTGATGCTGCCCGCGCCGCCTTCCGCCACCAGCCGGCCCGCGTTGCGGACCGCTTCCTGGTTCGACACCTGGTAGCTCATGAACGGCAGGTCGGCCACGACGTGCGCCCGGCGCGCGCCACGGGCCACGGCGGCCGTGTGGTAGACCATCTGGTCCATCGTCACCGGCAGCGTGGAGTCATGCCCCTGGATGACCATGCCCAGCGAGTCGCCTATCAGCAGCACGTCCGCGCCGGCCTCTTCGAGGATGTGGGCGAACGTGGCGTCGTAAGCGGTGACCATGCAGATCTTCTGACCGATCTGCTTGAAGCGCTTCAGCGTGTGGATGGTGACCTTGTCCTTCACGGTTCACCTCCTATTGGCTACGGGTTGAACGGCCTGACGGGCCCATTCGCGCCTCGCCGTCCCCACTGGGGATCGCCGGGAGCCCTGGGCCCGCCACCGCACTCTAACGCCCCCGCGCCTGTCGTGGGGGCATTGAAGGCGGACGTCCCACCAGGAGCCTGACTTTCAGCCCCGGCGGGAAGCCTTCGGAACGTAATGCTGCGTGCCCGGCTTCGCCTTCCGGATGGTGGCAAGCAGGTCTTCCCTGTCTGCCTCGACATTCACGAAGTCGATGTCCGAGGTATCCACGACGAGGAGCGGGGTGTCCGTGTAGTGGAAGAAGAAGTTGTTGTAGGAGTGGACGAGCCCCTCCAGGTACGTGGGGTCGAACTTGCGCTCGAACTCCCGGCCGCGCTTCTTGATGCGGTGCAGGAGCACGTCCAGGCGGGCCTGGAGGTAGATGACCAGGTCCGGCTTGGCCACGCGGGGCCCCAGCGCCTCGAAGACGCGCTCGTAGAGGGCCAGCTCGTGCGCGTCCAGGTTGAGGTGCGCGAAGATGCGGTCCTTGGCGAACAGGTAGTCGCTGACCGTCATCGAGCTGAAGAGGTCCTGCTGGAACAGCTCCTGCTGCTGACGGAAGCGCGACAGCAGGAAGAAGATCTGCGTCTGGAACGCGAACTTCTGCCGGTCCGTGTAGAAGCTGGAAAGGAAGGGGTTCTCCTCCACCACTTCGAGGATGCGCCGTCCCGCCAGACGCTCCGCGAGGATGTTGGAGAGGCTCGTCTTGCCCACGCCAATGGGCCCTTCCACCACGATATACCGGTAGTCCATCCGCCCGAGGCCTCCCGCCCGCGGAATGCGCTTTGAGACCGCGCGCGCGAGACATCGCGCGAAGGCGCGGCCACGCACGCGGGCGGATAACACAACACGGCCGCTGGAATCCGGCAATTTTCCACGGCGTCCCGCGTCCCTTGACGCTCCGAGACGCATCTCCTACGGTCCGCGCGACTTCTTGGCGTGTGCGCGGGGTGGTCTCCGGACATGAGCGGCAGACAGCGGGCGAAGACAGTGGTGCGGCTGGAAGAGGCCCGCCAGAGCACGCCCACCCAGCGAGCGCCCACACCTCCCGTGGAGCCGGATCCGCTCTATGGCGTGGTGTTGCTCAAGACGGCCATGGAGCTGAAGCGCCGGCAGGACGGCACCGTGGAGGACATCCTCCGCGGCGTGCTCGCCCGGATGCGCATCCCCGAAGCCGAGTTCTTCGCCTACCTGGAGCAGCAAGGCGGCCTGCTCCAGGCACTGGGCATGCGCGGACGCTAGCGGCGCCCTACTCCGCGGGCGTGGCCGAAGCCGGCGTCACGGGGCCGAGCGCGCGCTCGATGGCGGCGAACTCCTCGGGAGTCAGCGTCTCCGCGCGGCGCTGCGGATCCACCCCCGCGGCCTCCAGGGCGGCGATGAGCGTCTCCGTCGTCCCGAGCGTCGGGTCCGACTTGATGGAGTTGATGAGCGTCTTGCGCCGGTGCGCGAAGGACGCCTTCACCACGCGGGTGAAGCGGGCCTCGTCGATGATGGGCGCGCGCGGCGACTTGCGGCGGGTGAGCCGCAGCACCGCGGAGTCCACCTTCGGGGGCGGATGGAAGCGCCAGGCCTCCAGCGTGAGGACGTTGTCCGCGTCGTAGTGCATGCCCAGCAGCACCGTCAGCAGGCCGTAGTCTCGGTTGCCGGGCTCCGCGGCGAGCCGCTCCACCACTTCCTTCTGGAGCGTGAAGACCGCCCGCGAGACATGGGCCCGCTGCTCCAACACTCGGAAGAGAATGGGGCTGGTGAGGTGGTACGGGAGGTTTCCCGCCACCGCGACGTCGGGCGCGCCAGCCACCTGGGCGAAGTCCACCGTGGCCGCGTTGCCGGACACCACACGCACGCCGGGGATGGCTTCCTTCTCCAGCACCATCACCATGTCCCGGTCCCGCTCCACGGCGGTGACGCGAGCCCCGGTGGCGGCCAGGAAGCGCGTGAGGTGGCCCAGGCCCGGGCCCAGCTCCACCACCGGCTCATCGGCGCGCAGGTTCAGCGCGTCGGCGATGGCCTCCAGCGCGTCCTCGTCTCCGAGGAAGTTCTGCCCCCAGCTGTACTTGGCGCGCAGGCCATGCCGCTTGAGGATGTCTCTAGGCGATTCCACCCGTCTGCTCCCCTCTACATGCGCCAGGCCGGGTCGGCGGCGAGGCGGAAATCTCCGCGCAGGCCGCGGCGGTACGCCTCATACCCCGCCACCGCAATCATGGCGCCATTGTCCGTGCACAGCCGCACCGGGGGCAGGAACATGTTCAACCCCCGCTCCTCGGCCCGCGCCTGACACAGTGCCCGCAGCCGTGAGTTCGCGGCGACGCCGCCGCACAGCACCAGCTGCTTGTGGCCCAACCGGCGCGCGGCGGCCACCAGCTTCTTCGACAGCACGTCCGCCACGGCCTCCTGGAAGGACGCGCACAAATCCGCCAGCGCCTGCCCCTGCGGCACGCCGTGCTTCTGCACGTGGTGCAGCACCGCCGTCTTCAGCCCGGAGAAGGACACGTCGAAGTTGTCGCCCGGCAGCGCGCGCGGGAAGCGGATGGCCTCCGGGTTCCCCTGCTGCGCCAGCTGGTCGATGGGCTGCCCACCCGGATATGGCAGGCCGAGGATGCGAGCGGTCTTGTCATACGCCTCGCCGGCCGCGTCGTCGCGCGTGCTGCCCACCAGCCGGTACTGCCCGTAGGCCTGCACCTCGTAGAGGCTGGTGTGCCCACCAGAGACAACGAGCCCGAGGAACGGCGGCTCCGGCGCCACCTCCAGCAGTCGGATGGCCAGCAGGTGGCCCTCCAGGTGGTTGGCGCCCACGAAGGGCTTGCCCGTCGCCAAGCTCAGGCCCTTGGCCACCTGCACGCCCACCAGCAGCGCGCCGATGAGGCCCGGGCCGGACGTGACGGCGATGAGGTCCACGTCGTCGAGCGTCTTGTTCGCCCGCGTCAGCGCCTCGTGGACGACGGGCAGCACCTGGACGATGTGGTTGCGGCTGGCCAGCTCCGGCACCACCCCACCCCACCGCCGGTGGATGTCCACCTGCGTGGAGACGACATCCGACAACGCGCGGCGGCCGTCCTCCACGACGGCGGCAGCAGTCTCATCACACGAGGTTTCCAGTCCTAGGACGAGCAAGGCGGCTCACTTCTCAGGGGGCCAATGAAGGAAGTGGGGCCGCCCCCGCTCAGTTGCCCAGCCCCCTGAGCAACGTGCGGACCTCTTCGGCGGAAGACCCCGTCGGTTCCAGCAACAAGTACTGCTTGTAGGCGTCGGCCGCCTGGGAATTCTTGCCGGTGAACTGTAGCGCCATGCCCAGCGACAGCCAGGCACGGGCGTTGGAGCCCTCTTCCTTGACGACCTCTTGCAACAGCTTGGCCGCCTCACGGTAGGCCCCGTCCGTGGTGAAGCCGTTCACCAGCGCGATGCCCAGGCCCGCCTTCGCCTCCGTGGCCGTCGGCTTGAGCGCCAGCGCCTTGCGATAGCTTCCTGCCGCCGACCGGAACCGCTGACTGACGATGGCCGCCTTCGCCTGCTTCACCAACGTGGCGAACTCGACCTCCGGATCCACGGCGGGCGCAGACGGAGTGGTGGTCTCGGTGGGGGTCGCTTCGGGCGGCTTCGGCGCCTCGGCAATGGCCGTGCCCGCATCCGGTGTAGCGGCGGGCGGCTCCGGCGGAGCCTCGGGGGCCTTGGCCGTGGCCTCTTCCAGCGGTGGCGCCTTCTCCGGAGGTGGCGTCGGCCTGGCGGCGTCGTTCACGGGCGCCTGCGTCTCCACCACGGGAGGCTTCGACGGAGGCGTCTCCGACGGACCGCTGCCCGTCCCCGCGACAACGGCCGCGACCGCGCCGATGAGGACCACCGCCGCGCCGATGATGAGCCCGGTGCGACTGGAGCGCCCCGCATTGGCCACGGCTGCGTCGCTGGTGTGAGTGGCCGCCGGCTTCCTTTCGGCCGACTGCACGGAAGAAACGGGCGTCGCGGGCGCAACCGGGGCGGCGTCCGCTGCCTTCACGGACGTGACGACTCCGGCGTCCGCGGGCGTCGCGGAGGCATCCGGGGCAATCTCCCCGGGCGTCGCGGACGCGGTGGCGGCCGGCTCGGCGGGCTGCGTCTCCACGACAGCCGGCACCGGGGATGCGAGAGACGGTTCGACCGTGCTGGCCAGTGGCGCGCTGGGCGTGGGCGGCTCGGCGGACAGTTCGGGCACGCCGTGGCCCGAATAGGGCGGCAGCGCGAGCTGGGGCGTGGCGGGGACCTCTTCGGCCACGAACTCCGCATCGACCTGCACCGACGGGATGGGCGGCGTCACGTAGCCGCTGCCACTCACCAGCGTCACCTCGGATGACGGCGGTGCCGGCGTCGGCGGGGGCACGGGCGGGAACGGATTGGGTGCCACGGCCGCGCCACCGAAGATGGGGGCACGCGGCGAGGGCGCGGGCTCGAAGGCGGGCGCGCTCGCGGCGAAGGCGGAGGAGGCGGCGCCATGGGCCCGCGGCGTGTGCGACCAGCCAGAGCCCGGCCCCCACGTGGTGGGCGCGCTGATGCCCTCGGTGTCCACCCGGCTCCAGTCCAGCAGCAGGCTGCGGCGTGCGTGCTCCACGGCGCGGTGGGCCGGCGGCGGCTCGACCAGGAACGCCGAAGCCTCCTGCGCGGGGACCTCCGGGACCGGCTCGGTCACCGGAACTTCGGGCGTGTACTCAGGCGTGTCCGAGCGCTTGGGCCGCGCGTGGAAGACGACCACGTTGGCGGGCTGCGCAGGCGCGGCGGGCGGCGGCGCGGCCGGCTCGTCCTCCACGCCCGCGGGAGGCGCGAGCACGCTCTGCGGCATGGGCCGCGGAGAAGGCTCCGGCGCGGCGGCCACGGGCTCGGGGGCCGCTTCGGGAACGGCGGCTTCGGGAACGGGCTGCGGTGGGCTCTCCGGCGCGGGAGGCGCGGGCTCCACGGTCGCGCTGGCGGGCGGCGCGGTGTTGAGCCACTGCTCGATGCCGGGCTTGCTGCTCTGCACCGGCTCCTGCGGCGCGTTGCCCAGCTCGCGGATGAGGCCCTCGAAGTACAGCTTGCTGATGATGCCCAGCGCGGCCAGGTCCTCGAAGTCCGAGTCCTCCACCACGCGGCTCAACGCGCGCTTGCCGTCGAAGAGCCGCAGGAGTCCGTTCACCTCGTCCGGAATCTCCGACAGGCGGTCGGCGAGCTGGTGGTAGTCAATCTCGAACACCGTCTCGAGCGGGGGCAGCTGCTCGAGCATGCGGCCCCACTCGTCGAGGCGGCGCATGCCCTCCATCAGCAGGCCCTGCGTGGAGATTTCGATGCGCTCCGGACGGTCCAGCGCGCTGAACTGCACCTCGAACTGGCCCTCGAAGGTGTTCAGCATCCGGTAGAAGGCGTTCTCGCCCTTGAGCCGCCCCAGCTCCGCGTCGATGACGCGTCCGTCCTTGAAGTAGACGGTGCCGGTGCGCTCGCCCTGGATGTTGATGAGACCCGTCTTGCGGCCAATCTCGAAGGTCTGCACCAGGTCCACCACGCCCATGTCGGCGAGGCTGCCGGCGAAACCGCCCTTCGTCGTCTCCCGCTTCTCGATCCTCTCCTTCTCCGCCTTCTGGAGGATCATCTTCACGCGGGTGACGATCTCTTTGATGTAGATCGGCTTGGTCAGGTAGTCGTCACCGCCAAGCTCCAGGCCGCGCACCTTGAACTCGACCGACTTCTGACTCGTCAGGAAGACGAACGGGATGAACTTGAAGCGCTCGTCGGACTTGAGTGTCTTGCACAGCTCGAAGCCGTCCATCTCCGGCATCTTCGTGTCCGCGAGCACGAGGTCCGGAGGGCTGATCTGGACCTTCTCGAGCGCATCCTTGCCGTGAATGGCCGTCGTCACGGAGAAGCCGGCCTTCTTCAGGCTGACCTCCATGACCCGGAGGCTCTTCGCGTCACCATCGACCAGGAGCAGGTGCTGCTTGGCCACGTTCCATGCCTTTCGTCACTGCAGACGGCCCAGGGAGCCTGACGCGGGAGCATCCTGCCCGCTTTCCAGGCATGTCAATGGCTGGGGCCGGTGGGGAACCTGACTGGCCTCCTGCTGGACAGGCGGCTCGAGTCAGGTGCGGGGGAGAGTCAAAACGGGCCGGGCTGAAGCACCCGTACCCAGCGTGAGGCCTGCCGCGTCAGCGGAAGAAGCCTCCCTTCTTCGGAGGGTTCTTCTTGCGCATGTCGATGAGCCGCAGCTCCTGGTTCGCCTCCAGGTGCTTGGGGTTGGCGCGCACGGCCTCGCGGAAGCAACGCTCCGCGCGGTCCATGTCGCCTTCGACCCGGGCGATGACGCCGAGCTGGTAGTGCGCCCGATCACAATTCGGGTCGGCGCGCACCGCGTCCACCATCATCTGCTTGGCCTTGGCCATGTCCGCCTTGCGCGCCGGGTCCATGTAGATGGCCCAGGCCCGAGCAGCCAGATACAGGGGCTTGGGCTCCAGCGCGTGGGCGCGGTCGTAGTGGTCGGAGGCCGTGGTGAAGTCGCGCTTGCGGAAGAAGACCTCGCCCATCTTGTAGAGGTCGTCAGCGTTGCTGTCGGCGCGGCCCTGCGGGCGGAGCACCGGAGCGGTCGGCGCGGACGCGGGCGCCTTGGGCAGGGTCTGCTGGGCCTGGAGGTTCTGCTGGTACGTCTTGCGCCGGGTGTCGTCGTAGAGGACCTCGTAGGCCTCTCGGATGGCTTCGAACACGGCGGTGATCTTCGGCGCCATGTGGGGCAGCGACGGCGGCAGGCGGTCCGGATGGAAGATCTTGGCCAGGTTGAGGAAGGCGCTCTTCACCTGGTCGCGCGAGGCGTCCTGCGAAACGCCGAGCACGTAGAAGTGGTCTCGCTTGGCCTGGACGTCCGCGAAGCGCTGCTCGAGCTGCTGGGCCAGGCGGGCCTCGTCGGGCCTGGGTGGCTCGGAGGCCGCGGGGGCCGGGGCGGCGGCGGGTTCGCTCGTGGGCGAGGGCGTGGCGCCCGGTGCGGAGGGCGGGCGCCCACCGAGGACCCCCATGTTCTCCATGGCGCGGCGCAGGAGACGCTGCCGCCGGAGCTTTGCTGCCTCGTCGGGGTTGGAGGGATCTGCCGCCAAGTCGTCCTCGTCAAAGTCCCAGTCGTCCAGGTCTCCGGACGGCTCGTCCCAGTCAGTCTGGCCAGTTGGCCATGAGTTGTCACCGGGGAAGGCCCCCGATGAATCGGGTGCTACCGGTTCGATGGTCGCCTCGACAATGGCCTCGACAGGAGGCTCGTCGAAATCGACGTTCGCCTGATTGACATCCGAGCGGACGAGCGACTCCAGGTGCGTATCGACCTGGAGGAGCGCGGCCTCGAACGACGCCGTCAGGGTGTCTGCGCCCTCGTCCTTGTCGAAGGCGACGATGCGCCAGAGGTCCTCGTCCCCTGTCTTGGGTGCGGCCGGGCGCGGCGATGGCGAGGACGGCTGGGTGGCCCAGCTGGCATCGTCCTCCTCGTCGGGGGTCGCCTCCAGCAGGATGTCCGCGTCGTCTTCGGCGACAGGCGTGAGGACCGGAGGTTCGCCCGCGGCGGGACGGGTCGCTGGCGCGGGCAGTGGCTCGGCGACGGCCCAAAGCTCGGGCTCGGGTTCGACTTCCAGCAGCGGGAGTTCCGACTCGGTGTCGGACGCAGTGCCGAGGGAGATGGCCTCGGTGTGCCACTGCTCGTCCTGGACGGGGACGCGGTCCTGCGTCCGCGTGGGCGGTGTCGACAGGGGCGGCTCGTCCGCGAGCCATGGCTCGAGCGGCTGGGACTTCGAGCGGCGGAGGGCCTCCTCCATGTCGTGGAGGAGCTCGGCCTGGGCCTTCTGCCGCGCCACGCGCAGGGCGTCCGCGCTTTCGGGCAGAGCGGCCAGGTCCAGGTCGGATGCACCGGTGTTCTGGACGGAGTCCGCCCAGGAATCCGGCCCGGAGGGCTGAGCGGGAAGCTCGGTGAGCAGGATGTCGCCCACATCGAGCGTGAGGGCCTCGACGTCCTCGGCCGCGAGTTCGGGGATGGAGTCGGACTGCGTGGACTCTTCGGTGGGACGGCCTTCGTCTGCCTGACGGGCCTGCTCGGCGGCGCGAGCTTCCTTGCCGCGACGGACGGCATCGGCGCGGCGGCGTTCGACCTCCAGGCGAAGTTCTTCGGCCTGGCGGGCTTCTTCGGCCTGACGGGCCTCTGCCTCGACGCGCGCGACCTCTGCGAGGCGGGCCTCCTCTGCGGCCCAGATCTCCTCCGCGCGGCGGGCTTCTCTCGCAAGGCGGGCGGACTCCGCGAGACGGCGCTCCTCGATGAGGCGGGCTTCTTCGGCAAGGCGTTCCGCCTCGAGCCGAGCCTCTTCCGCGAGACGGGCCTCCTCCGCAAGCCGCTCCGCCTCTTCCGCCAGGCGTTCTGCCTCGAGCCGAGCGGCCTCCGCACGCTGCGCCTCTTCCGCGAGGCGGCGCTCTTCTTCGAGGCGCGCTTCTTCGGCGAGACGTGCCTCTTCCGCGAGGCGGCGCTCCTCTTCGAGACGAGCTTCTTCGGCGAGACGACGCTCCTCTTCGAGCCGCGCTTCTTCCGCTACGCGGGCCTCTGCCGCCAGACGACGCTCTTCTTCGAGCCGCGCTTCTTCCGCGAGACGAGCCTCTTCCGCGAGACGAGCCTCTTC
This sequence comes from Myxococcus virescens, assembly GCF_900101905.1. Lineage (NCBI taxonomy): Bacteria > Pseudomonadati > Myxococcota > Myxococcia > Myxococcales > Myxococcaceae > Myxococcus > Myxococcus virescens. Next base: position 227,695 of record NZ_FNAJ01000009.1, on the reverse strand, counting down.
CGCGAGACGAGCCTCTTCCGCGAGACGAGCCTCTTCCGCGAGCCGAGCCTCTTCTGCAAGGCGGCGTTCTTCTTCAGCCCGAGCCTCTTCGGCCAGACGACGCTCTTCTTCGAGCCGCGCTTCTTCCGCCAGCCGAGCCTCTTCAGCCAGGCGAGCTTCTTCGGCGAGGCGCGCCGCCTCAAGTAGAGCCGCTTCTGCCAGACGAGCTTCCTCCGCCAGACGCTCCGCTTCTAGCCGGGCCTCTTCAGCGAGACGACGCTCCTCTTCGAGACGCGCTTCCTCTGCCAGCCGCGCCTCTTCCGCGAGACGAACCTCCTCCGCCAGACGACGCTCTTCTTCAAGGCGGCGTTCTTCTTCAAGACGCGCCTCTTCTGC